>JADKIR010000004.1:2400000-2753709 GCA_016722655.1 Cytophagaceae bacterium
AACCTGTAAAAACCATTATGCAAGGCCGTTCATGGGGAGATCTAGGATTTATCCATTTGTGTTTCGATGCCCTTGATATGGATAAATTGGGTGAAAACTTAGCCTCGAAAGGTTTTCCATTTACGGTAGATAGTGCCAATTCCTTTGATATGGGTGATGCTGCCGGTCGTTTTACTTACATCGAAGATCCGGATGGTACTTTGATAGAATTTGTAGAAACCCATAAAGTGCCGGTTTTGAAAAAAATCGGATGGTTTATAGACCTCAAAAAACGTGGAAACAAAAAACCACTGCCCAATTGGATGATTAATACCCTGGGTTGGGGAAAAGTTAAAGCATAAATGCCACTAATCAGGACTGTAAATATTACCCGTTACATCAATCCGCTTCGTGAAGGCGGTTCTTTACCGGCAATTGTGGAGGCCGACGATGGTTTTTTGTATGTCTTGAAATTTAAAGGTGCCGGACAAGGTGCGAAAGCCCTTATTGCCGACTTTATTGGTGCCGAATTGGCTAGAGCAATCGGCTTAAAAGTGCCGGAAGTGGTTTTTGCCGAGTTGGCTGAAGGTTTTGGACGTACCGAACCCGATGAGGAAATTCAGGATTTACTACAATTCAGTACCGGACTTAATTTGGGATTGCATTATTTATCAGGTTCTATCACTTTTGATGCAGTTGTAAATGATATTGACGCATTTCTGGCCGCAAAAATCGTTTGGCTCGATGCTTTTTTGATGAATATCGATCGCACAGCCCGAAACACCAACATGCTCATATGGCACAAAGAACTGTGGGTGATTGATCATGGAGCTTCTTTATATTTTCATCATAATCCCGAAAATTGGGAGGAACAGGCATCAAAGCCTTTTCAGCAGATAAAGGATCATGTTTTATTGCAGAAAAGTGCCTCTTTAAATGAAGTCAATGATGCAATTCTCCAAAAGTTTACTCCTGAGTTTATTGATAAAATCGTGGATTTAATTCCGGAAGTCTGGATATCTTCTGATCCCGGAATCAGTAGAAATCTATACAGGGATTTCCTGAAATTACGTTTGAAAAATTCCTCAAAGTTTATTTCTGAAGCCGAAAATGCAAGAGAAAAACTGGTTTGAATATGCGGTAATAAGGCTCGTACCCAGAGTGGAGCGGGGCGAATATCTCAATATTGGTCTGGTTTTGTATTGCAAAAATCTAAAAAAAGTTTTTATAAAAACCCATTTAGACAGCCAAAAAATCAACTGCCTGTTTCCCGCAATTGATTTTGAAGAGCTTGGAAACCATATTTTTGCATTTGAAAAAATTTGTAATGCTACCCCTGATTCTGGTGTGATAGGTCAGCAAGATGCCCCGTCGAGATTCAGATGGTTAACCGCCAAACGAAGTACTATTATTCAGACATCAGAAGTACATCCCGGTTTCTCTTCAAATATTGAGAACACTTTTGACAAAATATTTAAGGAAATGGTTTTGTGAAAAAAACGGGCAAAATTTTACCCGTTTTTGATTCCAACCAACCTGAAAATATCAATTATTTTAAAATACTATTCATTACGTCTTCTTTGCTGATAGGTTTGGTACAGAAGAACCAGTCGTAACATTCAATTCCTTCTTCCTCACCATCCATACGTTTTTTAGCTACTCCGCACGAACCTGCTGTTGGTACAATAACCCTGTCACCTGGCTGCCAATCGGCTGGCGTTGCAATGCTGAAATTGTCAGCTGTCTGCAAGCCAATCAATACTCTGTAAAGTTCCTGAAAGTTACGTCCGAGGCTCAACGGGTAGTAAATAATAGTTCTGATAATCCCTTTAGGATCAACAAAAAATACAGCTCTGACGGCCTTGGTACTGCTTTCTCCGTCCTGTATCATTCCGTATTTTTTTGAAATCTCCATCGTGATGTCTTCAATCAACGGGAACTTAACCTCTACATTCTTCATTCCGTTGTACTCTATTTTGTCTTTGATAGTTCTTAACCATGCAATGTGGCTGTAAAGTCCATCCACTGAAAGGCCTAGTAATTCACAATTAGCGTCATTAAATTGCTGTTCCATACTCGCAAAAGTCATAAATTCTGAAGTACAGACTGGTGTAAAATCAGCAGGATGACTGAAAAATATCGTCCATTTTCCTTCGTAATCCTGTGGGAAATTAATATCACCTTGTGTAGTTATCGCTTTGAAAGCAGGTGCTTTATCGCCGATTCTTGGCATTGAGAATGTTTTTTCTGTTACATTTTCCATTTTTACTTATGTTTAAATTATCTTTTGTTCTAAAAATTTCTTCAAAATTAATCTCTAATTTACGATAGATAAAACTGAAAGATTCTATATTTGCTATAGTTTTTATCTATAGTTATGAATTTTCAACAATTAGAATACATAATCGCCGTCAATCAGTTAAAAAATTTCAGCCGTGCAGCAGAATTTTGCAACGTAACTCAGGCCACATTAAGTGCGATGGTCAAAAAATTGGAGGAAGAATTGGGTATTTCGATTTTTGATAGAAAGTCCAATCCAATTATGACTACTGAATGTGGATCAGATATTATAGTGGAAGCTAAAAAAGTGCTTTTTCATGCCCAACAACTTAAAACTGTTTCGAAATCTGCTTTCAATAAAATTGAGGGAAAATTGAGGGTAGGAGTAATTCCTACTGTGGCGAGTTCATTATTGCCCATTGTGATTAAGCCTGTACTGGAAAAATTCCCCGAACTTCAACTAGAGATTTCGGAGCTTACCACTTCCAATATTGTAAGACTCTTAAAAAATGGTGACATAGATGCCGGAATACTTTCCACCCCTATTTCCAACACCGACTTGGAGGAAGAAATATTGTATTATGAAATGCTGATGGTTTACGGGAATCTTGACACTTCCAAAAAATATCTGATTCCCGAGGAAATCAACCGAAATAATCTTTGGTTACTCGAAGAAGGGCATTGTCTGCGAGACCAGGTTTTGCAGTTTTGTTCCTTGAAGAGTAGTGATCACACTCCTGGGCAATTAAAATTTGAAGCCAATACTTTTGATACTTTGCTAAATATGGTCGATAGTTATGGTGGGCTCACCTTATTGCCGGAATTATATGTAAAAAAAATGAATTCAGACCAACAAAAGAAAATAAGCCCGTTTTCTTCGCCAATTCCGGTTCGGGAAGTGAGTTTGGTATATTTCCGACCTTTTGCCAAATTACGCCTAATCAATGCTCTGGCCAATGAAATCAGGGTTTTAACTGCTGACAAATTAGAGTCTTCAAAATACAAAAAAAGTGAGTTAGTGATAACTCAGGCTTAAAGCATCTTAAAGGCTACAAAATGGTCTGTCAGATTTTTTTTAGAACTCTTTGATTTATAGCTTAATGTTTATTATATTTGCACCTCATTTTCAGTAAATGCCTCTTTTGCCTGAAAGAAGCCTCTTTGCACCTGTAAATTTTTGTTAATTTTTTTATTAAAATAAAATGGATTTAATTAAATTTGTAGAGTCAGAATTTTTGGCCACAAAAGCCGGAGTTCCTGATTTTAAGGCTGGTGACACAGTAAACGTTTACGTAAAGATTATTGAAGGTAACAAAGAGCGTATTCAGCTTTACCAAGGTGTAGTTATACAACGTAAAAACTATGGCACCACTGGAGAATCTTTCACCGTAAGGAAAATTTCTAACGGTGTAGGTGTTGAGAGAATTTTCCCTGTTTTGTCTCCTTCAATTGACAAAATCGAAGTGATCAGAAGAGGTAAAGTACGCAGAGCTAAATTGTATTACCTGAGAGGTAAGCACGGTAAAGCCGCAAGAATCAAAGAATTAAAAAAATAATTTTGTCTTCACTGACAAATTAAGATTTTAAGTAATAGCTTTTTCATAATTTGTACAAAAACGTCATCTCTCTGAGGTGACTTTTTTTTTATAAATAAAATTTCTGAAATGACCGAATTTTTTAAATATCATGGAACCGGAAATGACTTTATAATGATTGACAATCGCCAATCAAAAGTCAGCCTTTCTACACAGGAAATTGAACAAGCCTGTCATCGAAGGTTTGGTGTAGGTGCCGATGGTCTCATAATGATAGAAAATGCTGTAGGATATGATTTCAGAATGAAATATTATAATTCCGATGGCCGGGAAGGCTCTATGTGTGGCAACGGCGGCCGATGTGCCGTACAGTTTGCATCAGATTTGGGAATTTTTGAAGAAAAAACAACTTTTATTGCAGTCGATGGCCCTCATGATTCAGCAATTCATGATGGGTTGGTATCGCTCAAAATGATTGATGTTTCAATTATTACAGATGAGGAGGAAGGTTATTTTCTTAATACAGGTTCACCCCATTTGATTGTTTTTGTAGAAAATATCGAAAAAATTGATGTTAAAACTGTGGGTTCGGCGATAAGATATTCTGAAAAATGGATAGCCAGAGGAGGAGTAAATGTGAATTTTACGGAAATTTCAAATCCTGACCAAATTAAAGTCAGAACTTACGAGCGGGGAGTTGAAGATGAAACATATTCTTGTGGTACCGGAGTGACTGCCGCAGCAATTGTTTCTCATTTTGTCAAAAGTACTTCCGAAATCGTAAATATTAACACTTTGGGAGGCCAGCTGAAAGTTAGTTTTAATAAATCAAATTTGTCAGATTTTTCTAATATTCATCTGATTGGGCCGGCAAAATTTGTTTTTAAAGGTTATTTATAATCATTTTTTGTTTTTTTTTTGTATAAAGACATTTTTTGTACTAAAATTGCATACAAATTATAGAATTACCTCAGGAAACTCTCCGATTAGTAATTTCAAAAACGCAAATCATCTGTTTTAGATTTTTTCAATCATTTGTTTTACAAACCCTCTGTTTTGTTTTCTTAAACAACATATTATATGTATCAACAAGACGACCTGAAGACCAAACTTCTGTCTGAACTTAAAAGTATTTGTGCTGATCTGAATATAGATTATGACAGGAGTGCTTCAAAAAAAGAAATCATACAAACGATTATTGACAAACAGCCCAAAAATCAGGAGAATACTGTAAAAAGTGAGCCCAAAGCCGCTGCAGTGAAGTCAACTGAAGTCAAAGCAACTAAATCAAGGATTTCAAAAACTGCTGCTCCTGAGCCAGAAAAAACTCCAGAGGTAGTTGTTCAGGTTTCTGAACCGGTGGTAGAAACTCCAGCTCCAGTAATCACTCAGGAACCAGCTGCTGAAGCTCCTCAAACTGTTAAACCGGAGGAAGAGTCAGCTTCACAGGAATCAAGTCCCAGACAAAGAAAACGGATTACCCGCATTGTTTCAGAGGATACCATGACTCCTGGTTTGTTTACCACTCATGCAACCACTATTGAGCCTAAAAAGAAAGCCGAAAAATATCCAAATGCTTTAGTAAATGAAGATGATGAGATATTTCAGGAAAATAATGAGGAAGAAGAAACCCCTCAGGTTTCTATTTCTGATGAAATTGACCTTTCTGATATAGAAGTAGATATTCCGGATATCACTGATGAAGACCTGGGTTTATTGCCTGATGATGAAATCAGCAAAGAACAAAGACAGGAGGCCAAAAGAAAAGAAGACTATGCACGCTCAATCAGGAAGCAATTCAATACTTTGGTAAAAGAATTTGACGGATTGATTGAAAATACCGGTGTTCTTGAAATCATGAGTGAGGGAAGCTACGGTTTTCTTCGTTCGGCAGATTACAACTACCTGGCCAGTCCCGATGATATATATGTTTCCCCATCTCAAATCAAACTTTTTGGCCTTAAAACCGGAGATACCATTAAGGGTTCGGTAAGACCGCCAAAAGACGGCGAGAAGTATTTCGCTTTATTAAAAGTAATCTCAGTTAATGGGAAAACTACTGAAGAAATCAGAGACAGGATTCCATTTGAATACCTCACTCCACTATTTCCACAGGATAAAATCAGTTTAAGTACCCGACCTGACATTATGTCAACCCGGGTGTTGGATTTGTTTTCGCCCATTGGAAAAGGACAGCGGGGAATGATTGTGGCTCAGCCTAAAACAGGTAAAACTGTATTACTGAAAGAGATAGCAAATGCTATTACGATTAATCACCCCGAGATATATTTGATTATACTTCTGATTGACGAAAGACCCGAGGAGGTTACAGATATGCAACGAAGTGTAAGGGCAGAGGTTATTTCATCAACTTTTGACGAAACTGCCGATAAGCACGTAAAAGTATCAGGAATGGTACTTGAAAAGGCCAAAAGATTGGTTGAATCAGGCCATGATGTAGTGATTTTGCTTGACTCAATTACACGTTTGGCTCGTGCCTACAATACGGTGATGCCATCTTCAGGTAAAATTCTCTCAGGTGGTGTGGATGCCAATGCATTGCATAAACCTAAAAGATTCTTTGGTGCAGCCCGTAAGATAGAAAATGGTGGTTCACTTACGATTGTAGCTACTGCTTTGATAGATACCGGTTCAAAAATGGATGAGGTTATCTTTGAAGAATTTAAAGGTACCGGTAACATGGAATTGCAGCTGGATCGTCGTTTGGCCAACAAGCGGGTGTTCCCATCAATAGATATTCTTGCCTCAGGTACACGTCGTGAAGACCTATTAATGGACAAAGACGAGTTGCAAAGGGTATGGTTGCTCAGAAAGTATATGGCGGATATGAATCCTATGGAAACTATGGAGTTTTTACTTGCCAAAATGAAAGGAACACGGAACAATCAGGAATTCTTGATGACCATGAACCGGTAAACTTAGGTTGATATATAAATAATTGAGGAGAATCTGAAGGGGTTCTCCTTTTTTATTGATTCCAATTTTTTTTTGTTACTTTTTTGAAAAAAAAATGTCTAATTAATTGGGATTGTGAATTTTGTATTAAATTGTAGTCCAAAAATCTTTTTCAATTTTTAACCCCTTTCTATATCATGAACAGATTCTTGATACCACTATTAATCTTTCTGGGGTCATTGCTTTACAGTTGGTTTTGGAATTGTTACCGCCAACCACATTGTGGTACTGGTGATTCGATTCCTGCTGAGCAGGTTATTTCTGCAGCTCCTGCAGCAGATAGTTTGCAAGCCGATACTGCACAAGTTGCTATGACTCCTGAAGAAAGTGTTCTATTTGAACCTTTAGATGTTTATTTTGATTCAGGTAAATCTTCTATTAACAGAAGTGCTGAAATTGAAGCCTGGTTAGCTACTGCCAAAGCATATCTGGCAAAAAATCCGGCTGAAAAACTGAGCGTAACCGGCCATACCGATAGTGATGGCGACGATGCCTCCAATCTGGCTTTGTCAGAAAAGAGAGCCAATTTGGTTAAAACAATTCTGTCAAAAGAAGGATTCTCTGCCGATGCACTTATTGTGGATGGTAAAGGGGAGACAGAGCCAATTGTTGCCAATGATACTCCAGAAAATAAAGCTAAAAATAGACGCGTTTCAATCAGATTATTAAAATAAAACACTTAAAAAGATATTAAAAATGGAAAATATACTCTGTTTATTAAAAAACTTCCCTTGGGATCTGTTCTTGTTCTTACTTGGCCTTGGGCTATTATTGTGGTGGTTACTTTCCAGCCTTATTGGCGGAAGATTGAAGTCTCATGCTGCTGAATTGCAGGATAGGATTAATTTTCTTGAAGGAGAATTGGAGGCTTGTCGTAAAGCAAAAGTTTCAGTAGAAGCTCCAAAGGTATCTGCAGATGCCGGTATTTCAGGTGCTGCGGGCGTGGCTGCCGGCGTGGCTGCTGCCTCAATTGCTCCCAAAGCAAAAAGTACAAAAAAAGACGATTTGAAAGTAGTGGAAGGTATCGGACCAAAAATTGAAGAGTTATGTCACAATGCGGGTATTTATACTTTTGCAGAATTGGCTGAAACTCCCGTTGAAAAAATAAAAGAAATTCTCGATGCTGCTGGTCCAAGATTCCAGATGCATGACCCTGCTACATGGCCTCAGCAGTCGGCTATGGCCCGTGACGGCAAATGGGATGAACTGAAAAAATGGCAGGAAGAACTAAACAAAGGTAAAGCCTGAAATTTTAGAAAATAAATTTGGAAAACGAGGGGAAACCCTCGTTTTTTGTTTTTATTGAAATGTCTTCAATAATCTTCCAGAGGATTAAGAGCTTTTTTGAATATAGAAAATGGAAATTAGAATTAAAGAAAAATTAAGTAGGATTACAACCTTCGTTTTTGACGTGGATGGCGTTTTTACCGATGGGACTATTCTCGTTGGTGAAAATGATATACAACGCATTTTTAGTGTAAGAGATGGTTATGCTGTTCAAATGGCTGCCAACCAGGGATATAAAATGGCTGTTATTTCAGGAGGAAAACAGGAAAGTATAAAAAAAAGACTTCAGGGCTTGGGAATCAACGACGTTTTTCTGGCTGTTGGAACCGACCAGAAACCCATAATTTTTGAAAAATACTTGTCTGATAACAAATTAAAAGAAGATGAGGTGTTGTATATTGGTGATGATATTCCAGATCTGCTTTTGATGCAAAAATTTAAAATATTTTCTTGTTGTCCACAGGACTCTTCACAAGAAGTTCTTGACTTTGCCGATTTTATTTGTGAAAAATCAGGAGGAAAAGGAGCAGTAAGAGAAGTGATTGAAATGGTAATGAAATATCAAAAGACCTGGATGAAAGGTTTTTAGAATAAATCAAACCGTAAATTTTCAAGAGAAAATTACGGTTTGGACCATTGGAGTCAATCAAATATTTTCCAGGTTTTTACGGTATCGGTTCGAAACCTTTACCAGTTCGTTTACTTTAGCAATCGCAATTTCATAACCACGGGCATTTCCGGTTACTTTCATAATTGCATTGGCATTTAGCACAATGTTTTTGTGAAATTTTATAAATTGGGGATGATGACCCAATTCTTCCCTCACCTCTTTTTCTGTAATATTGATGATAGATTTATCAATACCTAATGGGTTTTGATAATAAAACTCCGTGCTGTTTTCACTTATTTTAGCATAAATCAATTGATTTGGGATTAAACTTAGTTTTTCCCCATGACCCAGAAAAACCAATATTTTTAACGGATTTTCTGAGTTAATAATATTCTTAGAAGCCAATTCATAATTGAGGTTTTCAGCCTTTTTGGTGAATTTGTTGGTATGAATATTTTCCTGTAAATAAATAAAAATAATAATCGGAATTATAGAATATACAAAATACAATATGCTGTCAACCGGAAATGAAAAACCTGATAACGGAATAGTATTCCAATAGATTCCCAAACCGGCGATAATCAAAAACGACATTAATAAAGACTGTACTAATTGTTTCGAGCCGGTCCAATGATGTTCATCAAAATATTCTTTTGCCAGTAAAGGCAACACAAACTCACAAAGCAGCATAGCTCCCAGAGCAATCAAGCCTGAAATGGAAATTGCCATATTCCTTTGTTCGGTTTCTAGAAAACTTAAGCCAAATGGCTTAACTAAATATAACAGCAAAAAAATAATTGTTGCTATAGCTAAAGCATGCAAAAAACCTCTGAAAGAAAGTGTAGAAGAATGATATGGTTTTTTAAAAGTGTTAAATGCTGATTTAACAGAGCTTTTGATTTTATTAAGAAAAGACATTTTTTTATTGATTAAATTACTCAACAATAGATTTTCAAAAATTATACCACAAACTATTAACGGTAAAATTTGTTAATCTTTATGTTAAAAATGTTAAATTTATTACGTTTTTTTGTCATTCTAACGTATTTAGAGAAATATTTTTGTAAAACTTATAATATAAAAAATGAAATTATCCTCAAAAAAAGTATTTGTAATTCTTTTTGTTTCAGTTATCACATTCAGCAAAACTCAGGCTCAATCCTTAAAAACTGCTCTTGATTCACTAAGTTATGCCATCGGGATCAATGTAGGCGATAATATTAGAAATCAAAAACTCGACGTTAATCCTGATATTTTAGCGAGAGCGATTAAAGATGCCATCGCAAATAATAAATCTGTGATGACTTCAGAGTCTTCGAGTGCCTTTATTCAATCCTATTTTCAGAGAGAAAGTGATAAGGTGGGTAATGAAAATAAGGCTAAGGGAGAAACTTTTTTATCTCAAAATAAATCAAAACCAGGAGTAACTACGTTAAATAGTGGACTTCAATACAAAATTTTAAAAATGGCTGAAGGCCCCAAGCCGGCAGCATCTGACAGAGTTAAGGTACATTATCACGGAACACTCATTGACGGTACAGTTTTTGATAGTTCAGTAAACAGAGGCGAGCCGGCCACATTTGGGGTAACTCAGGTGATAAAAGGGTGGGTTGAGGCATTGCAGCTGATGAGTGTTGGGTCAAAATGGACACTTTACATTCCATCTGATCTTGCTTATGGTCAGCAGGCACCTCCTTCAATCGGCCCAAATCAGGTTTTGATATTTGATGTGGAATTGATTGAAATTGTTAAATAAAGCAATTTTATAGCGAAATACAAATTATGAAAAAGACATTTTTGACCTGGCTTGGAACATTGTCGGTTTTGGTATCAATTGCCCAAACCGAAGCTCCAAAATACAGTTATGCCGATTTAGAGCCAACAGCATCCCAGACAAAAGTGCAGGCTTTTGTAACTCAATTCCTAAATAATTACCACTACAGTAAGTTTTCGATTGACGATTCTCTGTCTGCAAAAGTATGGAAGAGTTTTATCGACAATGTGGATGGCTCCAGGGCTTATTTTACGGCTGAAGAAATCAAAGATTTTGAAAAGTATCAGTACAAAATTGATGAGGCATTACTTTCAGGTGATGTAGATGCACCTTTCGAAGTATTTAATCTTTATAGAAAAAAGTACAAAGAAAGACATGCTTATATTAAAAACCTTTTAAGTAAACCTTTGGATTTTACTACAAATGATACTTATGAAGTAAACAGATCTAAATCTCCCTGGGCTAAATCTGAAGCCGAGCTTGACAAAGTATGGGATAAAATCATCCTGAGTCAGGCACTTAGTCTCAAATTGGGCGGAAGTACCGACAGTGCAATTGTAGCCACAATGAATAAACGCTACGACATGTATGAGACCAGAGTCTTGAAATGGAGATCTGAAGATGTTTTCCAAACATTTGTCAATTCTTTTACAGAAACCATTGACCCTCATACCTCCTACATGATTCCCAGTACTGCCGCTCAGTTTAATATTGAAATGAGTCAGTCTTTGGAAGGAATAGGAGCTACACTTCAGAATGAAGGTGATTATGTCATGATCAAAGAGATTATTCCCGGTGGTCCTTTGTTTAAAAGCGGTCAAGGAAATAAAAACGACTATATTGTTGCCGTTGCCCAAGGTGATGACGGTGATTATCAGGATATTATTGGTTGGTTGACCGACGACGCCGTAAAACTTATCAGAGGGAAAAAAGGAACAATTGTAAGGTTGAAATTACTCGCCTCTGATGCACCGGCAGGTTCTGAGCCGCGGATTTTGAGACTTGAAAGAGAGAAAATCAAACTTGAAGAAGCAGTTGCACAGTCCAAAATTATCGATGTTAAACATGATAAAAAAGATTTCAAAATCGGAATGATAGAAATCCCCATGTTTTACCGCGATTTTGAAGACGCCCGAAAAGGAGGTGATTTCCAATCTACAACCAAAGACGTAAAGAAGTTTCTACTTGAATTTAAAGAAAAAGGTGTTGATGGTGTTTTGATTGATTTACGTAATAATGGTGGTGGCTCATTGACAGAAGCCATTAATCTCTCCGGGCTGTTTATATCTGAAGGTCCTGTGGTTCAGCGTCGTAGTTCTCGTCAGAAAGTCGATGTTGAATACGATACAGATAAAGAGTTGGTTTACAGTGGTCCACTAATGATATTGCAAAACAGATTTTCCGCTTCGGCTTCAGAGATTTTTGCAGGAGCTATTCAGGATTATAAAAGAGGAATTATCGTAGGGGAGAGGTCTTATGGAAAAGGTACCGTGCAGCAATTGGTTGATCTGGATCAGTTTCTGAATTCCCCTCGAAATGCTTCCCGAAATAACAATAGAGGGTCTGTAGCAGGGAATGGCAATGTGGCCATGGGTGTTGGTTTTGAAAACAAAGAAAGGTATGGACAATTAAAACTTACTACCGAGAAGTTTTACAGAATTACAGGAAATAGTACCCAATTAAAGGGAGTAGAACCTGACATTGCTTTACCATCGCCTTTTGACCCTGACGAAATGGGGGAGAGTTCACAACCTACCGCCCTACCTTATGACCAGGTTGAATTGGCAGAATTTGAAAAGCAAGGAAATATTAACGATAAATTAATTAATAAACTTAATTCAAAATTCCAGTCAAGACTTAAATCAGATCAGGATCTGAAAGATTTAGTTTCTGATTTGGATGAATACAAAATTCTGAAGGAAAAAAATGAATATTCTTTGAATTATGAAATACGTAAAAAAGAGAAAGAGGACTCGGAAAAGAACCGAAAAGCTGTTAAGAAAATAAGTAAATCAAACAGTAGTTCTGATGATGATGATGTTTATCTCAATGAATCAGAGAAAATTTTATGTGATTTAATTTCAAACACAAAATAATGCAAACAAAAAACCCCGGATCAACCGGGGTTTTTTGTTTAATGCTTTTATTTTTTTCTTTCAATGGTAAACCTTATCAGATTTTTAAGAGAAGTTCTAAAGGGTGAATCTTTAAAATCATCCAGAATTTCGTTGGCTTCGTCCACATACTTATGCATGACTTTCTCTGTATATTCTATACCGCCTGATGATTTCACAAATGCAATCACTTCATGAACTTTGGCAGGCTTGTCTGATTCATTTTTTATAAGATTAATAATCCTTCTTTTTTCCAGCCATGAACATTTGTTGAGAGCAAAAATCAAAGGCAAAGTCATCTTTTTTTCTTTGATATCAATACCTGTAGGTTTTCCTATTTCATCAGTACCAAAATCAAAAAGGTCATCTTTTATCTGAAAAGCCATTCCTATTTTTTCACCTAAAAGCCTGGCTTTTTCTATAATTTCTTCATTTGCACCGGTAGAGGCTGCTCCCACTGCACAGCATGATGCAATAAGCGAAGCTGTTTTTTGCCTGATTACCTCAAAATAAATGTCTTCAGTAATATCCAGCCTCCTTGCTTTTTCTATTTGCAACAGCTCACCTTCCGACATTTCTTTTACAGCATTATTGACAATCGCCATCAAATTAAAGTCTTTATGCTTTATGCTTAGGTCGAGTCCTTTTGTCAATAAAAAATCTCCAACCAAAACGGCAATTTTATTTTTCCATAGTGCATTTACTGAGAAAAACCCTCTTCTGTAGTTTGACTCATCAACCACATCATCATGAACAAGTGAGGCAGTATGAACCAACTCTATCAATGTAGCTCCACGATAGGTGGGTTCGGCAATTTCACCAATTGTACCTGCTGACAAAAATACAAACATGGGTCTGATTTGCTTCCCTTTACGATGGATTATATACTTCATGATCTGGTCAAGAAGCATGACATTGGTTCTCATTGACTCTCTGAACTTTTTTTCAAAGTTTTTCATCTCTGAGGCAATAGGAGCCTGTATTTCTTCAATAGATAGGGTCATTAAGTAAAAGACACTTCCGAAAAAGTGTTTAAGAAGTTATTGCTTAGAAAAAACAAATTTATATCATTTAACAGAAATTTAAGACAAATTGTTAAAATAATAATGATGTTTTGGAGTTGAAAAATTAAAAAAGCACTGAGTTTTACTTATTTTTCCAAAATATCGAAATATTATTTTGGAATTGCTTAAAGTATAATTTATTTTGCATTTTTTAAATTAATAATCAGTCCATTACACAAAAGATTTTTTCCTGACAAATTTAGCGAACAAATAGGCCCGACAAATTAGTCGGGTTTTATTTTTGGTATTAATACCGTAATTTTGAAGCTAATTATACCAAAGATAATTTTGAATAAGCCTGACGTCACCATAATCAAGTACAATGCGGGAAACATCATGTCGGTGATATACGCTCTTGAACGCATTGGAGCCTCTTACGAATATACCGATGATCCCGAAAAAATTTCAGAGGCGAAAAAAATCATTTTTCCCGGTGTAGGTGAAGCGGGCTCGGCAATGAAAAGTATCAGAGAGTCAGGCCTTGATCAATTGATACCTCAGCTCAAACAACCATTTTTAGGTACTTGTGTAGGTATGCAGTTGCTTTGCAGGTATTCTGAAGAAAGTAACACCGAGTGTTTGGGTGTTTTTGATGTTGACGTAAAGAGATTTTCAAAAACTCAGGGTTTCAAAATCCCCCAAACGGGCTGGAATGATATTTTTGATTTAAAATCCGGACTTTTTTCAGGTTTGAAAGAAAACGATTTTGTGTATTACAATCATGGATACTTTGCCCCACTTTCAGATTATACCATAGCAAAGACAGACTACATTTTACATTATTCGGCGGCATTGCAAAAAGACAATTTCTATGCCTGCCAGTTTCATTCCGAGATAAGTGGTAGTGTAGGGCAACAAATTTTTGAGAATTTTTTAAAATTATGATACAGATTATTCCGGCCATTGATATTATTGATGGAAAGTGTGTGAGGTTAAGCCAGGGAGATTATTCTCAGAAAAAAACTTATTTTGAAAATCCCCTTGAAGTGGCCAAAATGTTTGAAGACGCAGGCTTGAAACGGTTACATTTGGTGGATCTGGATGGTGCCAAAAATAAAAAGATTACCAATGCCAAAGTATTGGAAAATATTGCTTCAAAAACCAGCCTTCATATTGACTTTGGAGGTGGTGTGCAGTCTGAAGAAGACCTAAAACTGGCATTTGATTGTGGTGCATCACAGGTTACAGGTGGAAGTATAGCAGTCAAAAATCCGGAAATGTTTGAGAATTGGATTACCCAGTATGGAGGTGAAAAAATAATCTTAGGTGCAGATGCCCGCAATGAAAAAATAGCAGTAGGTGGCTGGGAAGAGGATTCAGGAGTTTGGGTTTACGAGTTTATTGAAAGTTGGCTAAAAAAAGGAGTGAAATATACTATCAGCACTGATGTGGCAAAAGATGGACTTTTGCAGGGTCCTTCTTTCGATTTGTATAAAAAAATACAAGACCAGTTTCCTGATTTAAATGTAATTGCAAGTGGGGGAGTCAGTGCTATGAAAGACCTTGAAGATTTAGCTGAAATGAATATTTATGGTGTCATAGTAGGTAAAGCAATTTATGAAGGAAGGGTTTCGCTGAAAGAAATATCAAAGAGATTTTTATGAGTAAATCTTTACACACCGAAGGCTATGAAATAAGCACCGACAAAAGTAGGTTACAGTTTGATGTAATACAAGGATTTCTGTCCCAAACTTATTGGTCACCTGGAATACCTCCGGAGATTGTCCGTCGGTCCGCCGAAAATTCACTCTGCTTTGGAATTTATAAAAAGGACACTCAGGTAGGCTATGCCCGTATCATCTCTGATTACACTACGTTTGCATATCTGGCTGACGTTTTCGTACTGGAATCTGAAAGAGGAAAAGGACTTTCGAAATGGTTGATGGAAACAATAAAACAACATCCTGACTTGCAAGGCCTTCGAAGGTGGATGCTCATTACTAAGGATGCCCATACATTGTATTCCCAATTTGGTTTTGAACTTGCAAACAATCCCGAAAACATCATGCAGATTGCTCGTCCAAATATTTACTCAGAACAAAAAAAAGACTCATAATATGCTGACCAAAAGAATCATACCCTGTTTGGATATAAAAGAAGGAAGAACCGTAAAGGGTACCAATTTTGTTGACCTTCGTGATGCGGGTGATCCGGTTGAATTGGCTGCGATTTATGCCGAGCAAGGTGCTGATGAATTGGTTTTTTTGGATATAACAGCCACTGTTGAAGAGAGGAAAACACTTTTGGAATTGGTTAAAAAAGTAGCACATGCTATAAATATCCCATTTTGTGTTGGGGGAGGGATCGGTAGCGTGAGTGACGTTTCTAAATTGTTGAATGCCGGTGCCGACAAAGTGTCGGTTAATTCCTCGGCAGTAAGAAATCCACAATTGGTTTATGACTTGGCCAAAGAGTTTGGTAGTCAGTGTATTGTGGTTGCCATAGACACCCGAAATATAGACGGAATTGATATAGTACATACACATGGAGGAAGAAAACCGACTGATTTAATAACCCAAACATGGGCAAGAAAAGTGGAAGAGTTGGGTGCTGGAGAAATTTTGCTAACCTCAATGGATGCTGACGGAACAAAAAATGGTTTTGCATTAAAGATTACTAAAGAGGTATCGGAGTCATTGCATATACCTGTGATTGCATCTGGTGGTGCAGGTACTATGGAACATTTTTATGAAGTATTTACAGAAGGATATGCCGATGCCGGTCTTGCCGCAAGTATTTTCCACTTTGGAGAAATTCCGATTCCAAAATTAAAAGGATATTTAAGAGACAAAGGTCTTCCTATCAGGCTTTAACTTTCTATAATTAGATATTTTAAAATATATCTAATTAATATTTTTTAAATAACTATCAGCTTCAAAGAATAAATTGGAATAAAGGCTTATTTTAAAATTCTAATTTTTGTACCTGAATTTTGAAAATTCACTGCCTTTAAATCGTTTTTTTTATTTATTTCTTGAATCTTATTTCAAATTTTGTATTTTTACTAAAATACTTCAAAATATTTTTATTACTGACATTTTGCCATGTTTTTCTTTCATGGCACCAGGTTTGACTTAAAATGTTTTACCAATTATAAAATTAAAACTGTTTGATAGGAATAATCCTATTGCCAGTTTGACAGAAAAAACATATTTAATGCTCGATTTTGATAAATATTTAGATTTAGGGCTTTCAGGGAAAAATATTGAAAGCGTGGAGATGATTGAGATCGCTCCTCCGGATGAAGTGATGGAGGATGATAATAATCTTCCCACCGAGCTTCCAATTTTACCATTACGAAATACCGTTTTGTTTCCCGGGATAGTCATTCCTGTGACAGTAACCCGCACCAAAGGCACTAAACTGGTTAAAAAAGCATATAAAGGAGATAAGACTCTCGGGATTATCGCTCAGGTGAGACAAACTTCCGAAGAACCAACTTCAGATGATCTCTACAAAGTAGGGACTATTGCTCATATCATTAAAATGATTGTGTTGCCTGACGGCAACGTAACCATTATTTTACAAGGCAGGAGGAGATTTAAAGTAAAATCGTACATCAAAGAAGAACCATTTTTGAGTGCTTCTGTTGATTATATTGAAGATAAATTTCCGAACCCGAAACGTAAGGAAACAAAAGCCTTGATTTCCAGTCTGAAAGAGGCAGCATTGAATATTCTCAATCTGAATCCTGAAATACCAAGAGATGCTCAGATTGCGATTAACAACATTGATACTCCCAATTTTCTGACCCATTTTCTATCTTCAAATCTTAATATCGGCATATCTGACAAGCAGCTACTTTTAGAAACATTTGATGGATATGAGCAAGCAACCAAGCTTTTGGAACACATGCTCAAGGAGATTCAGGTTTTGGAAATTAAAAAAGATATACAGAGCAAAGCATCTTCAGATATTGATCAACAGCAAAAAGAGTATTATTTACGCCAGCAAATCAAAGTACTTCAGGAAGAGCTGGGAATGGATACTCCCGATCAGGAGGTTGAAAAACTTAGAGCCAAAGGGGCCAAAAAGAAATGGTCACCTGAGGTAAATGAGCATTTCAACAAAGAACTCAACAAAATCATGAGGATGAACAACATGGCTCCCGAATACGGTGTGTCATTGGGCTATGCCGAATTGTTGGTGGATTTGCCCTGGGGAGATGTAAGTAAAGATAATTTTTCGCTAGCCAGAGCCAAAAGAATTTTAGATCAGGACCATTTTGGTTTGGAAAAAGTAAAAGAGCGTATTATTGAATATCTGGCTGTTCTAAAGCTCCGCAACGATATGAAAGCTCCATTACTTTGCCTTTATGGCCCTCCGGGTGTAGGAAAGACATCACTTGGAAAGTCGATTGCCAAAGCTTTGGGAAGACAATACGTGAGAATGGCCCTGGGAGGCGTTCATGATGAAGCCGAGATTCGTGGTCACAGAAAGACCTATATTGGAGCGATGCCCGGCAAAGTGATTCAGAATATTCAGAAAGCGAAAACGGGAAATCCGGTTTTTGTACTGGATGAAATAGATAAAATTTCAAGAGACCACAGAGGTGATCCTTCTAGTGCATTGCTTGAAGTGCTTGATCCTGAACAAAATATCGCTTTTAAAGACAATTATCTCGAAGTAGAATACGACCTTTCTAAAGTGCTTTTTATTGCAACTGCCAATTCACTCGATACCATTCAGCATGCCTTGCGTGACAGAATGGAGATTATTGAGCTCAGTGGCTATACGGTGGAAGAAAAAATGGAGATTGCCAAAAGACATTTGCTTCCAAAACAAATCGAAGCACATGGTTTGGGCCAGGGAATGATTAAACTTACCAACGGAGCCATTGTAAAGGTTATTGAAGGCTACACCCGGGAATCAGGAGTACGGAGCCTTGAACATAAAATAGGCTCAGTGGTAAGGAAAATAGCCAAATCCATTGCCATGGACGAAACTTATAATCCGGTAATAAAAGAGGCCGATGTGGTACGATTGCTGGGTCAACCAATTTTTGACAAAGATTTATACGAAGGGAATGCCCTTGCTGGCGTAGTTACTGGGCTTGCCTGGACACCGGTTGGTGGAGATATTTTGTTTATTGAATCTAACCTTAGTAAAGGAAAAGGTCAGCTTACACTTTCAGGTCAACTGGGAGATGTGATGAAAGAGTCGGCAGTTACGGCACTTTCTTATTTAAAATCACATGCCGATAATGTAGGAATAGATTATAGAATATTTTCGCACTACGATTTGCATATCCATGTACCCCAAGGAGCAGTACCAAAAGATGGTCCTTCGGCAGGAATTACTATGTTAACCTCTATGGCCTCAATTTTTACTCAGAGGAGAATAAAGAAAGACATCGCCATGACCGGCGAAATTACCCTAAGAGGAAAAGTGCTTCCAGTAGGTGGCATTAAAGAGAAAATACTTGCAGCCAAAAGGGCTAATATCAAGGAAATAATCATGTGCTACAAAAACCGCAAAGACGTGGAAGAGATAGGGGAGGAATATACCAAAGGCCTTACTTTCCACTATGTCGATTTTGTTGAAGAAGTTTTGGAAGTGGCACTAATGAATGAAAAAGTAAAGAATCCTATTGTATTTAGTTTTCCTGAAGAAAAAAGTAAAGAACTTTCGTCAGTAATGACACTTCAATAAAGAAAAAGCGACAAGTCAATAACCTGTCGCTTTTTTGTTTTATTAATCAATTTATTCGTATTCGGCATAGAGCCTTCCGTTGGATGTCTGTAAAAAGTCTTCAAATCGGATATCTTCTTGCTTCAGAAAGCCTTTTTGTGGTAGCTTCCCATCAGCAACCATTTCCACTACACCGGCAATTCCCGCAGCGGTAGTCCAGGAGATTGCCCTCCAATGAACACCATCAATTTCTATTGGATTAAATGCTCTATAGTATTCCTCCCGGCCAATTTTGTTGTTTTTCCATCCTTCTACTACAGCGTAAACATAAACTACGTCGTCCTGAACAGGCGGCTTAGCATTGGTCAGAATTCGTTCCAGGTCTTCTCTTTCTTCTTTCATTATTAATTCATAAAGAAGAAATTTCATAAGCTTGGCATGTCCAGGGTACCGCATGGTTTTATAGTTAAGTGTATCTACTTTACCTTCGTAAGTTTCACACATAGTTCCCAAGCCTCCGGATGTGCTGAAAGCTTCAAATTCCTGCCCTCCGATGTAGATTTTCTCGAGACCATCCAATGCCGGTACCATTTTTTTTATTCCATTGTGAATCACTTCACAATCATTAATGTATTCGTTTATAACTCCAGCTGGTGACCAGGTAAACGAATAACCCAGCAAACCATTGGGAAATTGCGGTAAAGCCCCAACACGAAGCTCAATATCCCGGAGTTTATCAAATCTTCCACAAAGGTCTGCTCCAACTATACCTATAAATCCAGGTGCGAGACCACATTGGGGTGCCATCAGGCCCTTAGAAGTCTTGGCAAGTTCTCTGATAGTATTGGTGGTTGAAACGTCCTCTGTAAGGTCAAAATAGTGTAAGCCTTTTTTATGAGCCACCGAAGCGATGGTTTTGTTGAGATAAAATGGCATGCAACTTACCACTGCTTCGTAGTTTTCAAAAGTTTTTTCAAGAAATTCCCTGTCTGAGCTGTCACCTTGAATCACTTCAAAAGGTAATTGCAGATCATAATGGGGTGGATTTTTGTCGAGACCGGTTACTTTAAATCTTTTAGAAAGTAAAATTCCGACCAAAGAACCTACTTTACCCATACCGATAACCAGCACGGCAGAGCCTTCAGAGAAAGTTCCCATAATTTATAGTTTGTAATGATGATGAAAAGTGTATTGCGACGTTCCGCAAAAAAAGAAAACAAAGAAGGGTCAGAACCTATAATCAGGAACAAAAGAACACGCACTGCGAAGGTAGGCGAGTCTGGCCAGATAATAATGGAGGTCAGTAAACAATAATTTAAAGGTTAGTTTTGCGAATTTAATAATTTTTTTTAAAAAAGAAGGTATTACAAAAAAAAAGTACGAAATAATCTGTGCCGGATAGCTAACTTAAACCGAAAAACTTTCACCACAACCACAGGTTCGGGTGGCATTTGGGTTTTTAAACTGAAAACCTTTGCCATTAAGACCGTCAGAGAAATCAAGTTCTGTACCTATCAGATATAAAAGACTTTTTTTGTCAACAAAAATTTTCACTCCTTTGTCCTCAAATACATGATCATTGGGTTGTTCGGAGGCATCAAATGCCAAATCATACATCAAACCGGAACATCCGCCGCCTTCCACGGCAACTCTAATGCCATATCCCTCGGTTTTACCTTCTTTTTGCTGTAGTTCGAGAATTTTATTTTTAGCTTGATCTGAAACAACTATCATCCTGATTCAATTTTATCTTAACTTTATATTTAACTTCAATTCATAATTAAAAGTTTCATGGCTTCTTCATTAAAATCAAAACGAAAACTAGATAAGCTATATCCTGCAAAAGACCCGGAAACAAATTATCGATTTTATGAAAACAAACGAGAGGAATTCAAAACCGGTGACCTTTTGTTTTTTTCGGGGAATCACTGGCTTTCGGGCCTGATAAGATGGCGTAGTAAAAGTGCCTGGAGTCATGTGGGTATGGTTCTGAGGATCGATGAAATGGACAGGGTGTTTTTGGTGGAAAGCACACTTGAAAATGGTGTCAGGCTTTTACCATTATCTTTTGTGTTTCGCGATTATGGGGGAGATGAAAAACCGTATGATGGTCGGGTGGCATGGACGAGGCATGATTATCTGACCCAAAATCCCGGATTCTCTAAGAAACTCAAAGAGTTTTGTATGGATAATCTTTCCAAGCAATATGACCGGAAAGAGTATTGGCGGATACTTTGGCGTACATTTATCGGAAGAAAAAAGTTCTTTTCAGACGACAAATACACCTGTGCGGAGTTTATATTGGAAGCATATAAATATTCAAATATTGAGCTCCCCAAAGAAAAAGGCGTTTTTATTAGTCCGGGTGCATTTTGGAGCATTAAAGATTTGGAATTAATAAGTATTTTAATTTGACGAATTTCTTTAAAAAGGTACAAAATTGAAGTTTGGTAATACTTTGTAAATGATTTTTGTATTTTTTTCTCCGAAATACGTAGCTGAAATATTGGCTCCTATTCCAAGTTTTATTCCAAAAATATTAAAAACCAAGATATTCTTTACTTGCAACTGACTTTCAAGAATTGCCTTTTTGATTCCCGTAATTTTTTGATTATCAATTAAAATGTCTGTTTGATTGAGTTTTGTCCAGGCAACTTTCTGACCTAGAGCAAATTGAGGTCGAAACCATTTGGAACGGGTTTTTAATAAAATATTTTCAAAATCATGAAGCCATCCCGTTGTAATATATTGATTGTAGCTGGTTTCAGTTAAGGGTAAACCTAAAAATCCATCAGAATTGCTCCCCGAAAAAAGATTGAGTGGCGTGGCCAGATTGTTAAACAGAAAAGGGAAAGGTATTTTACCGGTTGAGTACCCTGCCGACAGATTTACATAGCTCTTTCCAATTCTTTTAGTTTTGAATTGTTGTATTATTATTAAATTGGTTTTATAAAAATTTTCATTGCCGGAATTATTTGGCCTGTAAAAACTATAGTTGAATCTTAAAACCGGAAAATTCTGAATGATTTGCGTTTCCATAAAGCCAATCCTGTTTATTTTTTCCTTAAATGCAAAACGCAAACTGATACCGGAAATATGATGTTCAAACTGTTTTGTGTTGCCATCAGCTATTACATAGTTTAATGGAATCCTTCTTTCAAATTCCTGAAAAAGCCTGATTTGTGTATAATTAAAGGGTTTAAAAAACAACCCTACTCCTGATTTTTTATATTCATCGAGCCAATATTTTCCGGTACCCAGATTTAAACTTGCTGGTACTGGATACATTATATTTGGCAATAATATTGGATTTTGTCCGGGTCTTTGGATGTCTTTTGAGTGGTAAACCTCAAATTTGTTATACCGGTCCCTGGTAATATGAAAAGCCGCATTAAGATTATATTTAAAAGACTTGTCTTTAAAGCCATAGCCACCTGAGGCAAAGATTTTGAATCGTGGATTATTTGTCATTTTGTTTTGAATTCCGATTGCCGGTCTCAAAAAATCATGCTGATTTAACATGGATTGATTAGTAAGGATATCTATTTTACCTGCTGGAATCACTCCCTGCAACAAAGGCATAATAATTTTCATTCCGGGTTCTATCAGATCCTTTATTATAGGTTTTTCGCCTGTTTTTTTTGCGTTTTGGTATGTTCTAATTTCATCAGACGTCAGGCCGTTAGGGCGATATTTTTCGAATTGTTCTCTGCTTAAAGTATCAGCACCTGGAAGTACCTGTCGGGTAGTTCCGTCAAATTGTACTTCAGACCCATCGAAATCCATTTTTAAATTATAAATAAGGATTTCATTATTAAGGTGGAATGTACCCTTTAGTTTAGGTGAAATAAACCGATATTTGAGGTCAAAATTTCGAATTTGCGGAATCCAGTGGTCGTTTATTTTTTGGTAATGCTGCCTGAGACTAAATCCTACAATCTGACTGGTATCAGTGTTGGTAGCCATAATGTCAACGATGGCCCAATCTTGCCGGCTAATATTTATTTTACCTTTTAGGGTGTTTTGGTTTCCTGCTTTTTTTGAAAAAAAATCAATCACAAATAGGCTGTCATTTCCTAAATTGACCGTATCTGTGATTTCAAGGTCATAAAGGGGAAAATAACCCGGAAAGATAGGGTTAAAATAGTATCTGATATTGTTGAGCTCATTGAGACCACCTGCTGCCATCAGGTTGTTGAGGTTAAGCTGGAAGTCTTTATTATAGAAACTAAAGGGGTTAACCTCTGGATTTACAGCCAAATCAAGCGGAAAATATTTAGGATAAGAAGAGACTGACTTTTCTACAATTTCCTTTCTGATATGTTTTTTCTGAAAAAGGTGACCAAGGTTTTCCAAAAGGATTACATTCCCATTGCGTGGACCCCTAAGTGTATCTTTAATTTCAATGTAAGCGTTTTCGATATCCAGTTTATATTTTGAATAGATGTCAGCTTTAAATCTTTCAATATTTTCAGGCTTGTTTTTCTCGGCGTTTTGCCATACTTTTTTCAGTATAATTTCTGCAGGATTCTCACCGGGTCTGATAGTAAGTTCTTGTAAGTTATTGGAGGGTTTAAGTCTGAATACCAAAAAGTTATCGCCTGATGTTGAGATGGTTTCTGATTCAAAACCTACGCTTGAAGCCGTAAGTTGAAGGTTTTTTTGTTTGGAAATCAATTTAAATCTTCCCAAAGAGTCTGCTTGAATCCCTATGAGCCGGGTTTTATCCTGTACATTGGCAAAAGGAATGGGTTTGCTATCGTTTTTTGATAAAACTATACCTTCAATAGTATGCTGAGCGTTTGTAGGAAAATTAAATAGCAAGAATATTATCAAAACAATATTTGCCTGGTTTAAGACAAACTTATCAATGATCGGATAGAGCAGTTTTGGTTTTTGTAGAAATGGACTCAACAATTTTTTCGATATATTTAAAACCATCTCTAAAACGGTCTTTTTCAAGTAAAATTGTCTCACAAAAGGCTATGTATCTGATGTATAATAGTTTTTTCTGAGAAATCTCTCCGGTTTTAGGTTTGTAAAATGGCAGTTGCATAAAGAGGGCAATTCTTTTCCCAATATAATTAAACCACCAAAATTTTCTCAATCTTGAAATTAGGGAGGATGTTCCTGTCTGTTCTTTATAGATTAAATCGTAAATCAGTGTAAAAACATCTGCCTGTCCGAAACCATAAGTCATGTTTTCCAATCTTTCCCAGGTGATTCTGTTTTGCGTTGTGAAGTGATTAAAGCTAATTTCGTTTGAATAATAAATTTTATACCCTAATAGTCTGGTAATCAGGCATATTTCTGAGTCATCTCCGGCTGTTTGTTTGTTGCCGATTCTACCAACACAATAGGGTATCCAATTGGCCTCGTACAGGTCTTCATAAACCTTTTTCGGATGCTCATGCCTGCCCCTGGAACCAGAGCATATTTTGTAACATCAACAAAGGCACCCTCGTAGAGTTTACCGATAGCAAATGCCAGCTGATTTTCTTCAAACCAATGAGGCGGAGTTTTCTCAAAATCGCCGGTACCTGCACAACCTACCAGCCCAATTTCTTCGTTTTTGAAATAATTGTAAGTCTTTGAAATCCAATCTTTTTCTACTCTGTTGTCGTCATCAATAATACACAGAATATCATATTTGGCCGCCAGGATACTTGTTTTTCGGGCATATGCCAATCCAACCTTTTCTTCTCTTAGTAATGTTAATGGTACAATTGGATTTTTGGACCAGGTTTGATTTACAATTTCATCAGTACTGTCGGTAGAATTATTATCAACTAATATTACTTCCCAATTTAATAATTCAGTATCAATTTGGGCCTGGAGATGCTCCAAAGTACCCTGAATAACCTTTTCACTATTATAACAAGCTATTAATACTGATATTCCGTTGGCCATATTAATCATTTGAAAAAATTCAGAATCCAATAGTAAAAATTAAGTTCAGCCGGCATTTTATCCAAAACGTTTTTAATATTTTTGATTTCTGACAACAATAATTTTCGCGTCCAAAATGCCATTGTGGCTCTTTTTTTCCAGAACGAAACCCGGTAATTCTCAAATATATATTTTACAATTTGTATACCTTCTATAAATTGTAATCCCTCGCTCTCAGATTTAAATGATACATTGCCAGCGTGGCGTCTGAAAAAATTCAAACGTTTACTTGTTCTGGTGACTTGATAATGCGGAATTAGCTGTACCCAAAAAAACCAATCACCTGCATATTTCAATTTTCTGATTTGGTCAAAGTTTACATTTTTAAGCATCACTTTTCTAAATAAAGCACTGCTTGCATTATAAATCAGATTTCCGGCTAAAAATTCATTTTGGATCAAACTTAAACCTGACCATGAGTTTTCATCCTCTTCATGTTTAGGTTGATGTATTTCATTTCCATTTTCATCAATCCAGATACTTGGACAGTAGGCAAGTCCTACACGTGGCTGATTATCAAGTATTTTAACGAGTTCGGAAAGGAAATTACTTTTAGCAACATCATCACTTTCAGCAATCCAAATATACTCACCTGAGGCCATTTGAAGGCCTTTCTCCCATTGCACAAAAGTACTCCCTGAATTTTGGTCGTTTACAACAAATTCTTTGATGCGGTCATCGTTCAGATATTTTTGAATAAGACTTGTGCTATGGTCGTGTGAAGCATCATCGAGTATAATTAACTCAAAATCCTGAAATTCCTGAGCTAAAATACTGTCAATCCTTTGTTCAATATATTCCTGATGATTATAATTGGGAAGTATAATTGTTACTTTGGGCATCAATCTGGTCGGTTCTGATTCTAACTTTTTGAAAGTTTATATTATACAAAAATAGCATTAATTTCTTCCTAAATAAAATCGGAATTAATCAATAATAATCTTTAGATAATTATAAAAATATTAAAATAAATTTCGCTTTAAATATAATTACAAATAATTAGCCAGAACTTTTTTGGTTTTTTCGAGAAAAGCTTTTCCCCATTTTTGGTCGGGTTCCAGGTGATTTCCTTCGGCCCATTCATTCCAGGCATTTATAAATACAAAATTCTCTTCTTCAGAATAAACCTCCGAAACCTTAAACACGTGCTCAAGCCATTTGGCATAAAGTTCAGGTGTGTGGTCATGCATCAGAAAAGCATCTAATTTTTTTCGGGCAGAATTGTCCCACCCCGGCACCACACAATTAAAATGTTTTAAATCTGGTTTTTTTCTGGAAATCATCCTTTCTACCACTTCGGCATAATCTATTTTACGGTAGGTTTTTCCAATTGAGAATTTATTCTTAATTCGGTCAACTAAAGAAGGTATGATTTGAAGGTTTTCCCAGTCGGGTTGCCAGTCCAGCCAAATATCAAATCCTGGCTGGTTTTCATCATTCCATTGCTCCGATTTCGTCTTGATTCCGGCAAGATATATATCTTCAAAACCACATTTTTTTGCAGTTTCTCTCCATATTTTTATCGTTTCTTTTAGGTCAGGAATGATTTCAGGTTTGTAAAAAATAAAAAACGGTTTTCCCGAAATCCGGATATATCGCTTGTCAGTAAATACATTTTTACAAAGATACTCAGCATGTGCTGCGTGGTCTCCGGCACTGTATTCCTGCTTCATGAGTACTTCTTTGTCCATGCCATCCCAGCGGCGAGACCAGTTTTCGTTGGCCCAGCAAAGCATAAATGGGAAATCTGGCTGGCCGCTCTCCAGAATTTTATTTACCGGCGTTTCTAAAAGTCGGTGTCCATTAAACCAATAATGATAGAAACAAAACCCGGAAATATGGTGAGCCTTGGCCATATCTGCCTGATCAATAAGCGTTTGAAGGAGACGCATGTCGTAAAAACCCAGGTCTGCGGGCAAATGTGGTTGGTAATGCCCGGCAAATCTTGGGCGGGCTTTTACCACATTAGTCCATTCCGTAAAACCTTTTCCCCACCACTCATCATTCTCACGAATAGGGTGAAATTGCGGTAAAACCACTGCCAGGGCTCTGAGTTTTTTCTTAGGGCTCAAATCTTTATTTTAGGGATAAAAAATAAAATCGCAAAGGTAAGCGATATTATCTTAATTGCGTATTTATGTGTTTTCTATTTCTCCAAAAAAATGGAGTACAAAATTCCAATTTTCACAAATAGACTTCGTGAAACAATCTGAATCCAAAAATCGAATCAATTGTAAATCGAATCAATCAATTGGGTTTTTCCTGGCAAAGTTCTATCAAAACCCCATTGGTATGTTTTGGATGTAAAAAGCACACCAGCTTATTGTCGGCCCCGTTTTTAGGTTCTTTGTTGAGTAATACAAATCCTTCACTTTCAAGTCTTTGCATTTCTGAAAGAATATCTGCCACATCAAAAGCTATATGATGTATGCCTTCCCCTTTTTTCTCTATGAATTTTGCAATCGGGCTATCTGGATTGGTGGCTTCAAGCAATTCAATTTTATTTTCACCAACCTGAAAAAATGAGGTATTTACACCTTCTGATGCCACTGATTCACTTTTGTAAGGTGCTGTGTTAAGGATTTTTGCAAAAATAGGATTCGATATGGCCAGCTCTTTGACTGCGATACCGATATGTTCGATCTTTCTCACGTTTTTTTTGTTTTTATTAAAAAAATAAGGTTTATCTGAATGCTGATGAGAGTATTCCCAACAAATTTACATAATTTTGAAGTGAGTAATTCTATACTAAAACTATTATTTTTTTCTAAAAAATGGCCAAACCCGCCACCCCAAAAGAAACTCCGTTATCAAAACAATATAACCAGATAAAAGTCAAATATCCGGGGGCAATGTTGCTGTTCAGGGTAGGGGATTTTTATGAGACTTTTGGTGAAGATGCCATAAAAGCTTCAAAAATATTAGGGATAGTTCTGACCAGAAGAAATAATGGTGGTGCTCATGAAGAGCTCGCCGGTTTTCCGCATCATTCGCTTGATAATTATCTTCCCAAACTCGTGAGAGCCGGTCAAAGAGTGGCTATCTGTGACCAATTGGAAGACCCAAGCCAAGCAAAAGGTATCGTAAAACGAGGGGTAACCGAACTGGTAACTCCCGGAGTGTCTTTTAATGATAACGTGCTGGAAGTCAAGCAGAACAACTATCTGGCCTCGGTGCATTTTGCTTCTGATGATTATCTCGGGGTGGCATTTCTGGACATTTCTACCGGTGAGTTTTTTACCACAGAAGGCTCTCTGGCCTATGTCGATAAATTGATTCAGGGTTTTGCTCCTTCCGAGATTTTGTATTGTAAAAAACACAGAGGAAGATTTGAATTAATTTTTGGAGAAAAATTTAATACTTACACCTTTGACGACTGGGCTTTTACCCACGATTTTGGATATAACCTGCTCACCCACCATTTTAATACCAATTCTCTCAAAGGCTTCGGTATTGAAAATCTAAAAGAAGGGATAACCGCAGCAGGCGTAATTTTGCAGTATCTCGCTGATACTGAGCATAAGAATATCAGCCATATCAGCGGACTGACCCGTCTCGACCAGGAAAAATTTGTTTGGCTTGACCGGTTCACTATTCGTAATCTTGAGCTGGTATTTGCTCAGGTAGATGGCGGTGTGCCTTTGATTGATATTCTGGACCATACCATTACGCCAATGGGTGCCCGCCTTTTGCGAAAATGGATGGTATTGCCCCTCAAAGAGAAAAAAACCATAGAAGAACGCCTGGATACTGTTGAAATGCTGATGACTGATGCAGATTTGCTTTCTGAAATCGGCCAGGCACTAAAACCTATCGGGGACCTTGAGCGGCTTGTGTCTAAAGTTGCAGTTAGGAGAATCAGCCCCAGAGAACTGGTGCAACTCAAAAGAGCTTTACTGCAGATTGGACCTATAAAAAGCCTGCTTAGTACCAAGCTTGAGGCTTTTCCGGTATTGAGAAAATATCTTGACCAACTGAATGACTGTCAGTTTTTGGTTGAAAAAATCACTAAAGAACTTCGCGACGACGCACCCAATATCAGCAATCAGGGCGGAATGATAGCAAGTGGGGTGGATGCTGACCTCGATGAACTACACAAAATCGCTTTTTCAGGAAAAGATTATCTGATAGAAATTCAAAATAGAGAATCAGAAAGAACCGCAATCCCCTCCCTCAAAATTGCTTATAATAAGGTGTTTGGCTATTTTCTTGAGGTGTCAAATGCCCATAAAAATAAGGTTCCCCAGGAATGGATACGGAAACAAACGCTCGTCAACGCAGAGCGGTATATCACCGAAGAGTTAAAGATTTATGAAGAAAAAATTCTTTCGGCAGAGGGCAAAATTTTTGAAATTGAATTCCGGATATTCAATGATCTGGTTATAACGGCATCGGAATATGTGGCACCCATTCAGCAAAATGCCCGGGTGATTTCTGAACTGGATGCCTTGATGTCATTTGCTGCAGTTTCTAAGAAAAATAACTATTGTAAGCCTGAAATATCTGAAAATAAGACCATTGACATTAAAGATGGTCGGCATCCGGTGATTGAACAACAACTGCCATTGGGCGAAAGTTATGTGCCTAACAGTATTTTTCTCGACGACGTGGGACAACAGATTATTATCATCACCGGACCCAATATGTCAGGTAAGTCGGCTTTGTTAAGACAAACCGCCCTGATTGTTTTGATGGCTCAAATCGGATGTTTTGTTCCGGCACATTCGGCTGAGATTGGTTTGGTAGATAAAATTTTCACCAGGGTAGGGGCAAGCGATAACCTTTCAAGGGGTGAAAGTACCTTTATGGTCGAAATGACCGAAACGGCTTCTATCCTTAATAACCTGAGCGACCGAAGTCTTGTAATCATGGACGAAATCGGCCGTGGAACGAGCACCTACGACGGCGTGAGTATAGCCTGGAGTATCGCAGAGTACTTACACAATCACCCAAAATTCAGGCCATGGACACTTTTTGCTACACATTATCATGAGTTAAACCAGCTTGCAGATGATTTTTCAAGAATCAAAAATTTCAATGTTTCGGTAAAAGAACTCAATGGCAAAGTGGTCTTTTTGAGGAAGTTGAAGGAAGGTGGTAGTGAACATAGTTTCGGTATCCATGTGGCTCAAATCGCCGGTATGCCACAAAATGTAGTACTGCGTGCCAATGAGATTTTGCATCATCTTGAAAAAGACCATATCAAGGAGCAAAACAAAGAGAAAATCAAGGAAGCACCCAAAAATAACTATCAGTTGAGTTTCTTTGATCCGGTAGATCCCCAGGGAGAAAAAATAAAGGAAATGTTGAAAGAAGTGGATGTAAACACCATTTCACCTATTGAGGCATTGTTGAAGTTAAATGAGTTGCGGAGGTTACTGGAGAAATAAAAATAGCCCTTCCGGGCCGCTTTTTTTGTAAAATACAATTCCATTTTTCAGGGAATCATTTTTCCGAAAGGTCGTCAAATTCATAAAATTCCGGATCACGAAAATCAAAATCTTCAGGTTGAAGTACCATTTCGGCATCGTCAGGCAGTAACAAAGACTCCTCAGATTCCGAGAATCTGCTTACATAAGTCTGTCTGTAATAATTGTTTCTAAATAACTTTTTCATGCCCCAAAGTTCGGAAGCATATATTAACTTATTGTGTATCTAATATTATGTAATTGTTAAGTGTTTTTTGAGTTTAAATGAGAGGCGAGGCATCTTTAACCCAAAAGAGAATTAAAAAACTATTTTTAATTTCACAAAAAAACTCAAAAAACACAAAGAAGACACAAAGAAAACTCAAAGAAACCCACTGCATTTTCCCCAATTAGCACATTAATAATTAGCACATTATCTATTGCCTTTTCTCTTCTTTCCAACTCACCACCTAATAACCTATTGCTTAAGGATAATACCTCCCTATATGCTCAACAATGGCTTTTCTGAGGTCGCGGACTTCAATCATACCGCTTTGGCGATAAACAATCTTTCCGTCAGGTGAAAGTAAAATGGTATAAGGAAGTGCTCCAGGCCATTTTTTGTCAACTGCCTCTATTAACTCATATTTATGGAGATTTCCGTATAAATAATTTTTATTGGAGGCGTATTTCTTTTTCAAGAACTCGGTGACTTTGTTTCTTGATTTGGCATCGTCAATCGAGATACTGATAAATTCAAAATCGCGGTTACGATACATCTTGTCGGTTTCGGTCAGTGCCGAAAATTCAGTAACACATGGTCCACACCAGGTTGCCCAAAAGTTGATAAGCCGGTATTTTTCAGACTTTTCTGTCATTAATTTTTTCAAACCTTCAATATTCAGATCTTCAAGTTTTACTTCCTCACTTTTCCACGATTCCACTTCTTTCAGCTTCCAGTCAGCCTTGTCCATCCATTTTATAGAGCAGCCAAAAGTTTTGGTTTCAGGAACACTCACCTCATCTTTTTCCAGAAGTTCCTTCACTGCATTCTCCAAATCAAATTTTGTCGCTCTTCCAATATGTTCTTCGTCATCAATACGACCAACAAATTTCAATATTCTTTTCTTGTTAAACACAAATGCATGAGGAGTAGTTGTAGGTCCATATGCTGTGGCTGTGGTCTGACTTTCACCATCATAAAGGTAGGGGAAATTGTATTTTTTATCCTTTGCCCTGATCACCATCTCCTCATAACTGTCACTGAGGTCAGTGTATCCCAACTCATCAAACCTTACCGCTTTGTCGGCATTGGGGCTAATGGCTACCACCTGCACACCCTGCTCTTTGTACTTTTCCTGGAACGCTATGATGCGATCCTCATAAGCCTGTGCTGTAGGACAATGATTACAGGTAAAAATTATTACCAAAATTGGGGCTTTCCTGAAACTTTCAAGAGTATGCATTTTGCCATCCACACCCTTAAGATTGAAATCAGGTGCCTCACTACCTACCGAAAGCGTTACCGGGTCTTTTGCTTCTGCAAAAAATAAAAATAACGAAGAAAAAATTAAACTTAGAATAGTTTTCATTGTAGTTTTTTTGGTTGAATATTTAGCAAATTAAGACTTAAATTTCTTTCTGACAAAATTTGATTAATTTTGAATTTTAAATTAACATTTTGATAAAAAAACTAAGAAACAACGAAGATAAAACCTTGTTAGGATGGGTTTTGATTTTTTTTCTCGCATTTGTTTGGGGCCTATCCTTTATTTTGGTCAAAAAAATTGTTTCCAATTTTTCGGCTCTTGAGTTAGGGGCGGGCAGGATATTTATAGCCGGTTTAGCACTTTCTCCCTGGGCTATCAGCAATTTGAAAAATTTTCCAAAGGCAAAAACTACTCCACTGCTCTTCTCTGGTTTGTTGGGCTATCTGATTCCTGCCATTATTTTCGGAATAGTTGGGAGCAAGCTCAATTCATCACTTGCAGGTACTTTAAACGCCACCACACCCATCTTTGTGTTATTGATGGGCGGTTTATTTTTCTCTAAAAAAATCACCGGAAATCAGGTTTTTGGAATAATAATAGGTTTTGTCGGTAGCCTTCTTTTGATATTAAGCGGGGGAAATACAAAGCTTGATTTTAGTAATCCTTATACTTTACTTGTCTTAAGTGCCACGGTCATGTACGGTCTCAATGCCAATATCGTCGGGCATTTCCTTTCAACTGTCAAACCGATTGTAATCAGTTCATTTTCATTGGTTTTTGTAGGTATTATTGCCTTTGTGATTCTTCTGTTTACTGATTTTTTTGGAAAAATATTTTTACCGGAAAACCACCTTTTGCTTATATATTTCCTTTTTTTAGGTGCAATCAATTCGGGTTTGGCTGCGGTTTTATACAACTATGTATTACAGATCACCAGTCCGGTATTTGCCAGTTCGGTTACCTATTTGATTCCAATTGTGGCTACCGGTGCGGGAATTTTTGATGGTGAAAAAATTGGTTTCTGGCATTATTTCGGGATGGCAATAATTCTGGTAGGGATTTATATTCTCAACAGAAGGAAAACACCCGGAAATAAGGTTTAAAATTCCCTGAAAAATCAAATTTTGGGTCATATTATGCGAAAATTTGGTTTTAGTTTTATCTTTGCAGAAAATCATTTTACATGTCGTTAAAATACAAAAGAATACTCCTGAAGCTCAGTGGCGAAGCCCTGAACGGCGGTGATAAAAGCCAGATTATAAATACCGAAATCCTGACGCAATATGCCAAAGAGATCAAAAAAGTGGTTGATTCCGGTGTGGAAGTAGCCATTGTAATTGGTGGAGGGAATATTTTTAGGGGTGCCAGTGCACAATCAGGCATTGACCGCTCACAAGGCGACTACATGGGTATGCTGGCCACAGTTATCAACGGTATGGCCATTCAGAGTATCCTCGAAAGCCACGGCATGAAAACACGTTTACTTTCGGCCATCAAAATGGAACAAATTGCTGAGCCATTTATCCGCAGGAGGGCCATCCGACACCTTGAAAAAGGCAGAGTGGTGATTTTTGGAGCAGGTACAGGCAACCCATACTTTTCAACCGACTCTGGCGGTGCTTTAAGAGCGGTGGAAATCGGGGCAGACGTACTTTTGAAAGGAACAAATGTGGATGGAGTTTACACAGCTGACCCAAGAAAAGATGCTACCGCAACAAAATATGATGAGATTTCGTTTGACGAAGTGATCAGCAAAGGACTCAAGGTGATGGACATGACGGCTTTTACGCTTTGTAAAGAAAACAAGCTGCCCATCATCGTATTTGATATGAATAAAGAAGGAAACCTCAACCACCTCGTAAATGGTGAAAAAGTAGGAACTTTGGTACAATAAAATGCAATTTTAATTTTACAATGGAAGACATAGATTTATTACTCGAAATGGCTCAGGAGCATATGGAAAGGGCTCTGAAACATACCCAAATCGAACTAACGAAAATCAGAGCCGGTAAAGCCAGCACCTCAATGCTTGATGGAATTCAAGTGGAATACTACGGAGTGCCAACTCCACTTAATCAGGTATCGTCTGTTACTACACCCGATGCCCGCACTATTCAGATAAAACCTTTTGAAAGAAAAACTATTGGCGATATCGAAAGAGCTATCATTAACTCCAATGTTGGTCTTGCACCTGCCAATGATGGTGAAACCATCAGACTCAATGTGCCTCCTCTGACCGAGGAAAGAAGACGTGATTTGGTGAAAAAAGTGAAAGTAGAAATCGAAATTGCAAAAGTGAACATCAGGAAAGTACGCCAGGAAATCAATGATGACATCAAAAAACTCAAAAACGATGGTGTGTCAGAAGATGCCATAAAAATAGGAGAAGAAAAAGTACAGAAGATTACGAATAGTTTTATTGAAAAAACTGATCACATGATGGCCACCAAAGAAGCCGATATCATGCACGTTTAAAATTATCAAATTATTAAGAAGCCGGCTCAGTAATGGGCTGGCTTTTTGTTTTTTACTCTAACTAATTCCCTATTTATTTTGCCAGTGCATATTATTCCATATTATTTAACCTCACTAAAAATCATTCTGGCAGACCTTAGCATATAAGGAATTAAGTTTTGAGAAGTCCACTTAAAACAAATCATAGACAGCCTTGACCTTAGTCATAATTTATTTTTTTTGTTGGAAATACCTTGCATCCTCAATTTGGAATAAAACTATGGCGTTTTTAAAAACTGACCTTACCACAAATCCTGACCTTACCACGCATGGTGAAGGTACGGGCTCGAGCCGGAGTAAACGGCCACAATACGTTGATTTTCTCCCTCCCTGTAATCAGGCATGCCCTGCAGGCGAAAATATTCAGGAATGGCTTTCGCTGGCACAAGCCGGTCTAAACAAAGAAGCCTGGCTAAAACTGACAGAAAACAACCCAATGCCCGCCATTCACGGCAGGGTATGTTATCACCCTTGCGAAACAGCCTGTAACCGTACTTCTCTGGATCAGCCGGTTAGTATTCACGCTATCGAACGTTTTTTGGGAGATACTGCCATCGAGCAAAACTGGCAATTTGAAAAGCCGGCAAAACTCAGTGGCAAAAAAATAATGGTAATTGGAGCAGGGCCAAGCGGCCTTTCAGCTGCTTACCATTTGGCAAGATTAGGACACACCGTTGAAATCTTCGAAGCTGGTCCCATTGCCGGGGGTATGATGAACTTCGGGATTCCGGCTTATCGCTTACCTAGAAACATCCTTCAGGCCGAAATCGACCGAATCAAAAACATGGGGGTGCAGATCCACCTCGACCGTAAGGTTACTGATATTTTAAAAGAAAAGAAAGAAGGAAATTTTGATGCAGTATTTGTTGCCATAGGTGCTCATATCGGTAAAAAAACTGATATTCCTGCCCGTGAAGCAGGTAAAATACTTGATGCGGTTTCATTCCTGAAAGACGTAGAGCTAGGCAATACACCATTATTAGGAAGGAAAGTAGCCATTTATGGTGGTGGAAATACCGCAATGGATGCCGCCCGTACAGCCAAAAGACTTGGTGCCGAAGAAGCCCTTATCATTTACCGTCGTGACCGCGACCACATGCCTGCTCATGATTTCGAAGCCGACGAAGCACTTTCAGAAGGTGTAAAAATTCACTGGTTGAGAAGCATCAAAAACATTGAGGCTACACAGATGACCGTGGAAAAAATGAAACTCGAAAACGGTCGCCCGGTACCAACAGGAGAATTTGAAACGCTCGAAGCCGATTCTTTGATTTTGGCCCTGGGGCAGGATACTGAGACTGACTTCCTGAAACTGGTCGATGGAATCACTTTTAAATCGGATGGTACTGTAGAGGTAAACAATGCCATGATGACCGGTCACCCGGGAATTTTTGCCGGAGGTGACATGGTTCCAAGTGACCGCACAGTTACTATTGCCACAGGTCATGGTAAAAAAGCCGCAAGAAATATTGACGCATGGTTAAGATTTTCAACCTATCAAAAACCTGATAGTAACCCGGTTATTCTGACAGAGCAGTTGCACGTTTGGTACCGGACCAATGCCGCCCCAAAACCTCAGGAACATATCGATGCCAAAATAGCAGCCGAAAGTTTTGATGAAATTGTTGCCGGCTATGATGCCGAAGAAGCTAAATATGAAGCCCAAAGGTGTTTATCCTGCGGAAACTGCTTTGAGTGCGACGGTTGTTATGGTGCTTGTCCTGAAGATGCAATAATCAAACTGGGGAAAGGCAACCGCTACAAATTTGATTATGATAAATGTACCGGCTGTGGTGTATGTGTGGAGCAGTGCCCTTGCCATGCTATTGATATTATCCCTGAACCGGTGAATTGAACTCTTAGTATATGAACTTAAAAAAATAACCCTACAAAAAGTCCCCTCTCTTCCGGAGAAGGGATTTAGGGGTGAGGTCACAAAATGAAAAAAACAGAAAAACATATAGTAACCCTGGATGGCAATGAAGCCGCCGCCTATGTAGCCTACAGGGTCAATGAGGTGTGTGCCATCTACCCAATCACACCCTCGTCAACCATGGCTGAGCTCGCTGATGAATGGGCGGCCCAAAAAACTAAAAATATTTGGGGCAACGTGCCGGATATCGTAGAAATGCAAAGTGAAGCAGGTGCGGCGGGTACCGTCCATGGAGCATTGCAAACGGGCTCATTGACCACCACATTTACGGCATCTCAGGGGCTTATGCTCATGTTGCCTAATATGTACAAAATCGCTGGAGAGCTTACTTCTGCTGTTTTCCACGTGGCTGCAAGGTCATTGGCGGCACAGGGTTTGTCGATTTTTGGTGACCACCAGGACGTAATGGCAGCCCGCAGTACGGGTTTTGCGATGCTATCAGGTGCTTCGGTGCAGGAAGCCCACGACATGTCGCTTATCGCACAGGCCACTACACTAAGAGCACGTATTCCTTTTATACATTTCTTTGACGGTTTCCGTACTTCACACGAAGTAAGCAAAATAGAGTTTCTGACCGATGAGCAAATCAAGTCGATGATCAATGACGATTTGGTAATTGCCCACCGAAACCGTGGACTCAACCCCGACAAACCGTTTATCCGTGGTACCGCACAAAACCCCGACGTTTATTTTCAGGGTCGCGAAACTGTAAATCCTTATTACGCAGCAGTGCCGGGGATTTTGGTTGAAGAAATGGAGAAGTTTGCAAAAATGACCGGCAGACAATATGCTCCGGTTAGATATTTTGGTGACCCCAATGCCGAAAATGTGATTATTTTGATGGGTTCGGGCGTAGAAACGGCCGCTGAAACTACAGAATATCTCAACAAATTCGGAGAGAAAACAGGGGTGATTCAAATTTGCCTGTACAGACCTTTTCCAAGCGAATATTTAATTAATACTTTACCAAAAAATCTCAAAAATCTCGCTGTACTTGACCGTACCAAAGAACCCGGTGCCAGTGGTGAGCCACTTTATCAGGACGTGATGATAAGTCTGATGGAAGCTCTTAATGCTGGTTCTCTGGCAGCTATGCCAAGAGTTATCGGTGGACGTTACGGGCTTTCTTCCAAAGAATTCACCCCGGCAATGGTCAAAGCGGTTTTTGATAACCTCAAATCCTCTTCACCAAAAAATCACTTTACCGTAGGTATCACCGACGACGTAGGCATGACCAGCCTTACAGTGGATCCGTTCTTTAAATTAGACGAGTCAAGCTGGACACAAGCCCTATTCTTCGGTCTTGGTGCCGACGGAACAGTAGGTGCCAACAAAAACTCCATCAAGATCATTGGTGAAAACACCGAAATGTATGCTCAGGGGTATTTTGTTTATGATTCCAAAAAATCTGGTGCCAAAACAGTCTCTCACCTTAGGTTTGGTCACAGTCCCATCAAGGCTCCGTATCTGATCACCGAGGCCGACTTTATCGCCTGCCATCAGTACAATTTTGTTGAGAAAGAAGAAATGCTGCATATGGCCAAGCCGGGTGCTACTTTCCTGCTCAACAGCCCTTTTGGTAAAGACGATATTTGGGAAAAACTGCCTATAAGAGTTCAGAAAGTAATCAAAGAGAAAGAACTCAAGTTTTACGTGATTGATGCCACCGAAGTAGCCCTGAAAACAGGTATGGCGGGTCGTATCAATACCATTATGCAAACTTGTTTCTTTGAGCTTTCAGGCGTATTGCCTCCTGAGCAGGCTATCAAAGAAATCAAAAAAGCCATCGAAAAGACCTACTACAAAAAAGGTCAGGCAGTGGTAGATAAAAACTTCGTGGCAGTAGATCAGACATTGGCCAACTTGTTTGAGGTTACAATACCTGATGCCCTCAATGGCACCAACCTCAAAGGCTTCAGAATTCCTGAGTCTGCACCTGAGTTTGTAAGAAATGTAACTCAGAAAATGATCCTGGGTCTGGGTGACGACATCCCTGTAAGTGCACTGCCGGTAGATGGAACCTATCCTAACGGCACCACCAAATACGAAAAACGGAATGTTTCAGACCTCGTGGCTGTATGGGAACCCGATGCCTGTATCCAGTGTGGTAACTGCTCATTTGTATGCCCTCATGCAGTAATCAGAGGCAAGTTTTTCCATATCGAAAACATGGAAACCGCTCCTGAAGGCTTCAAATTCGCATCAATAAACGCCCGCGGTTTTCCTGAAACCAAATATAGCCTGCAAGTTTATCTTGAAGACTGTACCGGTTGTAACCTTTGCCATGAAGCCTGCCCTGTGCAGTTGGGTGAAGGCAAAAGAGCCATCAACCTGGGCGACAAACCCAAAGAACTCGATCCGGAAAGAGAAGTTATTGAATTCTTCGAGAAACTTCCGATGAACGAGCGGCCGGGTGTAAACTACTCTACCGTGCATGGTGTGCAATTTCTTGAGCCAATGTTTGAGTTCTCGGGTGCGTGTGCCGGTTGTGGCGAAACCCCTTATGTAAAAGTACTTACCCAGCTCTTTGGCGACAGGCTTTTAGTAGCCAACGCCACCGGATGCTCGAGTATATATGGTGGTAACCTGCCCACTACGCCATGGACATCTAACTCCAAAGGTCAGGGTCCGGCATGGTCCAACTCCCTGTTTGAAGACAACGCCGAGTTTGGTCTCGGTATGCGTCTCACTGCCGACAAGCAACTGAGCATGGCTCACGAGCTGCTCGAAAAACTCCGCCCTGAAATCGGCGACAAGCTGGTTGATGAGCTCATGCATGCACCTCAAAAACTTGAAAGTGAAATAGCTACACAAAGACATCGTGTGGCTGCACTCAAAGCTTTGTTACATAAAATCGAACAACCTGAAGCCAAACACCTGCTGTCGGTGGCCGACCAGCTCGTTCACCGCAGCGTGTGGCTGATTGGGGGTGATGGCTGGGCCTATGACATCGGCTCCGGTGGTCTTGACCACGTATTGTCAACGGGTCGTAACATCAATGTGCTCGTGCTTGATACTGAGGTGTATTCCAACACCGGCGGACAAAGCTCTAAAGCAACACCAACGGCCGCTTCGGCTAAGTTTGCTGCTGCTGGTAAGCGGGTTGGTAAAAAAGACCTTGCCATGCAGGCTATTTCTTACGGAAACGTATATGTAGCTCAGATAGCCATGGGAGCCAATCCTCAGCAGACATTGCTTGCCATGCGTGAGGCCGAAGCCTATGACGGGCCGTCGATAATATTGGCCTACAGTCATTGTATCGCCCATGGTATCAATATGGAAAAAGGTCTGAATCAGCAAAAAATGGCTGTAACAAGTGGATACTGGCCGCTGATCAGATATAACCCGATGTTGAGAAAAGCTAACAGCAATCCATTCGTACTGGATTCGCCGAGGCCTACGATACCGTTTAAAGAATATGCGTATAACGAGCTCAGATACAAAGTGTTGACACAGACTCAGCCAAAAGATGCCGAAAAACTCATCGAACTGGCTCAGGAACTGGTTACACTCCGTTGGAACAGCTACGAAGACATGGCAGGCTTCGGTGCCCACGAGTTCAGCCCGATATTCTGGAATAACTGAGTGTAGGTTTTCATCTGGAGGTTTTAAGATTTCAGAGGTAAATTAAGATATAGGATTTGTGGGCAGTAGGAAATTTTGAGGTGCTGTTGGAAATAAGAATTTTCAATTTAGTATGGTATAATAAAAATGAAAATTCCTTGAATGCCGGTGCAGTGTTTAGAAAAATTTCAAGTTCAATGTTTTTTCAAAGAGTACGGCCTCCAAATTTTTCGTGACACTTTGCACTGGCCGCCCTTTTTTTGCCTCGTTTTTTTGGGCGAGCAAAAAAATGAGGACCGCCGGTAGGCAACGTCAGATTGGAAATAATAAACAAAGTTTTCAATTTGGTAAATTCGGTTTAAGAACTGAATTGAGCGTTAATAATTGATTAAAATTTCAAAGAATACATTTAGTTAAAAACTAAAATGGCAGATTTAAGAACAAAATATCTCGGCTTAAACCTCCGCACACCGCTGGTGGTCTCAGCCAACCCTTTGAGTCAGAAAATCGACAACATCCTGCAGATGGAAGACTCCGGTGCAGGTGCTGTGGTGCTGTTCTCTCTCTTCGAAGAGCAAATCAGAAACGAGGCCGCTCATCTCGAAGAAATGTACAAATCCACCTCACAGATGTTTGCCGAGGCCTCGGGCTTCTTCCCTGAAGTGGATGATTTCGGTGTGGGTTCTTCAGAATATCTGGAGCTCATTCACCAGGCCAAAAAACGCACCAATATGCCCATCATCGGCAGTTTGAATGGTGTTACACCCGAAGGCTGGCTGCAATATGCCAAAGAAATAGAGCAAGCCGGAGCCGACGCCCTGGAGCTCAATGTATTCTTTGTGGCCGCCAACGACACCTACACTGCCGACTATGTGGAGCAGCGGTATGTTGATATCCTGACCGAGCTCAAAAAAGACCTCAAAATACCCGTGGCTGTCAAGCTGAACCCTTACTTCTCGTCGCTGGCCAATATGGCCAAAAAACTGGAGCAAGCCGGTGCCAACGGTCTGGTGTTGTTTAACCGCTTCTATCAGCCCGATTTTGATATTTATAAGCTAAAAGTGCTCAACAACCTCGACCTCAGTCAGTCGCAGGAAATACGTCTGCCGCTGTTGTGGCTGGCCGTGTTGAGTGGCCGTACCTCGTGCTCTCTTGCAGCTACCACGGGTATCGAAAGTGCCGATGAGCTCGTGAAATACATCCTTGCCGGTGCCGACGTGGGCATGGTGGCCTCTTCGCTCTACCGTCATGGCATATCGCATATCAATATCATATTGGCTGAGCTCGAAAACTACATGAACATAATGGGCTTCAAAGATCTGGCTGCCTTCCGTGGGCATCTGAGTCAGGCACGTGTGGCTAATCCTACTGCCTTTGAGCGTACCAACTACATTCAGATCATCGAAGACAAAAAATACCGAATATAAGATTTCTATCATTGGAGCAACAAACAAAGAGCCATCCGAAAGGGTGGTTTTTTTTTGTGGGGTTAGGTAAAAATGTTTAACTTTAGGAATAGAAATGAGGAATTTTGAAAATTGATTTGGGCGTTTCCTCATAGCTCACAATTTAGTGAGCTATGAGGCCGGGCTTTTCGTTACAATCTTTTTGTTCGTTCCTCACAAAAAAGATTTTCACTACAATCCCTAACGCAAGAAAACACCCAGATTATGAAATCTGACCAAAAACTATGGACCCGGGAAGAATTGATTATCGCAATCAATTTATATTTCAAAATACCGTTTGGAAGGCTTCATTCAAGGAATCCGCAGGTTATTGAATTGGCCGAATTGCTAAACAGAACTCCAGGTTCGATTGCATTTAAGCTTGTAAATTTTGCCAGTTTAGATCCAACTTTAAAACAAAAAGGAGCTGACCATACCAGTAAATTGGACAAAGAAATTTGGAATGAATTCTATACTAATTGGGATAATTTACCATTTGAAAGTGAAAAGCTCCTTGCCAATTTTCAAAATACCACTGTAGAAAATCTGAACAATATCCCAGAAGCGGATTTGCCAAAAGAAGGTATTGAAAGAGAAAGATTAGTAAAAACGAGGGTAAATCAGATTCTTTTTAGAAAGTCAATTTTAAGTGCTTATGATGGCAAATGCTGCATTACAGGAATTAGTTTGAGTGAACTTTTAGTTGCTGGCCACATTAGGCCATGGAGTTTGGATAAAGAAAATAGGATGAATCCTGAAAATGGTTTATGCCTAAATTCACTTCACGATAAAGCATACGAAAATGGTTTAATTTCGATCACACCTGAATATAGGATTGTTGTCTCAAAAGATTTACCTAAAAATGAATCATGGGATTTTGATTACTTTCGAAAATTTGAAGGAAATGAAATCCAATTGCCTAAAAGATTTTTACCAAATCCAGAATTTTTGAAATATCATTACAATGAACGTTTCCGTAAATAAAATACAATTTAATTATCTACATCGGGATTCAGGAAATTATAAAATATTTGGAGATTTGATTTTTTCGAATCCTGAAAACCTTGATATTCAAGAAATAATAGCTCTGATAAAGGAACATTTGATTGATGGACAATATTTTTATCCAGAAAATTTGGGATAAAAAGGTTTGAAGACGAACCAATAAGGTGTGAATCTGATTGGTATGAATTTGAATCAGTAGAGTTTACGGATTTAGAATCAGGTCAAAATAAGGAAATTAGTAGAATGCTTAATATGCTCCTTGATTCTGAATAATAATTGAACTTATTTGGCTTTTTTTAATCACAAAAAAACTTGATTAACGGTTAAGTTTATCGAAACCTGAAAGTTGTTAATTACTTGATTTTTATTATTTTTTTGGAGAACTTTTAGGAAACTTATTAACCTTAATGCATCTGATTGATTTGGGACATCTGCAATACAAGCAAGCCCGCCTTCTTTTAGATGCACAAAAACTGACCAAAATGATTCTTCGCCAATCTCACATTCTTCACAAAAATCATTTTCCTTAATAATTGGATAATATTCAAAATCATCCCAATCACCTGAAAGCTCGTTATTGTAAATTTTTAGAAACATTGTTATTAGATTTTGTTCTACTTTAGTAAAAATAAGATTTTTTTAATAAAGTACAGTTCAATCTCTCAATAAAAACACAAATCCCCCAGCGTGAGGGATAGTAGCGAAAAGCCCGTAGTGCGGCTGGAATGTGTGTGGACGGACTTGTAGCGGATAGCCCGACGATACCACGCGATAAGCGTGGGAGCGGCACGCCCAAATAAATAAACAAGCATTTTGGTGAAAAGAATGAGTGAATAAGCTGGTTTTTGTGGATTATTTGCTTATTTTGGTATATGATATTTTCAACAGGAAAAATGAAATCGGTAGCGGTAAAGATTAGCTGGTTTTTGGGTGTGTTTTTAGGAGTTTTAGCAGCTCATGCACAGGAAAATGGAGGTTTGGATTGCTCACAGGCTAAGATACGCTCGGCACAAAATGCCCGGTTGGCGGCCAGAGCGGCGTATCCCGGCGACACGTTGATAGATGTGACTTATGTAAAACTCGACCTTACGATAAGGCAGCAAGACAGGTATATTCTGGGTGCTGCGAAGACGATTTTTAAGGCGAAAGGCACCATAAAAGAGGTGAGCCTCGACCTCACGGGCCAACTGAAGGTATATGCGGTGATTTCGAAAGGAAGGAAACTGGCGTATAGTCAGGGCAGTAACAAAGTCAAAATTACGCTGCCAACGGTACTCAATACCGGCGGAGAGGAGACGATTGATGTATTTTATGAAGGCACCCCGCCCACCACGGCATTCGGGAGTTTTAGTTTTGGCACACATGGCACGGCAAAAGCCCCGGCAGTATGGAGCCTGAGTGAGCCATACGGTGCCCCCGACTGGTGGCCCTGCAAAGATGACCCGGCCGACAAGATTGACAGCACGCAGGTGAGTATCACCATGGATAAGAGTTTTGTGTCGGTGTCAAACGGAATCCTTAGTGACATGATTGACAATGGTGCGGCCAATACCAGGACCTATGTATGGAAAAACAGCCATCCGATCAGCCACTATCTGGTGTCGGTGGCCTGCAGCAACTACGTTTTGTATGATTTTAACTGGCAATATGGCGGTAAAACAATGCCGGTGCTCAACTATATTTACCCCGAGTCACTTACCCAAAACCTGAAAACGCTGCTCGACCGTACGGGCGATATGCTGACGTTTTTCTCGGATACGTTTGGCGAATACCCATTTATCAACGAAAAGTATGGACATGCCATGTGCGGCTTTGGCGGTGGCATGGAGCACCAGACGGTAAGCTCGATGGGTGGATTTTCGGAGAGCCTGATTGCTCATGAGCTGGCTCACCAGTGGTTTGGTGACAAGATTACCTGCAAAACCTGGGCGGATATCTTTATGAATGAGGCGTTTGCGTCGTATTCGGAGGCCCTGTGGGCAGAAAAAAGAACCGGAAAGTCGGCATATATGAGTAATATCAACGGTCACATAACCCGTGCGAAAACGGTGACTGAGCCGGTGTATATCAGCAACCCTAAGGATGAGAATCTGGTATTTGACTATAATCTAACCTACGGAAAAGGGGCCGTGGTGCTGCACATGCTGCGGGGTGTGCTGGGCGATGCGGCGTTTTTTGATGTTTTGAAGGGTTTTATGGCATCGGAACACGCCTACAAGGCTGCCACAATTAACGACTTCAGGGTGTTTGCAGAAAAGCAGTCGGGCAAGGAGTTGAAATATTTCTTTGACGAATGGGTGTATGGCACGGGATTTCCGGTGTATAAAATCAACTGGCTGTCGGCCGGAGCCAATAAGCTCAAAATAGAAGCCAGCCAGACCGGCTCCAAGCTTTTCAGGATGCCGATGGAAGTGAAGGTGGTGTATAAAGACGGAAAAGAAGAAGTGAGAATTATAGTGATAGATAAAGCCACGAATGTTTTTGAAATCAATGATTTAACCGGCGGCGAGTTGAGTGAGGTGACATTTGACCCCAATGGCTGGATCATGAAAACTATGACCGTGGGCAAATTGGAACTGCTGGGCAATGAGCCAAAAGCAGATGAAAGCTGGATATATCCCAACCCGGTAAATGATATTTTGACAGTAAAAGTACCTGAGAATGGCCTTTATGAGCTGGAAATAAGAGATATAAGGGGAGGAAAGGTGGACTTAAGGGAGGCTACCAAAGGAAAAGTCGATGTGAGCAGAATACAGGCCGGAAAGTATTTTTTGAGGGTTTTGACTGCTGAAAGGGCTGTAAACGGGGTTTTTGTGAAGGAGTGATTAATTTGGTAATGTGTTAATGTGCTAATGAGGTAATGTGCTAATGTGCTAATGTGGTAATGTGGTAATGTGCTAATGCGGTAATGTGGTAATGTGTTAATGTGTTAATGTGCTAATGTGTTAATTGGGGAGGAGACCTTCGTCAAGCTCAGGCTGACAAGCATCCTTCGTCAGGCTCAGGATGACATGCTTCGGGATTTTTAAGTTGGAAAGGTGGTAAGTTGGAAAGTTGGTAAGGTGGAAAGTTGGTAAGTTAGAAAGGTGGTAAGTTAGTAAGTTGGAAAGGTGGTAAGGTGGAAAGAGGGTGGAGAGAGAAGGTTTGGTATATTTTATTCTTTTTTGATAAGTTTTCTTTGTGATTTTTGCGACTTCTTTGTGATTTTTGTGAAATATTTTATGTGTTCTTAATGCCCTTAATTTCTTAATGGTAAATCACTTAAAGGTACTCAAATTATCTTTTTTATCCAATCCAGAGTGTAGTCAAAAACCAGCTGTTTGTCGGTTTCGTTATGAATTTCATGGTACATTCCGGGCCATGGCTTGAAGGTGACATTTCCCTCTGCTTTTTCTGAAAAGGCTTTTGAGGCTGCAAAATTGGTGAGTTTGTCTTCTGAACCATGCATAATCAGAACAGGCACTTGGCTAATGGTTTCATTGGATTCGAGCCAGTTGCCATATTCCAGAATCCCCATGCCTAATTCGGCTGAAAGTAAATTATGAACTAAGGGGTCAGCGACATATTTTTCGGCTACTAACGGATCATGAGAAAGGTTTCCGAGGTCTAATCCATTTTTTTGAATTAAACCCGGAGCCAATTTTCTACCAATTTTACCAACAAGCATTTTCAAAGCCGGTACTTTAAAGCCGGGTTGAATAGCAGGAGCTGTGGCAATGAGTCCGGCCAGTTTAGATTGTTTTTTATATAAATAATTGAGCACCAGGCAGCCCCCCATGCTGTGACCATAAAGGAAAACCGGCAAGTCGGGAGCGAGTTTTTGAGTGAGATTTATCAGGAAATCAATCTGCCACAGATAATCGTCCATTTTTGGGGTATGGCCTTTTTTGCCTTCAGTTTTCCCATGTCCAAACAGATCGACCGCTATAACATTAATTTTGTGGCTGTTAAAAAAAACTGCCAAATGCTCATACCTACCACTGTGCTCGCCCAGGCCATGCACCAATGCGATACTCGCCACGGCATCAGGACCTGCTACCCACTGATTGAAAAACATTTTCCGACCATCAAAGGCTTCGAGAAAGAAATTGGTATGAGGCATTTTGGTAATTGATAATGAGTTAATTATGGTCAGGGTTTTTCCATTTTATGTTGCAACCCATGCTTGGAAACTGAATCTCGGAAATCAATTGTCCGGCAAGATGGGCGTTAAGTGCTCCACGAATGTCTTTACCATTGAGTGGAGCGGGGTTTTCAACTTTTGGTCGCGATTCGTCAAGTCTCCCCCGATAAATCAATTTTTTGTTCTCCGAAAAAATATAAAAATCAGGTGTGCAGGCGGCATCGTATGCCCGGGCTACATCCTGTGATTCATCAAAAAGATAAGGACAATCCATCTCCCATTTTTCAGCAAAATCTTTCATGTGGTCGGGTCCATCCTGTGGATATGCCACAATATCATTGGAGCTAATTGCCACAAAACCAACACCTTTTGCTTTAAATTCTTTAATTATTTTGATAATTTCAGGCATAATATGAACTACGTAAGGGCAATGATTACAAATAAACATCAGCACAGTTGCCTTGCTTCCTGCAATATTCTCGTATTTCATGACTTTTTTAGAAACAATATCAATCAATTCAAAATCAGGTGCTACTGTACCCAGATTCATCATATTTGAAGAAGTCAATGCCATAAAAAACCTTTATTTTTTTGAAAAATTATTTGTATTTTAATTTTGAAAACGAGCTAAAGATTCGAAATATATGAAATTTCTATTCAGGATAGCCTGGTAAATTGCCTATTTTTGCAAAAAAAACATCAGGAAAAATGATTGCCAAATTTCTCGATAGCAAATACTTTGAAGTGCTGGCCAGTGTGCTGATAGTAGGCCTGGTATTTATTATCAGGGCATTTTTCAGGTCTTTAATTCGTCGGCAGGCTGTCAAATATGACCTTGACAAGAGCCAAAGAAAATACGCCAACAAGTTTTTTAATTTTGTGCTGGCTGTAGTGTTATTTGTATGTCTGGGTATAATTTGGGATGTTTCTGTAAAAGGGCTTTCGATTTATTTTGCATCCATTTTTACCATTATTGGGGTAGCATTATTTGCGAATTGGTCAATTCTGAGCAATATCACTTCCTCGATTATTCTTTTTTTTAATTCTCCATTTAAAATTGGTTCCAAAATCAAAATCATTGATAAAGAAGATTCTATTGAAGGAACTGTGGTCGATATTACTTTTTTTTCGATTCAAATTAAAAATGCAGATGGCGATATGATTTTTTATCCTAATAATATTGCCATTCAGAAACCTATAAAACACCTCAAATGATAATTCTGCCGGAAGCCTTCGCAAAAAATATGAAACTGATTCTGGGTGATGAATTCCAGGATTTTGAAAAGGCTCTTCAGTCCGAGGTGCCCATTAGTATCAGGATAAATCCCGCAAAAAGTCTGGAAAATCTTCAGCTTGACATAGATAGTGATGTGCCTTGGTCACACTTTGGGAATTATTTAAAAAGTCGTCCGGTTTTTACGCTCGATCCCTCATTTCATGCGGGTGCATATTACGTGCAGGAGGCGTCTTCTATGTTTTTAGAGGAAGTATTTCGTCAAACGGCACCCCAAAAAGAAAGTCTTCGGGTGCTCGACTTATGTGGTGCCCCAGGTGGAAAAAGTACACATTTGGCATCTTTATTAACAGAAAATGACCTTCTGGTTTCCAATGAAGTAATAAAATCAAGATTAGGTGTACTCAAAGAAAACCTGCAGAAATGGGGCTTTTCCAATGTCATAGTTTCCAATCAGGATCCGGAAACTTTCGCTGATCTGGAAGGTTTTTTTGATGTGGTAGTGGTAGATGCCCCCTGCTCGGGCGAAGGACTTTTTAGAAAAGACCCTAATGCGATGTCGGAATGGAGCGAAAACCATGTACAAATGTGTTCGGCACGCCAAAAACGTATATTGAGTGCAGCGGCTATGCTCGTGGCTCCCGGTGGAGTTTTGATTTATTCTACCTGCACCTACAACCCATATGAAAATCAGGAAAATGCTGCCTGGCTATGTCGCACGCTAGACTTTGACCCTGTAAAACTAACATTAAATCCGGAATGGAAAGTGGCAGAAAAGGGAGGCGGTTATCAGTTTTTTCCTCATAAAACCCGGGGAGAAGGTTTCTTTATTTCGGCTTTTCGCAATCTTTCCAATGATCGCAGATATGCAAAAGCAAGAATTAATCTCAACCACTTGAGCAGAGAGCTGACCGAGGTCGTAAAGCCATGGATTAAGGCGACAAAAGTGGACAATTACGAATTTTACAAGAAAGAAGACGGAAATATAGTTGCTATTAAGGCTTCTTTATTGTCTGATTTTGGAAGTGTAATGAAGGCATTAAACAGACGTTCATCTGGCCTTGAAATCGGAATTTTTAAAGGTAAAGATTTTATACCTTCCCATGCTTTTGCTTTGTCTGACTTGATAAATCCGGATTTGGATGCGGTGGAACTTAATCGTGACAATGCTTTAAAATTCCTAAAAAAAGAGGCTTTTGAAATGCCTCAGGAGGCAAATGATGGCTGGTTGGTAATGCAATACTCAGGCTTAAATCTGGGATGGGTAAAGAAAATTGGGGGTAGAGTCAATAATTATTTGCCCACCGAATGGCGGATCAGAATGGAGATTGAGTGAGGGGAATCAAGATTGCCCAACTATTCTAAAATCCTTTAAATAACAAATTATTAAGGTTTTAGTAAATTAATTTCCTTTCGATTTTAATTAAATTTAATTGACACAAAAATATTTAAGTAAAATGACTAAGAATCGTGAAAATGTTTTTTCAGGAATTATAATAAATGTAGGTACCAAATTAATCAGTACACTTAGTTTAATGGCAGCAAAGAAATATGCAAATATGCCAATAATATTGATTAATTGCCCTTTTGGAAATATTGATGATTCTGAGTATTTCTTACAGTTAAAAAAAGTTATTGATTTTGAATTGATAAACTGGGACTTAGACTCTCATGGAAAAACCCTGGATAAGATTTTTCAAAATATCGAAAGTCAGTATATTTTGTGTATAGATTCAGATTTAGAGATTTTGAATAGTGAAATTGTTGATTTTAGTAAGAAATTAATTCAAAACCCCACTGTTTACGGAAGTGGATTTCTTCATTTTTCGGAATGGCAAATTAACCCTGCTAACCTCAGTAAAATTGATGGCCTTTATATGGAAAGGCCGTACATGCCATTTGCATTATTTAATAGAGAAAAAGTTCTTGAAGGACTAGAGGCAGGTTATTCATTTGAGATGGTTTCCAAAAAAAGCAACAGCTTTCAGAGCAGGAAAAGGAGATTTTTTAATTTGTTAATGAGCAAAATGTTAAGTCTTGGTCCTAAAAATACAGTTTTGGAAAAATCATTTTTTAATTTTTATTCCAATCCCGAATTTATGATAAACTATGACACCGGATCATTAATACATGAATATCTAAGATTTGAAAAAAGGTACGATTTTGTTGGACTACCTCACAGGTTACAAGATTTATATGTCAAGCATTATAGTGGTATTACCAGACTTTTAACAAATGAAAATGATCAAAATTTCACTACCAATATTGAAAATGTTTCTATTGAAATAAAAAATAAACTGTTTTCACAATTTAATTTTGATTACGATAATTTTATTTCGAAATATTAAAATCGGCATTTGTTTTATATTTGAAAATTTCAAATGCAATTAATTATTCCAACAGAATAGGATCATTTATCAGATTATTTCTAATGATATTTTTTTTGGTTTTCTGAAATGATTAAAATAATTTAAGACAGTATTTTTCGATTTTTATGCTATTTCTATCTCAAAATTTTTAAATTTGCCTTTGAAAAAGTAACAACAAAACGTCCGGAATGCCCAATAAGTTTGCCTTTACTATTTGCAGTATCAATTATCTCGCTCAGGCCAGGGTATTGTCTGATTCGTTAAAAAAAACAAATCCAGATTATGAATTTGTAATCGGATTGTGCGACAAAATAGAAGGCAGTGGTGTAGATTCTTCCAAACTAGCCGATCTAAATCTCCTTGAAGTTCATAATATTGGCATACAGGCATTTGATGAAATGTGTGATCGCTATGATATTACAGAGCTTAATACCGCAGTTAAGCCATTTTATTTTGATTATTTTTTCAAAAACAACCCTGCCTTACAGTCTGTAATTTATTTTGATCCGGATATTGAGATTTTTGAGCCTCTGACCGGAATAGAAGAGGGATTGTCAAGGCATAATATTGTATTAACACCTCATTTTTTTACTCCGATTTTTGATGAAAAGAGCCGTACAGAGCAACAAATGTTTGTAAACGGCATTTATAATCTTGGTTTTTTGGCAGTTAGCCGTTCGGCAGAGACCCAAAAATTTCTGGATTGGTGGATGTATAAACTCAGGAAAGAATGTTATATGGATATTCAGAACGGGATGTTTGTAGATCAACTATACTGCAATATGGTGCCATTGTATTTTGAAGGGGTAAAAATTGATAAATATCCAGGGTACAATATTGCTTATTGGAACTTGCATGAGAGGAATTTTACTAAATCAGGAGAAAAATACCTGGTAAATGGTCAACCGCTAGTTTTTTATCATTACAGTGGAATCAACTTTGCAGATCCTGACAATATCTCCCGCTGGCAAAATAGGTTTGATTTAAATAACAGACCTGAACTACGTACCTTGTATGAAAATTACCGCAAACAAATATCCGACGCTGATAATGCATATCTAAAAACCATTAGATGTTTTTACCTCAAACCTGTGCCTGTTCCACCGAAAAAGAGTCTTTTGAAAAGAGCACTAACTTCCGTAACTTTCAGGATATATAATTTTTTCGAAAAACTACCTGTGTGAAATGAAAATACTGATTATTTCGGTAGTATATCCATATCCTGCAGATGCCGGTGGAAGTGCAGGAACGTTCAAAATGATAGATTTTTTAAGAAAATCAAATCAGATTACTTTGGTTTGCCCGCAAACTGCTCCCGAAAACCATAGGGAGCTGAAAAACATCTGGCATGACGTTGAAATCCAAATGATTGGTCCGGAATCAAGCCCCGAGCCAAAATTCTCTTTTAAAGAATTTATCAAGAAGAAAGTTAGGAAAACTCAGGAAAAAGAAGATGTTTTCAAGCAATCAATGCTTTTCTTTAGACCTAGTTTTATAGAATATTATTTCGATAATCTAATTGACCTTGTAAAAGGTTTATGTAAAAAAACACAATATGATCTGGCTGTAGTTGAGTTTATTGATATGGCTCCGATTGCCGAGTTTCTGCCAAAAAATTTGTGTAAAGTATTCGTTCATCACGAAATCAGGCACCGAAGGATGGATTTGGAATTTAATACCCTTCAAAATAAACCGGTTGGTGGGGAATGGAAAATTTTCAATACAAAACTCCTTGAAGTTGCACTGATAAACAGATTTGATAAGGTAATTTGTCTTACTGAGCAAGATAAAATATTTTTGGAGCAAGACGGTGTTTCTCCCGAAAAACTCGAGGTTTCACCCTTGTCTGTACAAATCACTGATCATAATACTAACATTCCCTTTAATTTTGCAAACCGTTTGGTTTACCTTGGTCCTGAAATTCATTTTCCAAACCTCGACGCCGTTGATTGGTTTTTAACTAATTGTTGGATTCCTTTGAAAAATAGTTTTCCTGATCTTCAGTTTGAGGTTGTTGGAAAGTGGAAAAAAGAGACCCAAGCCAAATATGATAAGCTTCCCGGTGTGATATTTCACGGTTATATCGAAGACCTGGAAGATGTTTTGGAAGGGGCAATCATGGTCGTTCCACTCAGGATTGGCAGTGGAATGAGGATGAAAATATTGGAGGGGGCCTCCTGGCATATGCCTATAGTAAGTACTAATATCGGAGCCGAAGGCTTGCCCATGAAAAATGGAGAAAATTGTTTTCTTGCCGACAGCCCCGCTGACTTTGTGGAGGCAGTATCAAAGCTCATCAATAGCAAAGAATTACAGGAACAGTTCATCGAAAATTCAAGAGAAATAATCCGCACCGATTACTCCATAGAAGAATGTGGAAAAAGAAGATTGGAAATTTTTGAAAAATTAGTTGCAATAAATGCCGGTTAAACCAATAGCTATACATCTTCCTCAGTTTCATCCTACACCCGAAAATAACGAATGGTGGGGACAAGGATTTACCGAATGGACCAATGTGGTCAAAGCTGAGCCTAATTTCAAAGGTCACTATCAGCCCCACTTACCTGCTGATTTGGGCTTTTATGATTTACGTCTTCCTGATGCCAGAAAAGCACAGGCCGACCTTGCCAAAGCGTACGGTATTCACGGTTTTTGTTATTATCATTACTGGTTTGAAGGAAAAAGGTTGTTGAAAGAACCTACTGAAGGCATTCTGGAATCTGGAGAACCCGATTTCCCGTATTGCCTTTTTTGGGCCAATGAATCCTGGTCACGAAGATGGCTGGGCGAAGAAAAGGAAGTGCTGATGAAACAAACCTATTCTGACACCGACGACGAAGACCATGCCCGATATCTGCTTCAGTTTTTTAAAGATCCGAGGTACATTAGAGTACATGACAGACCAGTTTTTTTGATTTATCGTCCGTATGATTTGCCAGACGTAAAAAAGACAATTCAGACTTTCAAAAAAATTTCTGCTGAAAATAACCTCCCTGAGCCATATTTGATTGCCTCTAATGCTCAGGACAGAGACAAAAACCCTTTGGAATATGGTTTTGATGATGTAATTTTCTTCGAACCCAAACTTTACGTTCTTTCAGAGTTTACTGTTGACGGCCCAACCTGGAAAAAATTCATTAGGAACATTTTGCAAGGTTTAGTGAGTGCTTCATTAAAAGTGTATCCTTACAAACAATATAAAGAAAGAGCAAGTCTGGTCAACAAAAATATGAAGTATAAAGGCCTTCCTTGTACACTCGTTGGCTTTGATAATACAGCCAGGAGAGGGAAAAATGCCATTGCAATTACCGGGCAAAATACTTCAGATTTTGAAGATTCACTTAGAGAAGCGGTGGAGGCCGTAAAAGATCGTCCCGAAGATGAGAAAATAGTTTTTATCAACGCCTGGAACGAATGGGCAGAAGGGAATCACCTGGAACCTGACCAAAAAGATGGATTAAAATACCTTGAAATAGTCAAAAAAGTATTTGTATCCTGAAAAATGCTTTTATTTGCAAAAGTTTTATAATCTATTAACCCGATATTTTTTATAAACTTCTTTCTTTAGATTAATTCATTTCTGTTTTTTAAAAATAAAAATTTCATGAAATCTAATATTTGGATACTATTACTATGTGTTAATTTTTTTAACGCTTTTTCACAAGATTCCACCATTCATGAACTAAAAGAACTTACCGTTTCGGCTAATATTGTAGGCACTGAGATCAGGAGTACAGGACGTAATATCACTTCAATTCCAAAATCAATTATCGAGGCAGCACCTGTAAAAACCCTGGACGGGATTTTGCAATATGCTCAAAATGTGGATGTTCGCTCAAGATCTTCCTTTGGTGTACAGGCCGATATCAGTATTAGAGGAGGGCATTATGACCAAACCTTGATTTTGGTCGATGGTGTAAAAGTCAATGATCCGCAAACCGGCCATCACAGTTTAAATATCCCTTTGAATATCAGTCAGATAGAAAAAATAGAGGTAATGCAGGGCGGTGCATCCAGAGTTTATGGTCCCAATGCATTTTCTGGCGTAATCAATATTATTACAAAAAAAATTGACAGACAATCTGCCCAGATTGGCATTATGGGAGGCCAGCATGGGCTTTTTGGTGGCAATATTTCTGCACAAACCATAAAAAAAGGCTTAGGAGTTAGAATAAATGGAGATTATGGACAGTCTGGTGGATATATTGCTAATACCCAGTACAATAAATATTCTTTGGGATTATTGATTTCAAAGGTTTATAAAAACGGCAGCCTTGATCTAAATTCAGGTTTGTTTTCCAATCATTTCGGGGCATCAAATTTTTATCATCCCAAATTTAGCCGCCAGTACGAAGAGGTAGGCTCGGGTTTGTTCTCGGTCAATTGGAATCACAATTTTTCAAATAAAGTATCTGGAAGTTTCATAGGGAGCAATCGTATGCATCATGATATGTATGACTTTGACAAATATCGTGACACCACCTTAAAAGCTTTTTTGAATTTTCACCAAACCAAAGTAGCCGATATTGAATATAAGCTTCGCTACCTGGGCAAAAACTCAAAAAGTGCAGTGGGTTGGGCATTTAGAAACGAAGATGTGCTCTCAAACAGGTTGGGAGACATAATTACTGACAAAGTAAAAATCAAAAACTATGAGGGTTTGTTTTATGATAAATCAAAAAGCAGATCAAATCTGAGCATGTTTATTGAACACCAGAGAAAATTGAAAAATGCCACAATATCTGCAGGTACATTGCTAAACTATAATTCCAATTTTGGTTATGCATGGTATCCAGGACTGGATATTGCGTTGCCGATTTCAGGGAAATATTCAGTTTATGCTTCTACCAACCGCTCCTTGCGGTATCCAACATTTACCGAACTTTACCTCAATAATTCGACCGTTAAGGCTGATCCAAAATTAAAGCCCGAAAAAGCCTGGACTCACGAAATTGGCCTGAAATATTTCGGAAAAAACACAAGTGGAACAATATCAATATTTTACAAAAAAATGGAGGATGCAATTGATAAGGTAAAACGACCTGAAATTTCGGTTCCAACCATGGAGAATATCCAGAATATCAATATGGCGGGGGTTGATTTTAGCTATAAAATCAAGCTGGCATCAAATCCTAACCAGTTTCTTCAAAACCTTACCTTCAACTATGCTTATTTGATTGCTGACAGAAAAGAAGAAAACTTTCAGTCATTTTATACTTTAAATTTTTTAAGACACAAAGCTTCCGTTGGAGTTGATTTATTGCCTTTGAAAAACACGACCATGGCAATTTGGTACACCTTCAAAAAAAGAGAAGGAACGTACCAGTGGGACAACACCCGGGCTCCGGAATTTTATAAACCTGTACACCTGATTGATCTCCGTCTCAAGCATCAGTTTAAGAAGCATTCTTTGTTTTTTGATATTAATAATTTGCTTAATTATAAATACTATGAGTTTGGTTTTGTACAGCAACCTGGTATATGGGCATCAGGCGGAATAATTCTGAATTTTTGAAACATTCAATCAAAAATGGTGGTAATTTTGCACCCTGAAATTTTTCTTGAAATAATACGATGATACAAATCACAAGGAGAGAGCACTTTAACGCTGCACACCGACTTTTTAATCCAAAATGGTCAGAAGAAAAAAACTGGGAAGTATTTGGGATTTGCTCAAGAGTTCATGGACACAACTGGCAACTGTTTGTGACTGTAGAAGGTGAGATCGATCAGGATCATGGTTGGGTAATGGATTTAAAGGTGTTGCGTGATATTATGCGTGAGCATGTAACCAATAAATTTGATCATTCCTACCTCAACGACAATAAGGAATATTTTGAAGGAATCATGCCAAGTGTTGAGAATTTTGCAATAGTTATTTTCAATATTCTGGAACCAATTCTAAAATCTCAATTTGGGGTGAAATTAATAAAAGTGAAACTCATAGAAACTGAAAATCATTCAGCTGAATATTTTGGGAAATAAATTTCTACATTAGTCTTTTCAAAATTTCTGTTGAGACCACAATGAAATATTTTATCATAGCCGGAGAAAAATCGGGTGACATGCATGCCGCCAATCTTGTGCTTGCTTTAAAGGAAAAGCAGCCAGGAGTGATTGTTTACGGATGGGGTGGAGATAAAATGAAAGCAGCAGGTGTAAATATCATAAAAAACTATGCTGAACTGGCCTTTATGGGATTTTGGGAAGTTCTCAAAAATATCGGCAAGATTATCGGATTTCTCAATCTGGCTAAAGAACATATCGAAACTGTAAAGCCAGATGCCATAATTTTGGTCGATTATGCCGGTTTTAATATGAAGATTGCAAAATGGGCAAAAGCTAAGGGTTACAAGGTAATTTATTATATCGCTCCAAAAGCCTGGGCATGGAGGGAATCGAGAGCTGTGGCTATTCAGAAATATGTTGACCTTTTACTTCTTATTTTTCCATTCGAAAAGGCCTTTTTTGATAAATATCATGTCAATTCGGTATATGTAGGGAATCCACTCTTTGATGAAATTCAGGAGTTTCGCCCTGATCCTGATTTCAAAACCAAAAATCAAATCGATAAAAAGCCGATTGTGGCTTTATTGCCGGGAAGCCGAAAACAGGAAATTGAAAATATGATGAGTCTGATGATTCAACTTGCAGAGCAATTTCCTCAGTTTCATTGGGTAGTGGCAGGTGTTAAATCGGTTCCAAAGGATATTTATGGTTATGCGGGAAACAAATTTAAGATTATCTGCAATGAAACCTACAATATTTTGTCTGTTGCGAAAGTAGCAATAGTAACATCAGGAACAGCAACGCTTGAGACAGCTTTGTTTAAAGTGCCACAGGTGGTAGTATATAAAACCAGCGGGATTTCTTATGAAATTGCCAAAAGATTGGTAAAAATTCCCTACATTTCGCTTGTTAATCTTGTAGCCGAAAAAGAAGTAGTCAAAGAGCTTATTCAGGGAGATTTTAATGAAGAAAAACTTAAAATTGAACTTAAAAAGTTGATTTCTAATACTATTTTTGTCGAAAATCAGTTATCTGATTACAATAATATTATTGAAAAATTAGGCGGAAAAGGTGCATCAGAAATGGCTGCATTTGAAATTGACAAGTTTTTAAAAACACAAATCTTATAGTTTCAGGGAAAACCGATAAAATATGAAAAAACTGGTAAAAATATTTTTGGGAGTCACTTTGGTATTGTTTTTTTTCAATGCCTGCAAAAAAAAGGAAGTAACAGAACCTATAAAAACTACAAAACAATATTTGACCGCTGACACTTCAAAAAGATGGAAACTGTCAGAAGGCAAAGCATCTCTTGATGGTGCAGAACTTGATTTAATGCTCGTTCAGGCTCCTTGTGTTACAGATAATATTTTGATTTTAAGCTCAGATTTTAAATATCAAATTACCGAGGGTAATCAGAAATGCAAGCCAGATACCGATCCTGATGTTTTGATTGCAGGAAACTGGGCATTATCAACGGATTCAAAAAGCATCACAATTGACAAATTCATTGTTTTGGATAGAGTAGTTGACAAAGCCAAATTTGACATTACTACAATTGATGATAATAAATTTACAGGTACTACTGAAGTGACTATAAATTCCAAACTTGTAAAAATGAATGTCACTTTTGTTGCTGTTGACAATGTCTGATTTAGGTTGATAATTCTGTAAAAATTTATCTTCAAATCAGGTATCTTCAAATAAAATAGAATAATTCTAATTAATAAGAACATATTTGTAATTTTGCGTGTTAATAACTCTGTATCGAAAGATTTTTGAATGAGCAAAGACATGGAATTGTTGGAGGAACTTACCTCCTCAGATTATAAATATGGATTCTATACTGACATCGAAGCCGACGAAGCACCTCCCGGCCTTGATGAAAGTACAGTAAGGTTTATTTCAGCCAAAAAGAAAGAGCCGGAATGGATGCTGGAGTGGCGTCTGAAGGCTTATAAAGAATGGTTAAAACTGACCGAACCCACCTGGCCCAATGTGACCTATCATAAACCTGACTTTCAGGCAATTAAATATTATTCTGCCCCAAAACGACAAAAGAAAATTGACAGCCTGGATGAAGTTGACCCTGAATTGAGGAAGACTTTCGAAAGATTGGGTATTTCGCTCAAAGAACAGGAGAGACTTACTGGCGTTGCAGTTGATGCCGTGATTGACTCAGTTTCGGTTGCCACTACTTTCAGAGAAAAATTAGGAGAAAAAGGCATAATTTTTTGCTCCATTTCTGAAGCCATTCACAATCATCCCGAACTGGTAAAAAAATATTTGGGCTCAGTAGTGCCAGTGAAAGACAACTTTTATGCGGCTCTTAACTCAGCGGTATTTTCTGACGGTTCATTTTGTTATATTCCCAAAGGCGTGCGTTGCCCTATGGAGTTGTCCACTTATTTCCGTATCAATGCGGCAGGTACCGGGCAGTTTGAACGTACTATGATTATTGCTGACGAAGGCTCCTATGTGAGTTATCTGGAAGGCTGTACCGCCCCAAGTCGGGACGAAAACCAATTGCATGCTGCAGTGGTGGAGATTTTCTGCCATGAAAAAGCGGAAGTGAAATATTCGACAGTGCAAAACTGGTATCCCGGTGATAAAGAAGGAAAAGGTGGTGTTTATAATTTTGTAACTAAAAGAGGATTGTGTTTTGGAGATAATTCAAAAATTTCCTGGACTCAAGTGGAAACAGGATCAGCAGTGACCTGGAAATACCCGTCTGTGGTATTGAAAGGTGACAATTCAATAGGTGAGTTTTATTCTGTTGCTGTCACCAACAATTATCAGCAGGCCGATACCGGTACAAAAATGATTCATTTAGGGAAAAATACCAAAAGTAGGATTGTTTCAAAAGGTATCTCAGCAGGAAAAAGTCAAAATTCTTATCGCGGATTGGTGGAAATATCGAAACGTGCTTCTAATGCCCGTAATTATTCTCAGTGCGACTCTATGCTTTTGGGTGATAGATGTGGAGCACATACTTTTCCTTATATTGAGTGTAATAACTCTACTGCTACGGTTGAACATGAGGCTACAACCTCAAAAATTGGTGAAGATCAATTGTTCTATTGCAATCAGCGGGGAATTGATTCCGAAACAGCCGTGGCTTTGATTATCAACGGTTACGCCAAGGAAGTACTTAATCAGCTCCCTATGGAATTTGCGGTGGAAGCACAAAAACTTCTTGAGATTTCACTCGAAGGATCAGTAGGTTGATTTTATGAATTCAAAATATTCAAAAGCTGTCATCATTGGCAGCTTTTTTGTTATATTGACATCACAAAAAGCACTGATTTTGAGATTACTGACAGCCATTTTTTTATTTCTTTCTTTTCAAATTTGCGGGCAAACAACTCCACGAATCAAAGTGGCTATTATTGGAACTTTTCATTTTGGTGAAAATAATGATTTCTTTTCTGTAAAATATCCGGGTTTATACAGCAATAAAAAACAAAAAGAGTTGGATAAGCTGGTCGAAAAACTGGCACTTTTTTATCCCAATAAGATTTTTGTTGAAAATACTCCCGATTTCCAGCCATTTTGGGATAAAGTGTACGCCGAGGCTAAAAAAGGGTCGGTTCCAACTAATCAGACAGTAGTAGAAAACGAGATTTATCAAATCGGTATTAGACTTGCCAGAAAGATTAATGACCCGTTTGGCGTAATTTGTGTGAATTTTCAACATCCTGAGCAGGCTGGAGGGGCTTTTAAACCAAAATCGACTTTTGATACATTACATTACTATTATTCAGCAGCAATCAATAATCAAAAACCTCCGGTCGAACTGCTCTTTGAAAACAATCCTCCTGCACAGAATGCACTGAACACTTTGAGAAGGAATATTGCAATCTGGCAAAAAAAAGACCTGATAAATTTTTATTTGAACTTTAATCAACAAGCTCAATTACAGTCTTTTAATTACCTTAATAATCTCATTTACCTTGATCAGAACTTTAATAAAGTAGGTGGTGAACTATCTACAAAGGAGTATTACAGGAATATTAAGATTTTCCAGAATATCATTTCAAAAGTAAATCCTTATGACCGCCATTTACTGATAATTATTGGTGCCGCACATGTATTGCCTCTGAAGTCTATTTTTGAGAGCCATCCGGCTTTTGAGTATGTCGAAATTGAGGAAATATTAAAAAAATGACAAATGTCTTGTAGTTTTGGACAAATGTATTAATTTTGTGTTGTAAATTGAATTTATATGGAAAGCATGGTAAATGACGTATTGGTACCTTATCAGAGGTTGGCCAGGTTTGATAATGATCCTTTTGCAATCTTAAGGGAAATTCATGTGGGAGTAACCTATGAAGATTTTGAGAGTGTTCTCAATACTCATCCTTTTTCAATCATGGAATGGGCTGGTTTTCTGCATGTATCAGAACGTACGCTGCTTCGTTATAAAGTTGACAATAAGCGTTTTGATGAACCTCTTTCAGAACGCATAATCCAAATTCATAATTTATATAAAAAAGGTCTTGAAACTTTCGGAGAAAAAGAAAGTTTAGATATTTGGCTAAATGCTAAAAATATTGCTTTAGGTGGCCTTATCCCTAAAAGCCTTTTTAATTCTTCCTATGGAATTGAAATTCTATCCAATGAGCTTACACGCATCAGTTATGGGGTTTTTGCATGAAAGTTTTTAGATTATCGAAGGCAGAATTTTCCGGAGATTTGTCAGGTAAAGGAGCTGAAATTGCCGGCGGGAGATGGAATCCTAAAGGGATAGCTGTGGTTTATACTTCTGATTCGAGGGCATTGTGTATGGCTGAAGTTGCGGTACATATTCCTATGGGATTAATTCCGAAAGACTATAAAATAGTTGAAATTGAGATTCCGGAAGACAAGATTCTTGAGGTGTCAAAAGAAAGTTTGCCAGAAAACTGGAATGCTTATCCTGAAATAATTGAAACAAAAAAAATCGGCGAAGAATGGGTAAAAAGTTCAGAATTTTTAATTTTAAAAGTACCTTCTGCTGTTGTTGAAGGCGATTTTAATTATTTGATTAATCCACGTAATAAAGATATTAATCAGGTGAAAATAAATTCTGTAAAAGAATTCAGATTTGATTCCAGATTATTTCAAAAATAAAAAACCATTAATGAATGTAGCTTCCGGCATTAAAATCAATGGTGCTTCCGGTGGCGTGATCCATAAATCCGGCAGCAATCAGATTTACAATGGGAGCAATATCTTCTGGCTGTGTAAGCTTTTTTATTGAAGATTCGTTGATCAGGCTTTCTATTCCATGTTTTAATATATATTCCTCTGCCATTGGAGTTTCTGTAAAACCTGGTGCCAAAATAAATGAAGTGATACCATATTTTCCAAACGACCTTGCAACTGTTCTTGCCAAAGAAACCACCCCGCCTTTTGATGCCGCATAGGCCAGGTTTTCTTCAGTTTCACCTCGGAACGCAGCTCTGGAAGCAACGTAAACAATCCTGCCTCCTTGATTTCTCTTGTAATGCTCGATGGATAATTTGGTAAGAATTCCCACCGCATCAAGGTTGATCTTTATGGTTTTTTGCCAGATTTCAAGCCAATTTTCATTGCTAATGTGCGTAGCGTGTTCTTCAAATATCCCGGCATTTTGTACCAACATGTCTATTTTATCAAATTCTTTTTCAATCTTTTCGAATAGTGAAATGCAGTTCTCTGTTTTACTGAGATCCGCATGATAAGCTATTGCGTTTTTGTATTTTTCAAGAAGTAGTTCAATGCCATTTTTACCCGAATTATAATGCAATGCCACGGTTGCTCCTGATTTTAAAAGACTTTCGGAAATCGCAAATCCAATACCGCTGCTGGCACCAGTTACAATTATTTTTTTACCTGTTAAATCTAAATGCATATTTTTGTGAAATTTTTAAAAAATAATGGCGAATACAAAGCGAAAACCAATTACTTCAGTTAGAAAAAATAAATCAATAGTAACAAAACTAAGGAGTTTTGCCTTTAAAGCGATTAAATATTTTCTGATAGTTTCGATAGGGAGTGTGGTGGTTTTTAAGTTTGTGCCAATTCCATTTACCTGGACCATGGTAGACCAAAAAATGACCTCGATAGGTAATGGAGAAGATTCTGAAATAAATTATAGCTGGAGATCATACTCAAAAATAAATAAAGAAATGCCCCTGGCAGTAGTGGCTGCTGAAGATCAGCTTTTTCCTGATCATTTTGGGTTTGATTTTAAATCCATGCAAAATGCCTTTAAGCACAATCTGAAAGGTAAAAAAGTGCGGGGAGCGAGTACGATTTCTCAGCAAACGGCCAAGAATGTGTTTCTGTGGCAGGGGAGAAGTTATGTCAGAAAAGTGCTTGAAGTATATTTTACATTTTTGATTGAGGTGATTTGGGGAAAAGAAAGAATTCTGGAGGTATATGTCAACGTGGCCGAAATGGGCAAGAATACGTTTGGTGCCGAAGCTGCTGCAAAGAAATATTTTGGAAAATCTGCACAGAACTTGACCAGAAATGATGCTGCGAAACTGGCTGCTATTTTACCCAGTCCAAGAAAATGGTCTGTGACCAATCCAGGACCCTACGTAAGCCGCAGGATACCCAAAATCACCCGCCAGATGAGAGCATTGGGTGGAACGGCGTATTTAAAAGGATTGAGGAAGTTTTAAAATCCCCTTCTTGCGTGAGGGATAGTAGTGAAAAGCCCGTAGTGCGGCTGGATTGTGAGTGGACGGACTTGTAGCGGATAGCCCGACGATGCCACGCGATAAGCGTGGGAGCGGCACGCCCAAATGAAGATAGATATTTTTGTTGAGCGATAGACGAGATTCGAACTCGCGACCTTCGGCTTGGGAAGCGGACGCTCTACCAACTGAGCTACTATCGCAGGTAATTTCGGGTTTGCTATCCCGAAATTACATATTTTTTGAATTCCTATTTATTTTTTTGTGGCAATTTTCACCGGCTTCACACTGATGGCGTAACCGCCGCTTCGTGCCAACTGAATGCTGATTTTGCTGTCTTTCGTAACTTTCTGTTTATAAATATGATAGGCCATAGGATTGTCGATATAGTCGGCATCTTTGGCGTCTTCATAGATGGTGGCTTCGTAGGTTTTTCCTTTATCAAGAAACGAGAAATCGACGGTATAGGTGCGTTTGCTTTCATCGGTGATACCACCTATGTACCACTCGTCTTTGCCTTTGGCTTTGCGGGCGATATGGATGTAGTCGCCAGGTTCGGCGGCGAGTATTTTGCTGTCGTCCCAATCTACGGCCACGTCTTTGATAAACTGGAATGCGTCCATAAAGCGGGCGTAGTTTTCGGGCAAGTCGGCGGCCATCTGCAGCGGACTGTACATGGTCACATAAAATGCCAGCTGCTTGGCCAGCGTGGTGCTTATCTGGCGGGTCACTTTAGGGTCATAGTAATTGAGTTTGGTCTGGAATACCCCTGGTGTGTAGTCCATAGGCCCACCCATCAACCTCGTAAATGGAAGGATGGTGGTGTGGTCAGGATTGAGTCCACCGAAGGTCTCGTATTCGGTGCCACGAGCTGCTTCTGCTGCTATAAAATTAGGCCAGGTGCGGTGTAAGCCGGTCAAATGCACCGACTCGTGGGAGTCAATCATGATTTTATTGGCGGCGGTTTTTTCGATTACTCTTTGGTAGTGCTCTACCATCCATTGGCTGTAATGGTGCTCACCGCGAGGGATAATATTGCCCACATAACCCGACTTGATGGCATTGTAGCCGTATTTGTGCATGAATGCAAAGGCATCGTCCATACGTCGTTCATAATTGGTGGCAGCACCAGATGTTTCGTGATGCATGATGATTTTCATGCCTTTCTGGCGTGCATATTCATTGAGCATTTTGACATCGAAATCAGGGTAGGTAGTTACGAAATCAAACACTTCCTCTTTTGATTTTCCAAACCAATCTTCCCAGCCTTCGTTCCATCCTTCGACTAAAATGGCATCAAAACCATTTTTAGACGCAAAATCAAGATATTTTTTGACGTTGGCATTGTTGGCTCCATGGCGACCATTGGGTTTCATTTTTTTGAAGTCGGTTACGCCCAATCTCACATTGTCGAGGTCGGTATATGACCAGGTGCTTTTTCCGGGAAGAAACATTTCAAACCATACACCCATGTATTTGGTGGGTTTTATCCATTTGGTATCGTCGATTTTGCAGGGTTCGTTGAGGTTAAGAATGAGCTTGGAATCCAGCATGCCTTCGGCATTTGGGCTTACTACCAGAGTTCTCCATGGCGAAGAAAATGGGGTCTGAATGTATCCTTTTGCTCCCTGAGCATCAGGAGTGAGGTGAGTTTTTAGCGTGAAGTTGCTGAAGTCAATCTCCAGATTCATGGCCGAGTAACCAATAAGGGCAGCCTCGTGTACATTGATATAGATGTTGTCTTCAACGTTTTTGAGCATTAAGGGCGACTGAACGGCGTTGTCGACGATAGTTTGGGATGCGTTGCCATCGTAGCTACCTTTGAAAAGCTCAGGTATTTGACTGAGTCTTGACTCTGTATATTTGTATTCTTCGGTGTCGTAATCGGCAGCTATCCACCAGGCTTTGAGGTCTTTTGCCAGGGCAAATTCTGTGTCTTCTTCTTTGATTACGAAGTAGTTGAGGGTAGTTTGTTGCGGAAATTCATATCTGAATCCCAGGCCGTCATTGAATAGGCGGAAGCGAACAACAATCTCCCGGTTTTCGGGTTGTTGGTTGAGGGTTACTGCCAGTTCATTGTAATGATTGAGATATTCTTTTTTTTCTCCCCAAACAGGCTTCCAGGTTTCTTTAAAGGTCGAAGTTTTGGTGTCTTTGATGCTGAAGCCTTTGTTTAGATCGGGGCTATTGAGGAGCCTCAGGCCAAGTTTTGAGTCAGTGACTACCACTTTATCCTGAAATTTAAGACTATAAAATGCTTCTGAATTTTTGACCGAAAAACTCAGTGAAAGCTTGCTGTCAGGTGAAGTGATGGTTTGGGCATCGGCCCAATTGGATGCCACAATCCATAGAAATGAAGAGAAAAAGAGTAATTTTTTCATGTATTTTATCAGGTGTTAAAGTATGTGGTCAAAGGTAAGGTATAAAAAGGAAAGAGAAAATGATGAAAGTCGTAAAATACACTTTCTTAGAGAGGATTAATTAGAAAAATTATTTAGGCAAAATTGATAACCTGTTTCAATTTTGGCGGTGCCACGCTCACATATGCTATTTTGAGTAGTTCGAGAGCGATTTCTTTTGAGATTTGAGTATAGAGTAGATGAGTCCAGCCGTGTTTTCCCCATTTGTTGGGAACGGGGAAAATGGCCTCAGGGTTGATTTTGAGATAAATGTTTTGTTCTTCAGGTTTGAATTTGAGCGTAGCCCGACTTTCTTTTGTATTGAGTGTTGCAAATATTTTGCCTTTGACTTTGAATGCTACATTTTCAAAATGCGGCCCTTTTTCGGCTTCCGGTAAAGAAAGGCAGAGGGATTCGAACTCCGGCGTGCTCATAATTTATTCTGCCGGAGGGGTTTCTGACTCTAGATTGGCTATGACTTCACTCAAAGGTTTAAGATTGGGAGGAAGCGGTTTGTCTTCCATCTCTTTTTCTTCATAAGGAATCACATCCAGGATTTTGGTGACGTTGATATCAGAAATGATGTAGTCTTGAACTGAGCCTAGTTTTTCAACCAAAAGACCATACACTTCTTTGATGTCCTGTGCATTGAGGAGGAAATTGAAAGGTACCTTTTTGTCTTTCTGGCTTTTTTCGTCAAAAACTATGTATTGAGCACGAGCTTTAAACCAGAGCTCGGCGTTGTTATCCACCAGAAAAACTTCGTTGAATTTCATTTTAGTGAGACCAACCAGCTGAAATTCAGGCAAATCCTGAGCACAATAGTCATACGCTCTGGCTTCTGCATCAGTATAAGAAACTGCATCAAAAAGATATTGTTGCGTGATCGGACGTTGGTTTCCTTTTTCGTCTTGTTGAATAAATTTGATTTTTGCGAGATACCAGGTTGACATATTTTGATTTACGATTAATTTGATTTACGATTTACGATTTTTGATATACGATTCTTGGGTTTTAATGAACTTTTTATGGATAAAACGGCTATCCATTAGCACATTAGCACATTAGCACATTAGCACATTAGCACATTAGCACATTAGCACATTAGCACATTAGCACATTAATTCCTAACCAACTCCGCAGCTCCAAAAACTCCGGCACTGTCGCCCAGGAGAGGCTTAAGGAATTCGGTTTCTACTTTTCGGTTATTGAAAATATAGTTTTCTATACGTTTTACACCTTCAGTATAGAGCAGGTCAATGTTACTCACACCACCACCCAAAACAATAACTTCGGGGTCAAGTACATTGATTATGGAACTGATAGCCCTAGCAAATGATGTCAAAAGATGATCGATGGTTTGACTGGCAAACGCATCAGTTCCTGCCAAATGGTCATTGTAAATATCTTTCAGGCTCTTTTTTGTGCCTGCAATTTTCTGATAATATCTTTCTAAAGCCGGCCCGGCAAATACTTTTTCGTTGCATCCTTTTTTACCACAATAGCAATCTTCACCATCCACATCCAGTACATTGTGGCCCCATTCGCCCCCGATACCATGCTTTCCGTTGATTACTTTCCCATGTACCACCACGCCTCCGCCTACGCCAGTACCCATGATTACCCCAAACACAACTTCGGCATTTTTGTCTTTCGCCGCTCCCATGGTGGCTTCTGCAAGTGCGAAACAATTGGCGTCATTGGCCATTTCGATTCTTATTCCGAGCAGATTTTCCAGGTCTTTTTTCATGGGTTGGCCGTTCATACACACGGTATTGCAGTTTTTCATCAATTGCAAACCCGGATCCAATGTGCCTGGTGTACTGAAGCCCACAGCGGTAGGTTTTATGCCGGTTTCTTCTGCGAGTAAGTCGATCAGGATTTTTATTCTTTCCAGAATATGTTGGTAGCCCTGATCGGCCTCAGTGGCTATTCTCTTTCTGATCAGGATTTCATTAGAATTTTTGTCGATGAGTATTCCTTCTATTTTGGTGCCGCCAAGGTCAACACCCCAAAGATATTCTTGCATAGGTATCGTATTTTTCAAGGGCGAAATTATGAAAATTTTGCCTGTTTTTATCTGGAAAATTTGTTTTTAGTGAATTTTTATAAATTTTTTGGCTAAATATTTTTTTTATTAAAAATTAAATTTTAATGTTGTAGTGTACTATTTAACTAATACACTATGATTCACATTGAAAACCTTTCTCTGAACCTGGGAAAGAAAGAAGTATTGAAGAATCTGAGCATTGATTTTATTCCGGGTCATATCTATGGCTTATTCGGGAAAAATGGGGTAGGGAAGACCACTCTGTTACGCACATTATTAGGTTTGTATTTTCCCGATGAAGGAACCATTACAATTAATGACTATTCTCCAAAGGATCGTCATCCCGACTTCCAATCCGATATTTTCTTTTTGGGAGAAGAAATATATCTCCCAGAATTGAATTTTGGAGGTTTGGTAAAGCACCTCGGTGTTTTTTATCCAAAATTTGAAGAAGAAAAATTTGAGAAGATTCTGGAAGAATTCGAATTAAGTGCTGATTTTCAATACAGAAAGCTTTCATACGGGCAAAAGAAAAAAGTAAAAATTGCGTTTGGGCTTGCTACCAATGCTTCGGTTATTTTGATGGATGAACCCACCAACGGCCTGGATATTTTGGCCAAAAAACAATTCAGAAAGGTATTGGCTTCCAATATTAACGATGAAAATCTGATGATTATAGCAACGCATCAGGTCAAGGATCTGGAAAGTATGATCGACCATGTGGTGATTTTGGATGGACATAAAATATTGGCCAACAAGAATGTTTCTCAAATCGAGGAAGAATTAAAAAATGATCTGGACTCTGATATTTTTTTGGCAGGAAATGGAGCTTTGAATATTGAGAAATTTTATGAAAAAACTTTAACCGAAAACTGATTATGGAAAAATATTTCGACACAAAGAGGTTTGTAAATTATATGAAATTGAGTTTCATAGAGAACAAAAGGCAAGTTTTCGTCGCAATGTCGTTTTTTATTCTAGCAATGTTTTTATTTTATTATCTATCATTAAGTAACCCAGCATTTTTTCTGGCAGCACAAATTCAAGCGAAGTTTTTTCTATTTTATTTTTTTCCATTTGTTTTTTCTCTTGGAAGAATGGCCAGGGAAAATAAAACAGCAAAAAGTATTTTCAACACAATACTCCCGGTTAGTTTTTTTGAGAAATGGCTTGAGAAATTTCTTTTAGTTTTTGTAATGGCTGCAATACTTTGGATAATATTAAAAGTTATAGACTACGCTTTTTTAAATCATATTATTCAAAAGTTTAATGATTCAAATTATGGAAATATCCCAAATCCTAAAAGTTTTGAATTGATTGGTTTTGGTCCCTCAAAAACTGTTTTTTACAGATCTTCGGGATTTGACCTGGACTTTATCTCAATAGTAGCCATTGCTATTATTTCCTACTCAACATTGTTAAACTCTTCAAATTTTCGAACTTCGATATTGTTTTTGACATTGTTGGCTTTTTTTGGTTTTGGGAAAAACTGGATTCTTGAAGCCATAATTAAGAAGAATATCAGTTTTGCAGAAAATGGAAGAATTGAAGTTTACGATTTGGATATCAATAAATTTTCGGAGGTAAAAATACCAGAAGGCTTAATGTTAATCGATAATATTATAGTTCAGTTTATTATTCCTATTTCATTGGTTGTTATTTCATTGGTTGTAACGAAAGAAAAACAATTAAGCAGGTAACATACATAAAATGAATTTCAAAGAAAATCAGGCCATATATCTACAGATAGCTGCGTTTTTGTCAGATAAAATTCTGAAAGGAGATTTTGTGCCCGGTATGAAGATTCCTTCCATCAGAGAAGTGGCGGTGAGTTTGGAGGTTAATCCCAATACGGTTCAGCGGTCTTTTGATTTTTTACAGCAAAACGAGATCATAGAGATGAAAAGGGGAGTTGGTTTTTTTGTTTTAAATGAAGCAGTTGAACGAATTTTGGAAATTAGAAAACAAAATTTTGTTGAAAATACCTTGCCGGAACTGACCAAAGAAATGAATTTACTTTCGATAAAACCCGAAGAATTGATTAAAATGATTCAAGATCTAAACAAAAATTAAAACAGCTTTTTTATGAAACTAAGTGTAAAACTTTTATTGGCTTTGGCGATTGTCTTTTTCTCACTTCAAATAGTTAATGCCTTGTATATCAGGAGTTACCTAAAAGGGCATATTAGTGGGGATAATCTTGGAGAAGGATTTGCTGGAAAAAAAGTAAGGCCATTTAAGCACCTTAAAGTAATGGCAAGTTCTGAAAATGGAGGGATGGTAAAAATAGAAAATGCTCCTGAATTTCAGGTAAAATATTTTTTCCAGCTGGAAGACAAATTGAATTTTGAAAATCGGGGGGATACACTTTTGGTTACTTTAAAAGAAGGATATTATAATATCGAAAATAATAAAGGAGCCTTTCCAGTAGTAGTTAGTTGTCCAGAATTAGAATCAGTTGATATTCAAAACAGCTCTGTGAAGTTTGTAGATTACAATAATCCGAAAATAAAAATAAATGCCAATCATGGACAAGTGAGATTTGAAGATAAGCAATATTTAAAAGAACTGGATTTAAATTTGGCCAATGAGTCTTCGTTGCATTTTTATTTATTTGAACCCTATAAGTTAGATAAAATCGTGGCCAAAATGTCAAACGGGTCAACTATTAGCATGCCTGATGTTTTTCCAACTGAATTTTACTTGAAAAATACAGATGATTGTAAATTGGAGCTCAATGGTGCTACAATGAAGAAAGTCAAACCATTGAAATAGCAATTTTTTCTCCAATTACCTCCAATAATTCCTCTGCATTTTCGATGGCATATTCCGGAGTATAATTTTCAGTTAATTGGTACAAATGCACAATATTCTCATTTTTTAATTCTGAAATATTGGCATCAGCCTTTCCCGCTACTAAAATCACTTTTTTGTTGTGTTTTTTACAAAGATTCAAAACTGCCGAAACCAGCTTTCCTACAAATGTTTGGCTATCGATTTTCCCTTCTCCTGAAATGACCCAATCTGCATTTTTGATTTTTTCTTCCAGATTGCAATAATTGAAAATCAATCCGGTACCCGAAACAATTTTTCCATTCAAAAAAACCATCCCGCCACCGGCCAATCCACCCGCTGAACCGCTTCCGGGGATATTTTGGAGGTTCAAGCCGAATTCTATTTCTACGATTTTGGCAAAGTTTTTCAACCCATCGTCCAGCAATTTGATTTCATATTCAAATGCCCCTTTTTGTTTTCCAAAAACTTTGGCTGCACCGTTTTCACCATAAAATGGATTGGTGACATCCGTGGCTATTTTCACTTCGATACCTTCCAAAATATTAATCTCCGGAGGACTCAAGTGGTTGATTTTCTCAAGATTTTCTGCAAAAGGCTCTACAAAATCACCATATTCATCTCTAAAAACCCATCCCAATTCTGAAGCCATACCTATTCCGGCATCATTGGTAGCTGAACCGCCCACAAAAAGTATGATTTTTTTCGCCCCAACTTCTATGGCTTGCTTTATTTGCTGACCTACGCCCATTGTGGTGGCGATGAGTGGGTTTCTTTCTTCTGGCTTTAACAACTCCAAACCGGCAGTTTGAGCCATTTCGATGAGTGCAATTTTTTCTTTTTTATTGAATAAAAAAAAGGCCTCAGTCTCAGCAGACAAAGGCCCGGAATATTTTCCTGAAATGATCTGAAAATCCTCTGAATTACTACTCAAAATAGCTTCCAAAGTGCCCTCTCCACCATCAGCCAATGGTACTTTTTCTATTATTGCTTCAGGATTTTTACTTAAAATTCCCTTCGAAATAGCATCAGCCACTTTTCCGGCTCGAAGCGAACCCTTGAAAGAATCAGATGCGATCAGGATTTTCATCACAAGCTCATCAAGTCCTTAAATTTGATGGCCTGGCGACGAGAAATTTCGATTTTTTCCAATGGTGTAGTTTTTTCTCCACTTTTAATGGTCACCAATAAGCCGCCCGAAAACCATGGCTCGATTTTTTCGACCCATTGAAGATTAATGATATGCTTTCTGTTGGCTCTGAAAAAACTTTTTGGGTCTAGTCTTTCCTCCAGGCTGTTTAATGACTTCAAAATCATAGGTTTCTGATCCTCGAAGTGTAATCTCACATAGTTGCCCATCGACTCAAAAAGACGAACTTTTCCCAGCTTCACAAACCAGCATTTTTCGCCATCCTTCACAAAAACCTGATCACTTTCGGTTAGATAGGAGCGGCCCGGGTCAGAGTTTAACTGGGCTGTCCTCTTTAACTCTTCTTCCACTTTCGCAATGGCTTCTGCCAACCTGCCGCTATCGATGGGTTTCATAAGATAATCGAGAGCGTTATATTCAAAAGCCTTCAATGCGTACTCGTCATAAGCTGTGGTAAAAATCACCTCAGGGACACGGTCTTCAATGATTTCGAGCAATTCAAATCCATTTTTTCCAGGCATCTGTATGTCCAGAAAGAGCAAATCGGGTTGATGCTCATCTATCAATTCTATGGCTTCGTCAGCATTGGCGGCTTCGGCCACGACTTGTATTTTTGGGAAATCTTCCAGCAATCTTTTCAACTCATTGCGGGCAAGTCTTTCGTCGTCTATGATAATCGTTTTCATATTGTAAAATATTAAATATCAGTATTTTAATTAGCTAAAGGAATTTTTATAACTGCACAAACAGTCTGATTGTCTTCCTGAAAAATCTCAAATCGGGCATTAGGGCCATATAAGATATTAAGTCTTTTTTCTGTATTTGGCAAACCAAAACCTCCGTCGTCTCTAGGGTTATTATTTCTTTCCAAAACTCCTGTGTTTCTGATTCTTATCTCAAGATATTCGTTGGTTTTTGAAGTATTTATTTCCACAAAACCCCATTTTGCTGCTTTTTGCACCCCGTGTTTTATGGCATTTTCGACCAAAGTCTGGAGCATCATTGGAGGCACCTCCACATTAAGTGTGTCGGGGTCAGTATTCCATGAAATCTGTAACCGTTCTTCATATCTTACCTTTTCCAATGCCAGGTAGTCTTCAATAGTTTTCAGCTCTTCTTTGAGTGAAATGGTGGTTTTTCGATCTGCCACCAAAGAACTCCTGAGGATATTTGATAACTGGGTGATGCCTTTTTGGGCTTTTTTTGGATCTTCCAATATCAATGCTCTGATAGAATTGAGGGCATTAAACATGAAATGGGGGTTGATTTGTGCCCTCAAAATTTTAGCTTCAGAGGCTTGTATGGAGGCCTGCATTTTGATACGTTCTATGGCATCATTGCGTCGTTCGGTAGTATAGGCATAAAAAATATAAATCAAAACCCAGATGATAATAGGCTTGCTGAGGTTGATAAAATAGGTGATGTCGAGCAAAATCCAGTTGGAATTTGAGAAATCAAGGATGTTTTCGTCTAAAGAAATGTTTACTGCCGCCATGAGGGCAGTCATCAACAGAATTCCAATCAGACTTCTTGCCGCCAGGCTGGGAAGAGAAAGCTTGACCCAATTGTATGTTTTGAAAAATACCCTGAAAAAATGTGTGAGTGATATGCCCAATAAAATATTGATGGTGGCATTAAACATCAGGTTTTCGACTTCTTCGTAATTAAATGAAAACAAAACCAGATAATTGGACAACTCGGTAGCCAGAATGTAAAATGTCCATCCGACCACCTGAAAAACCCAATACGACTGTTTGAAATTCATAAAAATTGTTTTATCAAAATTACTCAATTAGTTTTTTGACTCACAATTTTATTGATTATCGGAGATATTTTACACTGAAAGGTCTTTTTTCGCTAAAAAATATATTTTCAAAAATTTGCAGAAAGATTAACTTCCTGTTCAACTGCCTTTCCTAAAAACTCGAAATGACTCGTATCGTTGGAAATAATGATTTCAAAATTTTCGGTTTCATAATCGTAAACCAACTTGTATAAACAGGTATTCTGGTGGGGAAAAGTATCCATGTCAGAAAGTGGTTTTTTAGAAATCATGGTCAGTAAAATCCTCATAGCCCTGCCATGCATGGCTATTAAAACCAAGTTTTCATGTTGATTTTGGATAACCTTTTTCAAACCTTCAGACAATCTTTTTACAACATCTTCGGGGCTTTCGCCACCTTCAACAGGCAGATGGGTTTCACCTTCCTGCCATTTTTTCAATATATAAGCATAATAATCATTGTCGGCGTCGGTGGGTTCAATTCCTTCTTTAATACCCCAGCTAATCTCATTGAATTCCGGTATGATTTCATGGGGTAATTCGGCCTCAAGAAAAGAACTGACCGTCTGGTGGGTGCGGATTAACGCCGAGGTATATATTTTTTGAAAAGGTACTGATTTGTATTTTTGAAAAAATGCTTCGGCTTGCTGGCGGCCGGTTTCATTGAGGTCGGCATCTATTCCGCTTCCCTGCACTATTCCTTTTTTATTGTAGTCTGTTTCACCGTGTCTGATCAGATAAATCTCCTTTTTTAATACCACCTGCTTTGATTATTTTTGACAAAAATACGGATATTTGATGTTTAATAAATCTATAAGTTTACAAAATCTTAACGATTTCGGCGTTAATAATATGGCCGGTTTTCTGGGGATTGAATTTACAGAAATCGGATCTGATTTTTTGAAAGCAAAAATGCCGGTTACAGACAGGACCCGTCAACCATTTGGGGTACTTCATGGCGGTGCTTCGGTGGCATTTGCAGAGACCCTGGGAAGTGTGGCATCATTTTTATGCCTCGAAAATCCGGAAAAACAAAGGGCTGTTGGGCTTGAAATCAATGCCAATCACCTCAGGCCAGTTTCTGAAGGCTGGGTTTTTGGGATTGTAGAATCTGTACATTTGGGTAAAAAAACGCACATTTGGGAGATAAAAATCGTTGATAGTAATAATAAGCCGGTTTGTGTTTCCAGAATCACCATAATGGTTGTCTGAAATGTATCCTTTGGCTCAATTTTTGCATGTATTTTCGGTTAATAAGGGATGATTATGCACAAAAAAATATTTTGGTTTTTTCTGTTTTTTTTAATCTCAAAAGCCGGATTTTCTCAAATTGTAGAATCCGATAGCTCAATCGCAGAAAAAGATACCTCCGGAAACCTTGAAATCATTAAGTTAAAATACGATACTTTAAGCTATGCAGAAGAGTATCGGAGGGACTATTGGCGGTATCAATCGGGACTAAGATTTGGAATAAGCCAGGGTAGGTTTTTTATCAATGAATATACCATTGACCGTTTGAGTCCATCCGGCAACCCTGTGATAGATGCAAATGGCAAAATTGTAAAAAATACTTTGATCAATAACGATACATACAATACCGGTTTTAATACAGGTCTATTCATGAGAATGGTTAGAGGGTCGTTTATGTTTCAACCTGAGTTAATTTATTCTTCAAAATCAGGGATTTTTGATATTTTGAATACAGACGGAAGCCTGAGTAAGCGGGTTAAAGGGAGCATTTCTTCAATAGATGTGCCGGCATTAATTGGGGTCAGGTCAAAAACAAGCCGGGTATTTTTAGGGCCAACATTCAATTTTCCTTTTGCGATGAATTCAGAGATGAAAAACGCACTCAAAGATTTCAAAAATGAGAAACAACTTAACCATAAGTTTTTCAATCGCCCTATTATGAATTTTAATGTCGGTTTTGGCTTTGAATTCAGTTCTTTCTTCTTTGACGTCCGCTTTGAAAAAGGGATAAAATCTTATTCAGTTCAGACACTGGGTCCGGTTAGTTCTCCCAAAGTATTCAATCTTATGACCGATGCTTTTCATTTTAATATCGGATATATCAAAAAATAATTTTTAGACTTCGGATTTCAGGCTTATTTTTGAAGAAAAACACTTCATGAAGGCTTTAGTTTTGGGTGGTGGTTCACTAAAAGGTGCCTGGCAGGTGGGTGCGATTCAGGCTGTTTTGGAAACTGGGTTTCAACCCGAAATGATATATGGTATTTCAGCAGGTGCCCTAAATGCCAGTTTTATGGTCAACGAAGCCGGACATCAATTTGCAAAAAACAAGACTGTGGATTGGGATCTTGTAAACAAAAAACTCCTCAGATTTTGGCTTGAAAACATCACCAAACCCGCCGATATTGGAATCTTAAAGTCTAAATGGTCTTTGGGAATCGACACCCTCATGAGTCGTTTTGATGGGCTGCTTGACACCAATCCTCTTCACGAAAAACTCAAAAAATACATTGATTTAACTACCTTACGCAGAAGCCCGATTGCCTTGAAAGTGGGTGCTGTAAACATCAATACCGGTGAAATGCACTATGCCGACCCGCTTGAACAACATTTTTTGGATTATCTGAGGGCCAGTAGCTCATTACCGATTATCATGCCGGCGATTCAGATTGGCGGTGATTATAAGAACGCCTTTCTTGATGGTGGGCTGCGGGAAGTTGTACCGGTCAAAAAAGCCATAGAAGACGGTGCCACTGAGATTTATGCCATAGCTACACATCCCAAAAAAAGAGACATGGAGCCGATTAACTACCGGAATCTACTTTCATTAATCGACAGAATTAAGGATATTTCGGTTAACCAATTTGAAAATAATGATCTGGAATGGGCGGAACATTACAACGAAAGTCTGATGTCAATTGCGGGATTTTCGTTAAATAAAAAAATAAAACTAACAGTAATCAGACCAGACGAGACGGTTTCGGTTAAGCTCACCGAATTTACCATTGATGATATAAAACACGTTATAAAAGCCGGTTATGAAAAAGCTTACACGGTTTTACATTAGAAAAGTTTTACTCTTCGGGAGTTAAATACCCAGGCAATTCCTAAAAAGGCCACCAAACCAAATGCTATGGGTAGTGAGAATGATTTGCTGATAAACCCAATTATGACAGGTCCAAAAAGGAAACCTCCCATTGCAAAAGTATTGAGCATAGCAAGGCCGGAACCTTTGGCCATTCCGGGGGCTCTGGCAGCACTCGCATAAAGAATAGGTGCACCGCAACTTACTCCAGCACCTACAAATGCAAAACCAATAATTGTAGAAAATGTAAAAGGAAAAAAGATGGAAATGCTAATTCCAATAATACTCAAAATGCCTCCGTAAATCAGAACTTTATTGGCACCATACATCGGAATGATTTTATCGCCTAAAAACCTCCCCAAAGCCATAAAAAGAGAGTATCCTGCCAGTCCCCAGCCTTCAAAATAGGTACTTGTGTTTACGATATCCCGCATATACACCGCACTCCAGTCGGCCATGGTGCCTTCAGTCACGTTGATACAGATACTTATCAGAATCATCAGCAAAAAACTGCCTTTGGGTAGCATGAACTTACTTTTTTGGCCAGTATTTTCTATTTTCTCATCTTGAATTTTATAAATGTTGTTTTTTGCAAATAGCATTGAAGAAAAGAGAATTGCTGCCAAAGCCGCCATATATACCCCCGGAAGGATTTTTAAACCGCCAAAAAAGCTCGACAAAATAGAACCGAACATCAAGCCAATACTAAACATGCCGTGATTGGTACTCATGATTTTTACCTTTTGCTGGTGCTCAATGGCACTTACGCAAGTATTCATACCCACGTTGGTGACAGAAAGTGAGCTGCCACCCAAAAAAAGCATTAAAGAAAGCAGCGATAAAACCGGAGACCAGAGCAGTATTGAAAAAGAAAGCAGCATCGCACTTAATCCCAGGATGGTGGTTTTTTTCATCCCGATTTTTCTCACCAAAATCGCCCCCAAAGAATTCATACTCAAGGCTCCAAAAGGTAAACTCAGCAATAAAAGCCCCAATTGTGCATCATCAAGGTCAAATTTGGTTTTCACAAATGGGATATAGGTAGCCCAGCTTCCTATCAATAATCCAACTGAAATGAAAATGATGCCTATAGAGTAGCTTTGTTTGTTGCCTAAAAAATCTTTGGTTAAATGCGAAAACATGGTTTATTAAAAAATCAAGACGCAATTTACCATTTTATTATGGTTTTTTCGGTCAAAAAGCTAAATGCAGAAGCTATAAAACCAGATTCAATTTTATTTTTTTGTAAAAAAACACAATTACAGGGATTTAGAACCATCGTTTAGGTTGAATAAAAACATTATTAAATTACTTTTGTAAAAAATAAAATTATAAATGAAAATTACACTTTCATCATTATTGTTTTTGGTAGGATTTAATCTTTTCGCTCAACAAGCGGTACCTTCAAAACCCAAACTTGTTGTTGGAATTGTGGTAGATCAAATGAGATACGATTACCTCTACAGGTTTTATGATAAATACAAAGCCGGAGGATTGAAAAGATTAATGACTCAGGGCTATAACTGCCGCAATCACAACTATCACTATGCTTCTACCGTAACCGGACCAGGCCATGCCCATATTTTCAATGGCTCGGCACCTGCAATAAGTGGAATCGTAGGAAACGAATGGTATGATAAAACTATTGGAAAGACCATGTATGTTGTATCAGATTCAACAGTTAACGTAGTAGGTGAGGGTAGTGCATCTGCAGGAAAAATGTCACCAAGAAACATGAAAGTTACCAGCATTACTGACCAACTGAGAATAGCCTCTCAATTTAAATCTAAGGTGGTGGGTATTGCATTTAAAGACAGAGGAGCTATTTTGCCTGCAGGCCATACGGGTTCTGCTTATTGGTATGATGCCGGCTCGGGCAATTGGATTACAAGCAGTTATTATACAAATGAATTGCCAGTTTGGGTGAAATCATTCAACGACCGGAAACTACCTCAAAGCTATGTATCTCAAACCTGGAATACCTTGTATCCGATAGAAACTTACACTGAAACCGAGGCCGATGATCAACCTTATGAAGCCAGTATTTCTGGTGAACCCAAGGCTGTTTTCCCTCATAAAGTTACAATGGGAAGCCTGGCTCAGACGCCATTTGGAAATGATCTTACAAAAGAATTTGCATTGGCGGCTATTGATGCTGAAAAATTAGGTCAAAATGGGAATACTGATTTTCTGACGGTTAGTTTTTCGTCACCAGATTATGCAGGGCATGCTTTTGGTCCCCAAGCCAAAGAGATTGAGGATATGTATTTAAGATTTGATAAAAATATTGAGGAAATACTTAATAAATTGGATCAGAAATTGGGCAAAGGCAACTATACAGTATTTCTTTCGGCAGATCACGGTGTGGCAGAAATCCCTGCATTTTTGACAAAAAATAAGGTGCCTTCAGGGATTTTTCTTGGTGGCGAATTAGAGAAAAAATCGGAGGCTATTTTATCTACTGCTTTTGGAGAAGGGAAATATATTGTTTCAGGGGATAATTTTCAGTTTTACATGAACTTGCCGCTCCTTGCTCAAAAGAAGATAACAATAGACGATGTTGTAAAAGTATTGAAAACTGAATTGACAAAAGAAGAAGGAATATATTCAGTTTTTAATCTGGAAGATGGCAATACAGCTTCGATTCCCGAATACTACAGATCAAAATTAGCGAACTTATATAACCCGAAAAGAAGTGGAGAAGTTATGGTTTTGGTTGAACCAGCATGGTTTTCCGGCTATACTAAAGGTACTACTCATGGCACTATGTATGCTTATGATACCCATATTCCATTTTTATTGTTTGGTTGGGGAATCAACAAAGGAGAAAACCTAAACCCAACTTATACATGTGATGTGGCACCTACTATTGCTATGCTTCTGAAGATTTTGGAACCCAACGGATCAATAGGAAAGCCCGTGACAAATGCCTTGAAATAAAATATTTATAAGTTAAAAAAAAGCCGGTTAGCCGGCTTTTTTTTATGGCAAACATTTGCAATAAAAACCTAAACTATTAAGTTGTTTTTCGATATCCCTGCAAAAAATATTTGAGGACTTTACCCTCAAAATGTATTCAGGATCCCATAAATCAATATTGAATTCAGTTTCAGGAAATATTCCTTTCAAAAACTTTATTACCCTTTCCGAATCTGCCGGGGTTTCAATATTGGTTTTGAAAATCTCAATTTGAAAATCCATAGTAGTACTTTGGGCAATTGGCTTAAAAGCGAGGTTTTTAATATTTTGAAAAATGCAAACGAATTTTATTAATTTTCTAAATCAGCAATTACAATTTTTTTCATACTCATTAGTTTTTCCATGGCATTAGTTGAACTTAAAAGACTTCCCAGGTTTTTAGGGACTATCTGCCACGAAAAACCAAATTTGTCTTTTAACCAACCACATTGACTTTCAGAGCCACCATCGGACGTAAGGGTGTTCCAGTAATAATCAATTTCTTCCTGAGAATCACAATTTACTACTAAGGACACTGATTCATTGAATTTAAAATGTGGGCCGCCATTAAGAGCCATGGTTTTCATTCCATTGATTTCAAAAAGCACCACCATCGGGTTTTCAGAAATTATTTTTGAATCAGGAAAAACCGAGCAATAATAATCGGCGGCTTCTTTTGCATTTTGATTAAACCACAAACAGGGGTAAGGTTTTTCTGCCATTTTTTATATAAAAGGTTTAAATATCTTTGAGTTTGACCATACAAATCACTTCATCCATAGTAAGGTAATCTTCCAGACAGAATCCATTTTCAAAATCAACTTCAGGGTTTTTCACCATTTCATCAAATGTCTGACCAATTATGCCCGGGTTTGCCATATAATTGCTCAGATTTCTACAGAGATATTTTCCCGCCGGAATACTTTCGGTTTCCAATGACAGAGCTTCCGGGTCATCACCAGGGTTCTTTTTAACAGCTGCCCAATATTCAATCCCTCCCTCAGGATTTCCCTGTGATTTTCCAAAATATCTTCTTGTATCATCAGGTTTTATGATGCCATGAAGTTTTTTATGAGCCGCCATCACCCCATCAGGGAAAGAAGCTGCTTTGACCACTAAAAGTTCAAATCCGGTTTCGATTTCTTTCAGATAGGTTGAGCTTTCCATTGTTTTTACTTTTTCATAATTTGTTCAAAAATGTCAACCTTCGGCCAAATTCTTCAGAGCTTCGAGAGCTTTAGGCCAGCTTTCGGTGAAATAATCTAAATATTCCTCGTTAACATCCATGGTGACTTTCAACTTGCAATTGTTTTCACCTTGTGGTTCAAAATAATAATTCTCCAGAGCATCACCCCATCCTTCCACCATTGGTCCTGAAGTAATTTCTTCGCCACCATGCAATATTCCGATGTGTTTTATACTGATAAACTCGCCACGAATATTATCTGCTATCTGACTTACCATTCCACCTTCCTGGCCATCCTCCGAAATACCCACAAACAGAATTTTTGAACCTTTTTCCCAGCTTCCTTTAAAGTCAGATGTAGGATTGAAGATTTTTGTCCAGTTTTTGTAAGTTTCTTTCCCTATCATGATTTCATAGGTTTTTTGGGCTGATACATTGATTTCAATTTCAAAAGTTAACTTTTGAAAAATAGTTGATTTTTCCATAATCTGATTTTTTGTTAATTCTATATTGAAATTTTTACAATGCAAAGTTGCTTTGGAAAATGCTAAAAAATATGGTAAAAAAATACATTTTCGGGGGGTGATAATGACAGCATTTTGTTTTAAGTTTGTTTTTTCGGAAAAATATAATGAAGAGAATTTCTGTTTATGTACCAAAAATGGCCGCAATTGAGGCCATTTCGCCTGCTTACAGGTTATTTAAAACGGCCAATCAGTTATTGGAGGCAACCGGCAAAGAACCGGCTTTCGAAGTTGAATATGTAGGTTTGGAAAAAGAAATTACCACAAATGATGGTGAATATAACGTAAAAGTAAGTCGTTTGATTGGGGAAATTGAAGAAACGGATATTGTGATAATTCCCGCTTTGTATGGCAATATGCATGCTGCAATTGAGGCCAACTTTGAAGCCATAGACTGGGTAAATAAAATGTACAAAAATGGAGCAGAAGTTGCCAGTTTGTGTGTAGGAGCCTTTCTTTTGGCTTCCACCGGTCTGGTAGAAGGTAAAAAATGTTCGACTCATTGGGCTTATTATCAGGAATTTAAAAATACTTTTCCCAATGTTGAAATTGTAGAAGGAAAAATAATTACCGATGAAGGTAGATTGTATTCAAGTGGAGGTGCCAATTCGATCTGGAATTTATTGCTCTATTTACTTGAAAAATATACCGACAGATCAATCGCCATTTTGGCATCCAAATATTTTGCTATTGATATTGACCGCAATAGCCAGCATGCTTTCACTATTTTTTCCGGACAAAAAGGCCATAAAGACCCTGAAATTTTGAAAATCCAGAATTTTGTGGAAACCAATTTTACCGAAAAACTATCATTGGATCAGCTGGCCGAAAAGGCCAACCTTAGCCGGAGAAGTTTTGAGCGGAGGTTTAAAAATGCAACCAGCAATACTCTGGTGGAATATTTGCAGAGAGTGAGAGTGGAGGCTGCCAAACGGAATTTTGAGTCTTCCAGAAAAAATGTTTCGGAAGTGATGTACGAAGTCGGATATTCTGACACCAAGGCATTCAGAGATGTTTTCAAAAAAATCACCGGACTTACTCCGATCGAATACAGAAATAAATTTTCGAAAGTATAAACAAAAAAACCGGAGCAAAGGCCCCGGTTTTTTTGTATTATTTAAAAAGAAATTATTTTTTCTCTTCAGGCAACAATATAAATTTAATAAGGTCGTCGCCAGTCAGATATTTTGCAGCAACTTCCTGAAGACTTTTAACGGTTAATTGATCCAAAAGCTTTCCTTCTTCCAAAATCAACTGTACTTTTTCCATGTTTTGGTAACGCTCCACAAGCGACCCCAACCAGAAATCATTGTTTTTGAGATTGGTTTCATAATCCAGCTTGTTTTTGGCAACAAATTTTTCCAAATCCACTTGCTCAGGACCATTGGTTTTGATTTTCTCAATTTCTTTGAGGGTAATATCAATCAATTTTTCAGCATTGGCAGGAGAACAACCATAACCTACTCTGAAAGTATATCTCGGAGTCGGCACTCTGCCGGTGCTTCCCATGGCAAAAGGTGAATACACGCCGCCTTCTTCTTCTCTGAGTTTTTCAGTAAGTTTTATATTTAGAATATCTCCTAATGCACTGATGCTCAGCTCTTCAAGCTCATTTGGTAAGTAACTGCCTGATATTACAAGCATAACGCGAGCTTTGTCGTCGGTTCCTTTCCTTATAATCTTGGTGATTTTTCCTATTGGTGGTGTAATGCCCAGGTCAACAAATGTCTCTTTCTGTAGTGTTCCTGGTAAGCCCCCAAGGTAAGTTGCAAGTAAAGGTTTGATTTTTTCAACATCAAAATTTCCCACGAAAGTAAATTCAAAATCAGAAGCATTCGCAAATCTCTCTTTGAATATCTGCATAGCTTTTTCCGGATTTACTTTCTCCATTCTTGCAGAAGTCATCGGCAGGTTTCTGGGATGGTAATTTCCCATAACTGTTTGCATAGTATCGCTAAACATTTTGTCAGGGGTTACCGTTTTTTCCATATTAGCAAGAAAGTCTTTTTGGTTACCTATGGCCCCTTTGGATGCCTCTGCATCTAATACATTGTTGGTAAACTTGTTATAGATCATCTGAAGTGCAGTTTCAAAGTCTTTTACTGACGATTGTCCCGAAATTACTTCAGAATTTCCACCCACTTGTGCGTTTACATTTGCAACTTTTCCTGACAAATATTTTGACAATTGTGTTGCCTTTAATTTACCATTTCCACTGGTTGAGGCCACCATAGAACCCAGAGAGGCATTGTCCAAATCTTCGTTTGAATATAAAGAAGATCCGCCCCAGCTTACTCCTCGGAACTTAATTTCATCGTTTTTAAAATCAGTTGGTTTAAGGTTAACTTTCAGGCCATTTTCGAAAATAAGCTCCGTTACTCCTACTTCCGCAATCTTATGTTCTTCAACGATTTTGCCTGGTGTTGGCATTTTTTCAACCAGACTGGCTGCTACTTTTTCATCCACATAAGCCGTTACATTGTTGCCTGTGTTGTCCAACCATTTTTTAAGCTGATCCACCGTTGGAAGCTTGTCTTTGTCATTTTCTGAGCCAATCAAAGCCAATACCCGATTTTCTTTGGTTATTAGTTTTTTGACCAGTGCATTGACTTCTTCCACTTTGATTCCATCCAGATACTGTCCAATAAACTTGTTGTCGTAATCAATTTCGGTCATGACAACGTCGTTGAGGAAACAGCCCACAAGCTCTTCCACAAACGATTCAGAAGCAGTTTTATCTTTTTCTTTTACTTGTTTTTCAATCCTGGTCTTGTAGCTGAGTTTGGCCCTGTCAAGTTCACCTCCAGTAAAGCCAAATTTTGCCGCCCGGTCATTTTCATCCAAAACCGCTTTGAGTGCTTTTTCTACATCGGCACCTTTTGCCAGAGCCACAACTGTAAGTGCATCAAGATTACCCAGGAATCCGGAATAGCTACTCATTCCAACCTGAAAAGGTGGATCTGCTTTTTGTGTCAACTCTCTCAACCGCTGGCTTATCATGCTGTTGAAAAGAGAAGTCATTATTGATTCCCGGCGGTTGTTGGCAGTAACTTCTTTTTTCTCAGGTTGCATGTAAAACAACTGCACCATATTATAAGGTTGTTCTTTATCCGTAATTACCACCGCTTCTGTGCCTCCTTTCAAAGGAACCGAATATTCAATGCGGGCTTTAGGTTTTGCCGGGTTTTTCAAAGCACCGAAATGCTTTTTAATGATAGCTTCCACCTGAGCCGGGTCAAAATCGCCAACGGCAATTACTGCTTCCAGGTTAGGTCTGTACCAATCCTGATGGAATTTTTTTACAGAAGCATAAGGAGCATGTTGTATGATTGAGTCTAGTCCAATCGGTAATCTACCGGCATATCTTGATCCACGGAATATCGCCGGGTATAGTTTTTCCTGTATTCTCGATTGAGCACCTTTTCTAAGCCTCGATTCTTCCAATACTACTCCTCTTTCTTTGTCAATTTCTGTGGGGTCAAGCGTAGCATTTGCGGCCCATTCTGACAACACCATCAGATATTTGTCAAGTTTTTCGAGGGTATCAGAGGGTACAGGAAGCATATATACGGTTTCATCAAAACTCGTGTAAGCATTGAGGTCGGCTCCAAATTGGATTCCACTTTTCTCAAGGAAGTTTACCAATTCATTTTTTGGGAAATTTTTAGTGCCATTAAAGTTCATGTGCTCCATAAAGTGAGCCAGGCCACGTTGGTTTTCATCCTCAAGAATAGAACCAGCTTTTAGCACCAGTCTGAGCTGTGCACGGTTTTTGGGTTCCACATTTTTTCTGATGTAATAAGTGAGGCCATTGGGCAGTTTACCTACCTTTACTGCGGGATCCATCGGTAGTTTGTCTGTAAGTTTGATTTGCTGAGCTGTGGCAGCGGTGAATAGCGTGAGCAGAATCACCCATAAATTGACGAGTTTTTTCATAGTGAATTGATTGATTTTAATTTTTTTGCAAATAATAGTAAATAAGTTAAAAATTAAAGAAAAGGTTGCTAAAAATCCTTAATATTTGAAATGTAACGAAAGATTAAACTATTTATTTAGTTGAAAGGTGTTTTTTTGAAATTCAACAGATAGTTTTTTTTGAAAAAAATTAAACGGAGAAAATTATAACCTAACCTTACTTCTTAACTTATTCTTGGTTTTTTGTAAAATTTATCAATATTTAATTATTTTTGCCTGACAAATACTTATTCTACGTTTGGAATTAATATTTTCTTCATTTTTTTTGATAAAATAAGCGTTAAGTTTTTCGAGAAATATCTACAAAAAATAAATCCTTTTTGATAAGGACATATAAATGAAAGAATACGGAAGCAATGTGCAAAAGCTGGTAGAGCACCTGGTGTCGATACCCGAAAAAGAACAAAGAACAAAGCACGCTCACATTTTGATTGAGTTGATGCGTCAGATTCATCCCCAGATGCGTGATGGGGCAGATTACAGCAAAAAACTTTGGGATGACCTCTATATCATGGCCAACTTTGATCTGGATGTAGATAGCCCATATCCACCACCACCCAAAGAGATATTGGGTAAAAGACCTATGCAAGTGCCTTATAATCAGAGCAAACTTAAGCATAAGTTTTACGGCAGGAATCTCGAGCTTTTGGTTTTGAAAGCCATGTTGGCCGAAACTTTTGATGAAAGAAAGACTTTTGTGAGTTATCTGGTTAAGCTTATGAAGTCACTGTTTTTGAACTGGAACAAAGATTCAATAGAAACTGCTACGTGTCTGCAACAAATTCTGGATCTTTCGGGTGGAAAACTTAAGCCTGAAATCGATGACCTTATCGCCAATGGTATCATTGACGAAGCCAACCCTAAAGATGGTAACCGGGCCAGACAAAACTTTATGCCTATTCCAAATCGCCCTGAACGCGGAAATGAACGAAGGGAAGTTAGACCAAACAATATGCGGAACAACCTTAACCAACGTAACAACAATGGTAATGGAAATCCCAAAAACAGGTTTGGAGGTAATAACAACAATAATAACAATAATCGCAGAAGACCTATTTGATTTTGTATGGCGTCATTTAAGATAAACGGTGGGAGAAAACTGAAAGGTGAGCTTGTACCTCAGGGTGCAAAAAACGAAGCTTTACAGATTTTGTGTGCTGTGCTCCTTACAAAAGAGCCGGTGATTATTCATAACATTCCCAATATCAGAGATGTTAATAAGCTCATGGAGCTGCTCGAAGATATGGGGGTTAAAAGAAGCAAACTAGCCGAAGGCACCTACCGATTTAAAGCCGATGAAGTCAATTATGAGTATTTTGAATCTGCAGAATATAAAGCTAAGGCTTCTGAATTAAGAGGGTCCGTAATGCTTTTAGGACCTATGCTTGGTCGCTTTGGAAAAGGGACTGCCCCCAAACCTGGTGGAGATAAGATCGGAAGGAGGCCACTCGATACCCATTTTGTGGGTTTTCAGAAACTAGGTGCCGAGTTTTCGTATGATGCGGACGATAGTTTTTACCAGATCAATGGAGCCAATATGAAAGGCTCATACATATGGATGGAAGAAATATCGGTGACCGGAACAGCCAACGTCTTGATGGCAGCAGTTTTGACCAAAGGAGAAACAACCATCTATAATGCCGCCTGTGAGCCCTATCTGCAGCAATTGTGTAAAATGCTCAATGCCATGGGAGCCAAAATTGAAGGTGTAGGCTCCAATCTTCTTACGATAACAGGTGTGGATGAATTGGGTGGCTGCGAGCATACCATGTTGCCGGATATGATTGAAATCGGTAGTTTTATTGGTCTTGCTGCCATGACCCAATCAGAAATTACTATCAAAAACTGCCACATCAAAGAGCTGGGTATCATCCCCGATACTTTTAAAAAGTTGGGGATTGAGATGGAATTCAGAGGCGATGATATTTTTATTCCTGAACAAAGTAATTATAAAATAAATACGCTTATTGATGGTTCGATTTTAACCATTTACGATGCTCCCTGGCCAGGTTTTACACCGGATTTGATTTCTATCGTTTTGGTAACTGCTATTCAGGCCAAAGGAACGGTTTTGATTCATCAGAAAATGTTTGAGTCGAGGTTGTTTTTTACGGATAAACTTATTGATATGGGAGCTCAGATCATCCTTTGTGATCCGCATAGAGCTACTGTTATAGGTATCAATAGAGAATACAATCTTAGAGGTATCAGGATGAGTTCGCCTGATATTAGGGCAGGGGTGGCTTTGTTGATAGCGGCACTTTCAGCCAATGGAACCAGCATCATTGACCACATAGAGCAAATCGACCGTGGTTATCAGAATATTGATGGCAGATTAAATGCCATAGGGGCTGATATTGTGAGAATCTGACTATTGATTGTTTAATAAAAAATGAATCCATCTTCCCTAAAGGGTTGATGGATTCATTTTTTTAGATCTTATTTGTAGCCTATGGGTTTAATAAAGAAAGAATATTCGTAGTTTTTATATGGTAACTGATATTTTTTCTGAGTGATGCGGCCCCAACTGTCTTCACAACCCAATCCAGCTTGCACAAGGTCAATACACAAGTTTACTGCATCAGATTTTTTGAGGTCAGCAGGGTGACGGTTGATTTTTATGGTACCTTCATCCATTTCTTCTATAGTATAATTCAATGCCGACATTGACAATGGCTGATTGGAATAAAACTTTAGTCCTGATTTATCTTTGTTAACCTGTTTCCACCATCTTACATCAGTCTTGTTTCCTGTTTCCTGTGGCCTGATATATGGATAAAACTGTTCAGCGACGGTTTGTTTGTAAAGATTTACAAATGTATTGCTGTTGCGATCATTGTAATTTTCAACCGGGCCTCTTCCGAAAAATTCGATTTGATCCAAATCTTGATTGAGCTGCATTTTAATTCCAAATCTGAACATATTGGCCACTTTTTTATCAGAATCGGCGGTCATTTTCTGTGAAATATTGATTTCGCCGTGATTATTAATTAGATAATTAATTTCTAATTTTGCACCGGTTTCAGGTATCATGAAAATTGATTTTACTTCGGCTAAACCATCTTTCATTGCCCATTTTAAGTCTGTCAATCTGAGATTAGGATTTTTCCATACACTGTATCGGTTATTAATATTTGCTCCGAAATCATTGTCAGTAGGAGCCCTCCAGAAATTGGGTTTTATTTCGGTTCCCGGTATCAGAAGTGAAGTGTTTTTAACCTGGTATTTGTGAATAAAACCTGTGCTCCTGTTAAATTCTATGGCAAATGCTGGACCTGAAATTTCGAGTGTGCTAAAGCTGTTTTCCTTAATTTTTGGTAATTCTACAGCCACATTTTTTGAAATTTCCACATTTTTTAGTTCAAAAGATTTTGGTTCTGATGACCCAATCTGTGTCTGGGATTTTGACACTTCAAAATTTGCCGGTATCAAACCTTCTGATATTTTTGTCAAAATGCTTATGTTTAAGAATTTTTCTCTCCCTGTTTTTGCTGAAGAAATAGCCAATTGAAAATTGCCTTTTTGTTGCGGAAGCACATTGATGTTGTCAATTGTGCCGGCCTCAATAACATTTCCATTGCTTACCAATTCCCATTTTAAATAGAAATTACTTAAGTCTTTGAAAAAGAATTCGTTAGTGACTTCTATTTCATTTTCAGAATTAATTTTTGTCCAAATATCCTGATAGAAATATTTCACTTCATGTGTATGAGGATTAGGGTTTCTACTTGGCGAAAACAGGCCATTGTTACAAAAATTGAAGTCATGACCGTCATATTTGTTCCAATCACCACCATAAGAGTATTGATATTTGCCATCGGGGCGAAGTTCGCGTGGTGATTGATCGACAAAGTCCCAGATAAACCCACCCTGAAATGCAGGATATTTTCTTATTAACTCCCAATATTCTTTAAATCCACCCATGGAGTTGCCCATTGCATGGGCGTATTCGCATTGGATAAGTGGTTTTTTAGGTGCATTTTTTGAGTAATCTTCCGAACCTTCATAGCTAAGATACATCGGACAGTAAATGTCAGAATATGCCATGTCGGTGTAGTTATCACAGGCCCTTTCATATTGAACTGGACGTGTAGCATCCATTTTTTTGATATGATTGTAAACATCTATAAAATTCTGGCCAAAACCGGCCTCATTGCCCATGGACCAGATGATTACCGAAGCATGATTCCGGAATTTCTGAACATTTCTCTCGTTACGTTGAATGTGAGCCAGTTGAAATTCAGGAACTTTTGCCAGCGTTTTATCACCGTAACCCATTCCATGAGATTCCAGATTGGCCTCGGCAACCACATATAATCCATATTCATCACAGAGGTCATACCAGCGGCTGTCATCAGGGTAATGGCAGGTACGCACGGCATTGATATTATACATTTTCATTAATTGAATGTCCTGAATCATCCGTGCCTCGCTCAAGTAATAACCCGTTTCTGGGTCCATTTCGTGACGGTTTACACCTTTAATGAGAATAGGTTTGCCGTTGACAAGCAATTGAGCACCTTTAATTTCTACATTTCTGAATCCTATTTTTTGACGGATAACTTCCAGAGTCTTTCCACCGTTTGAAAGGCTTACTTCCAAAGTGTATAGATTGGGTGATTCAGCAGTCCAATTTTTTGGAGAGTCTAAATTGAATGTTAATTTCTCAGGTTTTTGTGCATATTTTATCTCTTTCGAAATTACTTTTTTTCCTGTTTCATCCAGAAGCTCAATTTTAGCGATTTCTGTTTTACAAAACTTCGAAAAGTCAATTTCAACATCCAAAATACCGTTTTTGTATTGTTCATCAAGCAGAGCATTGATTCTAAGGTCTTCAATATGGGCAGGTGTTCGTTTGTACAGGTAGCATTCACGACCTATTCCACTCAACCTCAAGAAGTCCTGATCTTCAAGATATGTGCCATCACACCAGCGGAATACCTGGAAAGCAAACTGGTTTTCTCCGGGTTTCACAAATTTCGTAATATCAAATTCGGCTTGTAGTTTGGAATCTTCAGAATAACCCACAAATTGCCCGTTGATATAAAGGTAAATATTGGATGTTACAGAGCCAAAATGGGCAATAATTTGCTGACCTGTCCAGTTGGCTGGTATCGTAATTGTCTTTCTGTAAGTACCGACATGATTGTTTTCAATGGGAACGGTAGGAGGGTTGTTGGGGAAATGATTTGACCAGGCATAACCAATGTTTTTATATTGTTTGTCTCCAAATCCGTTAAATTCCCAGAGGCCGGGAACGGGCATATTGACCCAGGCTTTGTCGTCATATGTTGTTTTAAAGAAATCTGAAGGCCTTTGGTCAGCGTTTTTTACCCAATGGAATTTCCAGTTGCCATTAAGAGAAAGATAGTTGTCGGAATTTTTCTTTAGGCCAGCACCTGCCATTTCCTGATTTTCGAATGCAAAATAATTGGTATGCATAGGAAGGCGGTTGATCTCGTTGATTTTAGGATCCAGCCATTCAGGTTTTTGAGCAAAAGAAGAATTGAAAATAACAAAGCTCAAAAATGAAAATATTATATTCTTTAATTTACTGATAATTAAGGTGTTCATAAGATTGAATGATATTTTGATTTAAAAGTACACAATTAAAAGAAGGCATATAATGACTCAGGGCAATTTTTGAAAAAAATCATTTGTGGATAATATTATCGGTATTTATGAATGTAAAGTTTGAAAAAATGTAGCTGAAGTCTAAATTTGCAACCATAATTCGGGATGTAGTTCAGTCCGGTAGAATCCTCGTCTGGGGGGCGAGTGGTCGCAGGTTCAAATCCTGTCATCCCGACAAAAGTCATCAGATGATGACTTTTTCGATTTAAGCGGGGGCGAGTGGTCGCAGCGGTTCGACGTTTCGATTCAAATCCTGTCATCCCGACAATTGATAATCAAATTTTATGAGATTTTTCTTATAGCTCTTTTTTGTTTGGTGTAAACATGGTGTAAACATTTTTCAAAAATCCACCTTAGCACTGATTATCGGAATCAAAGGAAGTGCGTAATTGTAATAAATTGATTTTGTGGTGGAATTATACCGCTCCCTGATGATATTTTTTCTATTGGTGATATTTTGAATGTCGGCACTGAAATTCCAGGTGGTTTTCTTCTTGTTTAACTTGTAGGAAAACCCCATATCCAGCCTCAGATAGTCGGGATAACGGGGTACAAATGCCTTATTTGCATCCTGAATGGTAGTGTTTCGCCGGATTGATTCCGCCAGATTTATGGGAGTGTACCTGTTGCCCCCTCGCCACATAAGCCGGGAATTGACGGTAAACCAATGGATTTTTTGTTTACCAATAGCGAAATCCCTGCCTGCAAGCAGGTTGCCTACGTATGTATTGTTGAAAACAGTATTTCGCCAGATTTTATCTTTGACCATAAATTTTGAATCAAACAGCGAGGCGGTAATCAGGTAGTAAAAATTATTGGCAAAATACCGCTCAAGGGTTAGTTCCAGGCCGTAATTTTCCCCCAAACCACTGTTTTCAAGGACATTGTTTGGGATTCCAGAAGTGGCATTAAGCATCGAAAATGTGCTTTTTCTATTGGTATCTACAGGCACATTGAAAAGTTTTTGATAGTAGGCTTCGATTTTGAGCCGGGTATTTGGGTTTAGGCTGCGGTCATAACCCAAAACATAATGGGCAGCCCGCGTAAGGCCGATATTACGGTTGGGTTGCACAAAAATCTCCCCTTGTTTTCTTCTTTTGTATAGATACATAGAAACCGGTTCCAACCGACTATTAAGCCCAAAACCAGCACTGAGGGTATTTTTAGGGTTGATTTGAAATTTTACTCCGGCTCTGGGTTCCAACATCTGATTTTGATTGAGCAGAAACTTGCTGTAATGCAAACCAGCTGTAAGACTAAACCTCTCCCCGGGCGAGTATTTGGCTTGAGAATAAGCCTGTAAAAATTGCGAAACGTCGTTTTCTTTAAGATAATTGACCAATAGATTTCTGGAATTGTCCCTGCGATTTTCATCCAGTTTATAAGCCATATTGCTGAAAATCAGTCCGGAACGAAGACTTGTTTTTTGGTTGATTTTATAATTGTAAAAACCTGAAAGCCTGATGGTATTGTAAGCATATAGATTTTTTTGAGACACAACCCATTCTTTGTTATTGATAAAATCCTGATTTAGATTTGTGGATGATTCGCGGGAAAACGCCAATACGGAATAAAAATACCCTTTTTTACCTGTCGATATTTTATGACTCAGCCCCATCACACCCATTTTCTGCGATTCGCTGTCATTAGATGTCTGGTCTTTTTCATCGGAAAAGCTCATACCTCCCAAGCCAAACAAACTAAATGTTCCTGCCTTTTTGGTGGGGAAATTCAGGGTGAAATTGGCATCCCGGTAAGCAGGCTTAAAATCCCCGGTTTCGATAGCCAGCAGACCTGACTTGAAAAGTAGTTCCAATGTGGAGTAACGCATGTTAACCCTATAGGAGGGACCACCTTTTTTTAGAGGCCCTTCAGCACTGGCATCGAGGCCTATGATACCAAACTGACCCGTAAACTCATGTTTTTGATCATTTCCCCTTCGCATTCTGAGGTCGAAAACACCTGATGAGGCATTGCCATATTCTGCCGGAAAAGCTCCTGTAAGAAAATCAGAGTTGGCCAGGCTATTGCTGTTGAGCATACTAATGATGCCGCTTGTGGAGCCCTGGCCATCGCCAAAATGATTAGGGTTGGGGATTTCGACGCCTTCCAGTCTCCAAAGAAGGCCTTTGGGAGAGTTTCCTCTGATCACTATCTCGTTGTTTTGGTCATTTCCGGCTGATGCCACGCCTGCGAAAGACATCGCCATTCGGGATGGGTCGCTGTAACCTCCAGCGTAGCGGTTGGTCTCCTGAACCGTAAACTGCCGCCCGCTGACCATAGTCAGGTCATTGTTCGTTTTCTGTTTGTCGTATTCGGCTTTGACTACCAGCTCATCGAGTAATTGTGCGTTCTCGTTCAATTCTATGCTTAATACTACTTCTTTTCCACTTCCGAGGTCTATCAGCGGGAGTTTTTGGCTAAAATACCCCACCATACTTATGCTGAGGGAATATCTGCCAATAGGAAGTTTTTCGAAGGAAAAAATGCCATTTTCGTCGGTGAATGTACCTTTTTGAGACCCATTGAGCAGGATGGTAGCTCCGGGCACAGGTTGTTGGCTGTCTTTGTCAAGCACCCGTCCGCGGATAGTCTGGGAGGGCTGCTGAGCATGACCAACCAGATTTAGAAAAATAAAAAAAATAAATAAAATGTTTGGTTTCATCAGGGGTGAAAAACTAGCACAAAATAACTTATAAATAGGAAGTTTTTCGATATTTGGATTTTATTATTTCTCTGGAATAACCTTGATTTTTATTTGAATATCTGGAAAATCGAACATTTAAGATTATTCGAAATCCTCATAAACTTTTGAAGAATCGACGGTGGCGGAGTTTATTTTTTCAAGTTCTTTTACAGTAAGATTTCGCCATTTTCCTTTTGGTATATCGAGATGAATGTTCATAATCCTGACTCTTTTCAGTTTTACCACCGAATAGCCCAAATACTCGCACATTCGTCTAATTTGCCTGTTAAGACCTTGAGTTAGGATAATTTTGAAGGTAAACATATCTATTTTTTCTACTTTGCATGGATTGGTTACGGTATCTAAAATCGGCACACCTTTGCTCATTTTATAAATGAAATCCTGATTAATGGGCTTGTTTACTTGTACCACATATTCCTTTTCATGATTGTTTTTGGCTCTAAGGATTTTATTCACAATATCGCCATCGCTGGTAAGTAAAATCAAACCTTCCGACGGCTTATCGAGCCTTCCGACAGGAAAAATACGCTTTGGATGATTGATAAAATCTATGATATTGTTTTTTTCGGCCTTTACATCCGTAGTGCATACTATGCCCACCGGTTTGTTAAAAGCCAGATATACATGCTGCTCTTTGGGTTCAGAAATAAGTTTCCCATTTACTCTAATTTCATCTCCAATTTGCAGTCTGGTGCCCATTTCCGGCACTTTCCCATTAATCGTCACCCGACCTTCTTCAATAAGGGTGTCTGCTGCTCTCCTTGAACAAAACCCTACTTCGCTCAAATACTTGTTGATTCTGGTGCCTTTGGGGTCTATCTGACTATTTTCTTTATTTTGCATCTGAATTTTATCCAACCACAGGGTTAATCGGTGTAAACGCAAATTTCTAAAAAGCTTTGGAAAAGTGGGTGATATTTGTGAAAGTTCTATATTTTTTTAATAGAAAAGCATGTTTTAAAAGCCTTTACTCAGTAATTATTTGATTTTCAAAAACTTAATATTCAGGTTTTTCTCAATCACTCTTATGATTTTCAGCTCTTCAGAATTGACAAAAGCTATCGATATTCCTCTTTTTCCAGCCCTTGCGGTTCGGCCACTTCGGTGAGTATAGTATTCTATCTGGTCTGGCAATTGGTAGTGGACAACATAGCTAAGTCCTTCAATATCAATCCCTCTGGCTGAAATATCAGTCGCCACTAAAACTTGGATTTTCTTGTTTTTAAAAGCCCGCATCACTTTATCACGGTCTCTTTGCTCCAAATCACCGTGGATGGCATCTGCCGAAACCTCCTTGGCTTTAAGTCTTTTCGCTATCATTTGGGCATCGTCACGCGTTCTGCAAAAAACTATCCCTCTGGCCGCCCCTTGCGATTCTAAAAACTTCAAAACAAAATCAAACCGCACTTTGGCTTCACAGATAAAAAATTGGTGCTCTATTTTGCTATTGACCACTTCGGTTTTGCTCACCGATACCCTGTGTACATCAGGTGCCATGTATTTCTCTGTCAGATTTTTAAGAGAATCCGGAATGGTTGCGGTGAATAGCCATTTGATGTTTTCAGGGTGAATTTGACCAATGATTACATCAATCGCATCTTTAAAGCCCATGCTTAGCATTTCGTCGGCTTCGTCTAATACAATAGTTTTTACCTTGCTGATATCCAGAGCTTTACGTTCCAGTAAATCCATTAATCTACCAGGTGTGGCCACCACTACCTGTGTAGGTCTTTTCAGTCGGGCTATTTGAATATCAATCTTTTCACCACCATACACAGCCTCTGCAAATACTTTTTCGGAGTATTTGGTCATTTTAAAAATCTGCTTGGCTATTTGTTGACATAGTTCTCTGGTTGGAGACAAAACCAATACCTGTATCTCTTTGATTTTGGGATTGAGTCGTTGCAGGAGCGGAATACCAAATGCGACGGTTTTTCCGGTGCCAGTCTGAGCCTGTCCAATAAAGTCGGTATTGTGTTTTAATAAATATGGAATTACAAGTTGCTGTATTTCAGAAGGTTTTACGATTTTGTTTTCTTCTAAGGCCTTTACTAAATTACTGTTTACGCCTAGTTGATTGAAGTTTTCCAATGCTAAAAATTGATTTTTGAACTGCAAAGGTAGGGATATTGAGGGGGAATACGGAAAATTTTGCCTTTCTCCTGATTTCGAAAAGCATATATGAAATATTTAAATCGATTTAAATATTAAAAAATGAGTTTGGAGGTATTAAATATTAAGCCGAAATATATTTATTTTTTGCAAATATTTTTTCAAATTTTCTCCCAAAAGGTTATTTATTGTATTGGTCAAAATGTTTTATTTACTATTGTATTTGCCCTTAAATACAATGAGTTTATGAAATTTTATTAACCTTCATAACTGCATCAAAGAGTAGCTGGCGGAGACTCTGCAGGGACTTATATTCCCGGTTTCATCAATGCGAAATCTGATACAAAATAGCCTGTTTATTAGAAGATTACTGAATTTTTGGAATTATATTTAATTGTGCCGGGTGTAAATTGAAAATGAAGATTTTCAATTTGGAATAAAAATTAATCTTGAATTGAATTCATTAGATTTGGAATAGTTTTTGGGGGATTTATAATAATAATGATTGAAAATCCTTTTTTAACAGGATTCGCCATTTCCATTCTATGCATGTAGGACAATTGCTGGCTATAGGTATGAAATAGTTTTGGAAATTTACATTGGCAATGATAGTAAATCCTCGTTACAGATGATCATTTAGGAAAAAGCTTCGCTCAAAGGATTGGAAATTATTATTGGATTTACCGGGGAATCAAAATTTCGACTTGTAAATAACAAGGATATGAGCAAAAGATTTTCTATTATGTTCTTCACAATGGTTTTTTTAGCCAATTGCTTCTTTTTTCAACAAATTGAGCCGGAAAAACTGAATAGCCTTTATGACAAGCTATTAAGCTTGTTTTTATTCCAATTTGACTATTTTTTATTATTTGTTTACATCACCCTGAAAAGTTTTAGTTATCCATTTAGAGCATTATTTTTCCTCAGTTTTGTTTACGGTAGTCTTTTTGTAATGGGCATGTCATCGATTTTAGTCAATGATATGCAGATGTATGATATTATATATTCCTACATTCAACCGGTGTTGAGATTAATTTTCATGGGTATTTTTATAAATATCGGTATAAAATCAAAAAATGAAATTTTAAGAAAGGATAAGGTTTTTTTAGCCATTGGATTAGCCTTTGGGCTTTATTTTTTTATTCTCTTGAATTTCTATCCCAGGCCTTCAATGTGGTCTTTTAATTTTTATTGGATAGCCCTGATGTCCTTTTTCGTAGTTGGTATTTTAGTTAAAAAAAATACTTCCAGACTTAATTTCTCAATAGGCTTACTCTTTGTACTTTTTTCTGATTTGTATTATATTTTACCTCCGGAAGTTCGGCTTTACGAACTGACCTACATTTTCATAAGAATCATAAATACTTTAGGAGAGTTCTTTATTGTAAATTTTGTATTGGTTCATTACCTAAGGGAAAAAGAGTGAGTTACCCTGTTAAGTTTTATATATTTTTGATTCATTTCTCACCTACCCTAGTTTCCGGCAACTACTCTGATTTTCAAAATAATTTATGCGATTTTTCCAAATTTCTTTAATTGCATTTCTCTTGGATTTTGTAATTTTAGGCAAAATCTAAAACTGATCCTGCAATATGGCTGCAAGAACAAAGAAAAAAATGTATTTTAAAAAATTTCCCTTCACAGAGGTGAACACAGAGTCTCTGTGGGAACTAATCCATCAATCAGTCATTGGAGAGTGAATATGCAGTGGTGGTTAATTTAAAGGTATCTATTTTAATAAATTAATTTAACAGCTGAGATAAGTCAAAATCCGGGACAAAAATGAAAAAAAATTAACATTTGAAAACAATGAGCAAATTTAGATTAACTGCGTTTATACTTTTGGTTTTAGTAGGGTGTAAAAAGGGAGATTTGATTGAACCCACACCAAACTGGGAAGTTGGAAAAATCAAATCCATAGAGTTGATTGATTCTGTGGGTAATGTCCAAAAATATGACTATAAATATGAGATTTTTGCAAAAGACTCGGCGGTAAGAGTTAAGCAACTGAGCTACACTGATGCAAAAAATAAAATATCTGAAACCTTGACTTTTACGAGAGACGAAAAGCATGTTCTCAAAACTGCCAAGAGGGTTTATAAACAAAAAGACTCTACTTTTACCAACACCCGTTTGTACCAGTTTAGTTCACTTTTCAATGACTTCCCAAGTTATTATGTCGATACTGTAAGGCAGCTTTATCTGGTTGGGGATTATTATCAATTGACTACTTTTAAGTTTTTTACGGGAATCATTCGGTTCAATGTTAAAGATAATCATAACAATACTACGAATTTCCTGAGATACGAATGGCAGGGGCTTAACTATAGCCTGAAAATATATGATCAAAATGATGGAAAGGTAGAGTTTTACTATTACAGGTTTGACGATAAGAAGAAAAATCCTATTGAAGACCTCTACCGAAATTACGTAGGCTTTTGGTCACGAGAGCTAACTTTTACTTGCCCTTATCTACCAAACTATTATGAGGAACAGCTGGCAGGCAAAAACCATACTTATGAATATTCTTACGATACAGAGGGGCGACTTGTGGAAAGTTCTCTGTTACTGTCTAAGCAAGGCACAAAAGTGCTTCGTGGTAAGATGAAGATATCCTATTATACAAAATGACCTGCAAAATATATGAAGAAAATTCTATTCAAAATCCTTTCTACCCGTTCAGAGTCTCCGTCAGGGAATCTGAACACAAGGAGGACGTTATTCAATTATAAAAGAAGTCGTGGCGATTTTTCCAAATATTGTCGATTGTGATTAACTTAGATTTTGTTAATTCTTTGCAAAATCAAAAACTGATCCTTCAATATGGCTGTAAGGAACACTCCTCAAAAAATACTCCTGCACAGAGGCAAATGGCAAAATAGGAGTTGATCCAATTGATGGAATTGACTATACATGGCATCATAGTGAATGTGGAGAGTATATGATGTTAATTCCTACAATAATAAATCAAAAAGCGAGACATTTAGGAGGGGTAGGAATAATTAATTTTGAAAATGCTGCTGCTGGTATAAACAAAGGTGACCTAAGGGGCTTTTTCAAGGGTCCAAATAGAATCATTAAAGTAATATAAAATAATGTTGAAACAATTATTAGAGAAAAAAGGAAATGCTTTTGATGATCCCTTAAGCCAAATTGAGATTCTTACATTAGAAAAGGAAATGGAAATTAAAATAAATGTTCCAGAGTTCAAATTCCCACAAGAATTCAAAGAATTATTGAGTTTTGCTCATAGAATATCAATTAATACTTTTTATAATTTTAAAATTCCGGGCTATCCAGAACAAATTGATTTGATAACAGAATTAGGAAGTAATGAATTACATTATTATTTTAATTTTAAAGATTTTGAATTCGATAACTATGAAAATGAGCCAATTTTTCATGATTTTTCTAATGTTTTTTGTGTGGCGGGTTGTCATGCATCAGGGTTAATTTTTATGGGACATAAAGGCGAATATCTCAATCAGATTTATTACTTAGTGCCATATGAATGGGACTCATACCCCGAATTTATAAAATTAGCAGACAGTTTAACAGAATTTATTGATAGTCTTTATGAATAAAGTTAAAATTTACTTCATCGCTTTTTACTTATTTTCATACTCTTGGGCATTTGCCATCGATGATAAACCAGGAGAGGCAAAAAAGAATTCTGGGCTTAAAAGCAATGTAAACCTAAACACTCAGAATTCTCTTCAACTTTCTTTGTTAGAAATAAATGAAAAGTTAGAGCAAAATACATTAAAGGCTGATTTAATGACTGACCTTAAGGAAAAGTTGTCTTTAGCCACAATTGCAGACCGTGGTAAGGCTCAAGGCACATTTGAATACCTTGAGCAGAGCCCTGACAGCCGTTTTCGTCCCTTCAGAGTCTCCGCCAGGGACTCTGAACACAAGGAGGACGTTACTAATAACACTTTTAAATATAATCAATGTCTTCCGTAATTATAAAAATCCCCTTAAATCCTTATCAACCAGTAAATTAAAATAAAGCATTAGCTTTCCAATAAACACCTTAACAATCACTATTATTGACCGTAACCGCCAGGCCACCTTGAGAAGTTTCTTTGTATTTTTGGTTCATGTCGAGGGCGGTTTTCCACATGGTGGCGATCACATGGTCGAGTGATACTTTGGTGTCGTCGGGGTTGGTGTTGAGTGCCAGCTCAGCGGCATTGATGGCTTTTATGGCTCCCATGGCGTTGCGTTCGATACACGGCACCTGCACCAGCCCGGCTATGGGGTCGCAGGTGAGCCCGAGGTGGTGCTCCATCGCGATTTCGGCCGCTACCAGCACCTGCCCGGGTGTGCCTCCTTGCAACTCGCATAGTGCCCCTGCGGCCATTGCTGCCGACACGCCAATCTCCGCCTGGCAGCCGCCCATGGCAGCAGATATGGTGGCTCCTTTTTTGAAAATACTGCCTATCTCGCCTGCTACCAGCATAAATCTCCTGATTTCGTCCTCAGCGGCGTCGTGGTTTTCGATCATCAGATAATACATCAATACTGCCGGAATCACCCCCGCACTGCCATTGGTAGGGGCCGTCACCACTCTTCCCAGCGAGGCGTTGACTTCATTGACTGACAATGCAAAGCAGCTCACCCATTGCAATATCTCTCTGAATTTCACCTCAGTTTTTCTCAAACCCGTAAGCCAGTCGCCAATAGGACTGTCCGCCGGGCCCTTGAGTTTTTTGTAAATATCAGCCGCCCTGCGTTTTACGTTGAGTCCGCCGGGTAGGTGACCCGCAGTATGGCAACCAAGATACATGCATTCCTGCATGGTGAGCCATATTTTTGCTATTTTTTGCCTGACTTCAGGTTCGGTGTGTAGAGAAAGTTCGTTTTCCCATACTACCTCAGATATCGATTTCCCGGTTTTGCAATATTCCAAAAGCTCGGCAGCTGTCTGGATAGGGTAGGGTATTTGGGTTTGATTGTCAGCCTTTTCCGGGTCTTCGCCTTCTTCGGTCACAAATCCACCGCCTAAGGAGAAATATGTTTTAGTAAACATAAAATCAGGGCCCGAAGCCGTGATTTTCATGCCATTGGGGTGAAAAGGCAGGAAATTTTTATGAAATACGATGTCTCTGTTTTTCAGAAAAGGAATCCTGTTTCCGGATATCAAAATGTAGCTTTCAGTCTCAATTTTTCGGAGAATTTCCTCCATTTTTTCGGGTAAAATCTCCTCCGGTTTTTCGGTGCTGAGGCCCATCATACAGGCAATGTCGGTGGCGTGACCTTTGCCGGTAAGAGAAAGCGAGCCAAATAATTCAACGCTGATATTTTCGGTTTTTGTTATTAGCTTGTTGTTAATCAGCTCATTGGAAAAACGGTTGGCAGCCTTCCAGGGCCCTAATGTATGTGAACTTGACGGTCCGATACCGATTTTGAGCATATCAAATACTGAAATGATCGCCATAGTGTTTGTTTGATGAAGTTGAAAACCGATTTCCGTGAAACAATTTCAGGTGTAAAGTTTGAGTATTTTTTTGAATTAAAGTCAATTTTCATAGGAAAATAATTCATTCCGAAAAACGTCTGAAATGAACATTTTCATCATTCCTGATTCTCGTGGAGGGACACTGAACACTAGCAGTACGTTACTTCAATTACAAAAAATCAAGTCGATTTTTCAAAATTTCGCTGATTGTATTTAACTTAGATTTTGTTAATTCTTTGAAATATTAAACACTGATCCTGGGATATGGCTTTAAGGTAGTTCTTTTTAAATTTTACGCATTATAAATACTCCTGCACAGAGGCAGCCACAGAGTGCCTGGGGGAGACTCTGTGGGTACTAATAGCATTCAAATAATTACGAAACATGATTTCTTTAAAATTAAATAAAATAGCGAAATTAATTTTTACTATTTTAATGCTTCTAAGTTGTAATAATTCAAAATATTTTTACGATCAAAAATTTGAATCAGAACTAATGAATAAAATTAAGAAGGATATTAAAAATAGGGATGAAAAATTCCTAATTGTGTATTTTTTTAAAGATTTTCAAAAGACTTTTGTTGCAATTTCAACTCATGATAATTTATATAATTTAAAACCTAGCATTTTTTTTAAAATTAATGGCAAAACGATTTTATTTATCTTTCAAAATATAGAATTAGAAAATTTCTTTTTGAATATGAAAATTATTCGAAACACTAAAATCTTTAATTTAAGAGAAAATGAAATGAAATTGGATGGAGGATTAAACAAAATTTATCTAATTAATTATAATTCTTTGGAATTAATAAAACCAAATGAGCGATTATTGGAGTTAAGTTTTATTAATAAAATTCCTTTTATACCCCCTTTAGAAGGAAAAGCTCCTAAAATATTAAAAAATGGTTATAAATAAGAAAAGAAAAATACAGTTAGTTCCGTCTCTCCTGAGTCTCTAACGTGTACTCTGAAGACAAGGAGAATTTGCTCTACTAATACCACTAATCATCTTTCGTAAAAAAGGAATTTGCATTGAAATAACCACACCCTTTTTCAACCCCCTTAGATATCATCATCAATCTGCCGTACTATAAACGCAGCCTTCAATTTTGGTTTCAAAAACTGTCTGGTCACCCGTTTTGAATCCCGGCTGTAGCTCGATGCTTTTTCCGGCATTAAAAAGGTGGTGGGTTGAGGCTTCCAGTGAGGCGGTACTTATAACCTGGTCCAAAGCAAGCGTATTTAATGACTGAGCTTGGTTGCCGGAAAGAGAGGCGGTATTTTGACAAATTTTATACACATGCAGTTCTTTCTTTAGCTGAGGGGTTAAGGTCGCAAAGAATATTTTATCGTCCAATAGATTCATTTGGCCGGGATTGGAATGGGTGTTTCCCGAACCGATATTTTCAAGCATTCTTTTAGAATTTGCATCAACCTCAATTTTGTAAGGTTCCCCACCAGTTTCAGATGTATAGCCCGACATATAAACCCCAAAAGGTGTGCTCATGGCATTAATTCCATCATTTTGAGTTAAAGGTATAGTGCCGGGCTCAGTGAGGTCGCTTCTATAAAAATTGCTGGAAGTGCCGTCAGATGCATAGAAATACAGGAAGTTGTTATATACGGCAAATTGTTTGTCATACTGAAAATTCAAGGGGTTACTCCAGCCCGTAGTATTGATATCTTTTATCATAGAAGTTCCTGCCAAAGAGCCATCAGATTTCCATATTTCCAGGCCATGAATACCATCATCAACCACAAAAACCAGGTGAGTATTATTGAAATTAGTCAGATATTCACATTCTTCTACCTGTCCGAAAATTTTAACTATCGAAGTAGTTGCCGGGGTACCTTCAGTAACACAAAGTGCAGTTCCGTCTGTTTCGCTATTTTGAACATAATATAGTTTGTTACCTACTATTCTGCTGTTTCCCCTTGTTTCCCAGGTATTTATGCCCGGGGCTAAATCAGCCAGTAAATTGATATTGCCTGGGGTGCCATCGGAGTAAAAAGCCTCCCAACCATAGCTGGAGTGATGCCCCATAAAGACGATTTTATTGTTGACTGTTCCCAATAATCTGATATGTCGGTAATCATCAGGGTTGCCTGCATCGGGCGGACCCACCAAAACGGTTCCGGCAGCAGTACCATTGGTTTTGTAGAGTTTATTTCCTGAGTTAAAATACAAATAGCCGTTCATTTCATAGGCCTTATTCTGGTAAGAAAACATATTGCCGCTGACAAATATCTTTTCAGGTGCCGAAGTACCATCTGATGCCCAAATACTGTATTCCTCAAAAATGAGAATTTTGGAGTTGATTTTTTTGATCAATTCGATGGAGGTTGATGTTTTATAGTGTGAATAACTGGTGGTGTATCCTGATGGTTTTTCAGCTGAAGGATATCTGTAAATTTCAAATGCGATTTTGGTCTGACTCGATTTTCCATTCGTTTTCCAAACTTCCCTGCCATATTTGCCATCATCGGCAATGAAATATAAATTGTTGTTTAAGGTTACTGACTGTTTAAAAAACTCATTGTCAGACGAATAAGGGTCAGTTAGGATGTCTTTGACCAGAATAAAACTACTTCCATCGGTTTTGAATAATTCATATCCTCTTACAGGATCAAAAGCCGAAAAGTACAGGTATCCGCCAGATACTTCAATAGGATAAAAGTTGCTCAATCCCTTGGAGGGGTCAATGGTTGACATTTTTACAGGTGTATTGCCGTTTTGGGAATAATAACATTCGGCCACACTGGCAGTGGTGTCGGCAATAAAAAAGAGTTTATCACCAAATATTTTCATGTATGAATAGGAGCCATTGTCGGCATTCAGCCTAAAATCCCTCACCATTTTGGTGTTAGACCAGTTGCCGTCAGTAAACCATAATTCTTTGCCATGGGTAGCATCACTTGCCATAAAATACATCTTTCCATTGCCTGCCGGGATAAATTTGCGTTCCTGAGCCAAGGCCGGAAAAGGATTTGCGGTGGTGCCGGGCAAAAGGTCAGAAACCAGATAGGCCATATTTGGCTGAAATTGGTTAACAAGATACAGCCTTCGTTCCCCGGTTCCATATTCGGCGGTTAAGTATAAAGAATCGCCGGAAATGGTCAGGTCTTCGGAATTTACTACATTTCCAATTTCTGAACTATTGACAAAAGTAGGTGGGAAAGGGGAACTGTAATTATCTAAAACCAGCAGATTGGTAAAGCTCTCATTCATCGTAAAGTATATCCGGCTCCCAAATTTTTTAAAATTCTTCACATGCTGGTAGCCACCCATACTCACTGTGTTGGCTTCGGTGCCATCTGAAAAATACAATTTGGTAGCATTGGTGGGGAAGGTGTTGTCATAAACTGACAGATACAGGCTGAAATCGTTGGCAATGATAATATTATTTGAACCAAATGGAGATGCGGAACTCCCAGAGCCGGGCATAATGTCCTTTACCATTACCGTACCTGCAGCTGTACCATCCGTTTTCCAGAATTCATGACCATTTGTGCCATTATTTGCAAAGAAATAGACAATATTATTCAACACAGTAAACGATAAAGGATCAGAAGAACCTCCGCCCGGATTGATGTCTTTCACCAAAACAGTACCGGCCTGTGTACCATCCGTCATCCAGAGTTCCTGACCACTGGTGCCATTATTTGCAGAGAAAAAAGCTACAGTATTGCTGTTTAGCGTTAAAACTGTTAGATTCTGAATATAAGGATCTCCTGAGCCTGTGTTGATGTCCGCCAATCTGAAAGTTCCTGCCTCGGTACCATCGGTTATCCAAAGTTCATGGTCGTAATTCTGGCTGACAGGGGCGGCGACAATCAAAGCCTTGTTACCAAATGCTTTTACGGCATTATTAGATGCATAGTGAGGAAAAGGCCCAGTCACAGGTGCCCCGACTGCAGTATTGATTATCTTGGTTCCGGCATCGGTTCCGTCTGTTTTCCAGACTCTTACGTCACCTTCTAGCGGCTGACCAGCTGTGAAATACAAAGTACCATTTGCTTCAACACCAAACCGGGGATAGGAATTGCGGTTGTTGGTTTGAAAAGTTTTTAAAAGAGATTGTCCTGAAGTTTGAAGGATAGTAAATAAAAGTAGAATTATAATTTTTTTCATATTTAGGTTTGTTGAAATCAATCAAAAATAGCATTAAAAAGAAACAGTTAAAATGACATTGGAGGGAATTGCCTGAGTTTTTTATTTTATGACAGAAATGGATTCAAAATTCTATTTCACAGATTTTCTAATATTCCTAAATAATTAATTTTTTGAAAAAACAATTGGCCAAATGAAGGAAAAAAATCGTAGCGTATTATTTTTGCAGATAATCTAAGGCTTTATAATTTAACCCAAATAATTCAATAGAAAATCGACTACAATTTTATTTCGCTTCAAGAGCGTTTCAATTCTCAATCAATGGTATCACGATATCATTTCATTCGAATTTCACGCCCTTTTTGCCTAATAAAATTTCGTCAGAATGTCTATTGAGTTATTTGGGTTTAAAAAAATATTAAATCCTTGTAAGTATATAATTATTAATGTTTTATTCACAAAAAAAGTATTCCAAATGAAAAAACTCTCCATTTTTGTTTCCCTTTTGTTTATCACTTTGTTTTCCTCATGTTCTGAAGAAGATATTATTTCGCCGGTTGAAAATTTTGCCGGTGAGTATGAACTTCAAAAAATCGAACTAATCGTTGACGGAAATTCACTTATCCTTCCTTTTGAGTTGAGCGATAAAAACTTTAGCTTTAAAGCTGATGGCTCTTTTACTTACCCCGAAGATATTTTGTTTTATGAAGGTAAATATGAATATTCTTCAAAAGATAAAACCATCACATTTTCTGATGATGATCCTGAATATGCTTATAAAAGTGTACTAACAGTTGAGAAAACTGATAATAACTATACTTTAAAAAGCAAAACTGAGGATTTATCTCTGGATATTTTTGGAGATAGCGAAATGACTTACGATCAGGAAATAGGTATGTTTACTTTGTATATGCTGGAAGAATATATCGAAGAGCCAACAGTTGCAAAGTTTGCCGATAAAATTGGTGAAAACCCCAAGAAATTCAGTTTGAATTATTATCTGAAAAAGAAATAAGAAAATTAACCTCCGAAAGGAGGTTTTTTTATTATCTCCAAAACCTTCTCCACCGGCAATGCCTCAGCTTTAACCCGGTGTCCTTCAACGGTTTCTGCTGCAAAAAGCGAGTTGATTATGGCTTCCTCAGTGGCTTCGATTACTGCTTCAAAAAGTATATCCAGTTCCTGACTTTTCAGGGTGGTATGGGTTTCAAGCATTTCCTTGTCATTGGTATTAATTCTCACGCTTTCGGCAGTAGAAAAAGCGATTACATAATCGCCGCTTCCATGGGATGCAACTCCACCTGTGCGGCCAAGGCCCAGCATGGCTCTGGCCGCGAGTCTTTTCAGTGATTTGGCATCGAGCGGGGCATCCGTAGCCACCACCATCATGCAAGAGCCGTCATCTTCATAGTCTTTCAGGATGTCGGTATATTTATGTTTTCCAAGGGCTACACCTACTTCCTTTCCGGCAATTTTCAATATTCCTCCAAAATTGCTTTGCACCAAAACTCCCACCGTATAAGCACCTTTCGATTTTGGTAAAACTCTTGATGAGGTGCCGATTCCTCCTTTGAAACCGAAGCACATAGTTCCGGACCCTGCACCCACGTTTCCTTCCTCAACTTTTCCTGTTTTGGCATTTTTTAAGGCTTCCAACATGTTTTCTCTGGTCAAAACACGCCTTCTGATATCGTTGAGGCCGCCATCGTTGGTTTCACCTACCACAGCATTTACACTTCTTACATTATCATTTTCGGGGAAAGAGAATGTGTAATCAATCAATGCCTCCATTCCCTGGGCAACGGCGAGGGTGTTTGTCAACAAAATCGGCGTTTCGAGGGTACCCAATTCTTCTACTTGCGTGTAACCTGCCAATTTTCCAAAGCCATTGCCAACAAAAATGGCTGCGGGTACTTTTTCATTGAAAATATTCCCGGAATGAGGCAGAATGGTTGTGGCTCCGGTATGAATGTCTCTACCTTGATGGAGGGTGAAATGCCCCACCTTTACCCCCGGCACATCGGTGATGGCATCCAGTTTTCCGGCAGGAAGAATCCCTATTTTTATGCCGAATTCGGAAGGTCTTTTCTTCTGTGAATAAACTGAAAGATTTAAAATAAATAAAAGGGGAAAAATGAGATATTTCATTGCTCCAGGTATAATAATCCCAAAAGTAAATTAAAATTCTCTGATTTTTAGATTCTGAAATGAAACAAACTCTTCCACATTTTCCCTATGTCGAAGCTAAATTAAAAAGGATTTGTAATCCTGAATTTCTTTTCAAAAGAATTTCTATATTTACTTCTGCATGGAGGCGGCCACAGATTTCTTGGCTAAGACTTAATCAAATCGGGTTTCTTAGACGTAGAAACTATTATTCCAAGGTTCGGAAAAAAAGGTGTAGGGGGAATCCAATTGAAATTGCCAGAAAGAATTATGGATTTGCTCAATAAAGGGATTATTATAAAAGTATTATAAAATGAAAAAAATAGAAACAGAAACCAAAGAGATTTTTTTTGGGGATGAATTGACAATTCAAAAAAAATCAACTTTTTTTTCTCTTTATTCTAAAAAAATATTCGATTTACGAATAGAATTAAATAGTTTTTCTAACAATTATTTGGATAAATTAATATTCGAAAATGAAAATTTAAGACACTATTTTTTCAATGGTACTAAAATTCGAAAATCTTATATTTCAGGATCTGTTTTTTTCCATGGAACTGAAAACTTAAGCTCTAATTATTTTATTTTTAAAAATGAAATTGGGAATTTTTTAATAATTATTTCTTGTGGAGAGGTAAATAGAATGATTTATAAAGTTTATGTGGAAGAGATTTGGCAATTTGAAGAGGGGGAAATAATTTCTTAAAAAAATCATAGACGTATATTTTGGGCAAATAATACCTTGGTTTGGGCAGCCTGGTGGTAGCACTCAGTATTTGCTACCAGATGGAATTACAAATTTAAAAGTTGATAAAATTATTGAAATATTTTAAAATGAAAAAAGCAAATTTTAAACCGAAACAAATTTATGATGGACCAGACGAAGAATTTTACACATGGAACCATAAAGTGATTTTTGAAGGCAAAGAGATAAAGGTAGGAAATGCTTTCAAATGGGGGCAAAAATACATACACAATTTAAAATTTAAGGATTCTGAAATAGAAAATGCTTTTTTTAAATCTTTACCGTTTCTTCATTTTGATGAAAATTCTAATTTTTATGATGGATTAAATAATCAAATTGTTAATTATGAAATCACAAAATTTGACGAAATTAATTATCTAATTCTACTTTCATCTGAAGAAAGAAGTACAGGGAGATATCAAATAAACGTTGAAGCTATTTTGGAGTTTGAAGATGGGGAGATAATCGGTTAGGAAAAAGTTCTTCATTTAGAATCTCTTAAGGCCTCTGAATTCAAGAAGTTTGCTGCTTATAACACTTTAAGTCTTTCCCCAAAATATTCAAACAAAGTCCCACACTCAAATCCCAATAACCTAAAACAACTCAGCATGCTTCATGGCCAGATAAACCCCGTTGGTCCAGCCAAAACCGTCCTGGTTGGGGTATTCTCCGCCGCCGGTCGTTTCTTCTGAGCTTACGTTATATTTTTCCGTAAATTTCCCTTCTGTTGCAAATACTTTTTCGTTTAAGGTCAGCCAATTGGTCTGTATCTTTTTGGACAAGTCGTCAAATCCATAGTTTTTCAAGCCAACATATGCCATCCACTGCAACGGTGCCCAGCCGTTGGGTGCATCCCATTGTTGCTCACTAACGGTGGTAGTCGTAATCAATCCGCCATTTTTCAGGAATTCGTTCTTGATTTTTTCAGCTGTTTTTTCTGCTTTTTCTTTTTTACTAATTTCAAAATACAAGGGGAAAACTCCTGCCAGCGTGAGATTTTCACGGTGCATTTCCTGTTTCAGGTCAAAATCGCAGAAAAATTCTTTTTCATCATTCCAAAAGTATTTTTCTATGGCTTTTTTTCTGGATTCAGCCCTGATTTCAAAGGCATAGTGTTTTTCAGGAGAAATTTCTGAAATCATTTTTTCGAGATGAAAAAGCAGACAATTCAGGTCCACCGGCACAATTTCAGAAGTATTTATCGTACCCAGGTCTTCCGGGTTTTCCAGCCATCGGCTGCTGAAATCCCAGCCCGACTCACATGCCGCCCTCAGATTCAGAAAAAGTGATTCGGCTTTTTGTGCAGCGTTTTCGGACAGTTCTACATCTTCCCGGTATGACTCAGGCCGTGGGGATGGATCATCATCATAATATCGGTTTAAAACCTCACCTCCCGGCATATTTATGGCTCTTTTGCTCATCCAGAAATCATATTCTTTCAATAATTGAGACAAATAATCCTTTGGTTTTTTTACAGATGGAAAAGTATCCAAAAGTTTTACCATTAAACTAAAAAACGGCGGCTGAGAGCGGCTCAGGAAATAAGTGCGGTTGCCATTGGGTATGAAACCATATGTATCAATGAGATAAGCGAAGTTCTCAATCATGTTTTCGACCAGCTCGTATTTTTCGGAGACAATCAGACCCAGCATCGTGAAATAACTGTCCCAATAATATACCTCCTGAAATCTCCCACCCGGCACCACAAATGGTTTTGGAAGGCTGATAAGCGTGGAATCGGGAGAGTGCTCAGGTGTTTTTTGGGTCAGAAAATCCCATAGTCGGTGAATATGATTTTCCGGGGCAATGGTTTTATCTGAAGCATAAATTTCTTTGATTTGAGGTTTGGGTTCAAAGTTTTCATTCACAAAAATTTTAATGTTAAATCCAGCTTTGCTTTTTGCCTTATTAAAATTCCTGGAAATTTCTGCCATACTTTTTGTGGGCTCCAGATCAGGAAAAGTTTTGGAATCTTCGAAGACTCCGGCCATCTGCACAGCGGCAAAAAGCTCCTTGTTTTCAACTACTGTTGCCATCAGTCTGCCGGATTTTGTTTTTTAATGATACTGTTGATTCTCAAAACAAACACAATCAGCAAGCCTATCGGGATCATCAGAAAATAAAAGGCGTTTACCCCTCCGATTCTTTCAAAAAGCGTCCCGACAATTCTGGAACCAATCGTGCCACCCAAAGCTGAGAAAATGATGATCAGGCCCGACATTGCCGAATGCAGGTGCTTAGGCAAGCTACTCAAAACCGCGGAGTTGAGCAATGGGTAGATGGGGGCGATAAAAAGGCCAATTAATGGTAATACAAAACCTAAAAACGGCACATCGCTTAATGCCGAAATCTGCGTGACTTCACCTGAGATTTGCAGTTTCGGCAATACCAAAAATAATATAAGCATGGCCACCAAAGAGCAGGCAATTACGATATAAACCCACGAAATAAATTTAGATACATATCCGGCCAAAAACCTTCCCGCTGCCAGTGAAATAGCTAAAATGGAGGCCATTTGCACACTTAATTTTTCAGAAAAAGAGAATATTTTTTGATTAAATCGGGGTAGCCAGGTCATGATTCCCTGCTCGATCATGACAAAGAAAAACGCCGAACCTACAAAGATCAAAACCAAAGGAAGTATGATGAGCTTGACAGAATCCATGAGATCGTCTTTGAGTGAAGAGCTTGAATGTGAGGTATCTAGGTCGATTTTTGCAAATAATAAAAACAAAAATGAAAGAGCAATCAAGACACACAAAAACAGATATACATTTAGCCAGCTATCAACATTGGTGTCACTGTAAAAAAACGGAAATAAAAAATAAGCACTTGCAATGCCCACCATAAAAAAGCCCTCAATGGAGCTCATAAAAGAAGTATGTTCCTTCTGCGAAGAGGTGATTTCGCCTATCAGACTATAAACCGAAAGCTTAATTAATGCAAAACTTACCCCGATACTCAAAAAAAGCATTTTGGCATTGAAAAATGAATTGCCGAAATACATGCTCAGGCAACCGAAAAAGACGATTCCCAGGGCAACCATCATGGCTTTTTTGTAACCAAATTTTGGTAAAAAAGAAGCCACCAACAGAGAAACTATTGCAATTGGAAGGTCTTTGAATGCTTCCAGAATCGATGCGTTGGTTTCGGTTACTTTGTAAACATTGATAGATTTGGAAATGACAATTCCAACAGAGTTTAGCAATATAGCAAACACAAAATAGTTGAGAAACAAAGAGACTTTGAGTTTCCAGTGATTCATAGGTTCAGGTAAGGTTGAGATAAAATTAAAGCGAACTTTTACGGTTCGCTTTAGATTCATCATAGGTTAATTTTTTTCAAGTATATATATTAAGTGCAAAATAATGAAAGAAAATGTATATAATTTTTCAATAATTTATTTAATATTTGTACAAAATTAACATTTACTCAAATGGTTCAACTTGAAAGAATAAGCCCTGATGCGGGCTCTTCGTTGAGGGTGCTGTATCATAACGTTATGGCCGATGTTTTCAAGTGGAACTATCACTATCATCCCGAGGTTGAGCTGGTATTTGTTTTTGATGGAATCGGCAGAAGGCATGTGGGTAATCATGTGAGTTATTATGAAAGCGGTGACCTCGTTTTGATTGGTTCCAATCTTCCTCATGCGGGTTTTGGATATGGGGCACTTGCAATGCATGAAGAAGTGGTGGTTCAGTTTTCTGATGAAATCATCCATCGCTCACCAGAATTTTTGGCCATCCTTGAGCTTCTTGAAAAATCAAAAACCGGTTTGTGTTTTGGGAAAGAAACCAGAGAGTTATTGCGAGAAAAATTTGTTAAAATAAGGCAAATTCATGGTATTGAACGTTTTTTGGTATTGATAGAAATCCTTAAAAGTCTTTCAGAAACCAATGATTATTTTTGTTTGAATGAAAGAGTTTTTGAAAAAGGTACATTTACGAAAGATCAACAAAGAGCGAGAAGGATTTTTGATTTTATCAAAGAGAATTATGCCCGGGATATTACCACCAACGAAGTTGCCGAAATTAGCAATTTGACCGTGCCCGCATTCTGCAACTATTTCAAAAAGAATTTTGGCGTTACTTTCACCGATTTCCTGAATCAATTTCGAATCAATCAGGCCTGTTTACTACTTACCGAAAATCAGAATATCTCAGAGGTGGGCTTTCAATGCGGTTTTAATTCGCTTTCCTATTTTAGTCGCACTTTTAAGCAAGTGAAAAATCTTTCGCCAAAGGAATTTCAGCTTAGGGTTTTTGAGGGGAAATAAAAAAATATTGATTATGTAAACAAAAATGTTTACATTTGTTTCGTGGATATTGAATTTGAAAAATATAAGGGAATTCATCCGGGGATAGTTTTGGACCGAATACTTCGGAAAGAAGCTATTTCAAAACGTCCTTTTGCACTTTCGATTGGTGAACACCCTCAGACGCTTAATGCTATCACAAAAGGCAAAAGGAGGATGAACATCCCTTTTTCACTCAAAGCTGAGAATAAACTTGGGCTTCCGGAGGGAACACTTTCTCTCCTTCAAACTTATTTTGAAATTGAGCAGGAAAAGAAAAGTCAGTTTAAAATTACACCTGATTTTAATATCATCAGAAAAACTATTTTTTGGGATACCGATATTGAAAAATTAGACTGGGTAAGCCATCAAAATGCTGTAATTCAACGTGTAATGGAAAGGGGTAATGAAGAGGAAAAGAAAGAAATAATAAGATTTTACAACTTGAATATTTAAAAGCTAGACGAAACCGAATAAACTTTTTAATCTACAATGCTTTACTTCAACACAATAAATGATCTGTTAAAAGAAGTCTTGTTGAAATTGATGAATGCACCGGAATTTAATGAATTCAGGCTTGTAGGTGGCACTGCTTTAAGTTTGCAAATAGGTCACAGAATTTCAGTTGATATAGATTTATTTAGTGATCTAGAATATGGAAGTATTGACTTTGGTTCAATTGAAAATTATCTAAAATCTAATTTTGAATATTTTGATTCATTCAGTACTGCCCAATCAGGATTTGGGAAATCCTATATTGTTGGTAAAGACAGGCAAAATGCCATTAAACTTGATGTTTACTATTCTGATACATTTATACAAGATGCGAAAGTCGAAGGGGATATTCGATTAGCTACTGTGTCAGAAATCGTTGCAATGAAAATTGATGTTGTACAAAGAGGAGGAAGAAAAAAAGATTTTTGGGATATTCATGAATTGTTTTCAAACTTTAGTTTAACCGAAATGCTGGATTTGCATAAAAGGAGATATCCTTATTCACACGATAAAAATTTGATTATCAAAAATTTAGTTTCTTTTGATTCGGCTGATTTTGATTTTGAACCCATTTGCTTAAAAGGCAAATATTGGCAGTTTATAAAAGAGGATATTGAAGAAATTGTTGGACGATATTTAAATGAGAAATGAAAAAAAAATCCGAAAGCTTTCACTTCCAGATTTTTCAAAATATCATCTATAAAATCTCAGGCAATCCACGCCTCCACTTCTTCCTTGGATGGCATTTTTTCGTCTATTTTTAGTTTTTTACGCATACCGCCCAGGTCGTTGAAGACTTTGTTTGGGTTGGCTTCCTTAAGAGCAGGAATTGTGTAAAAACCCATTTTTTGCAATGCAGGTACCCACACCGCTGGCACGCCGGCTTCTACAAAATCCTCTACAGTAGCTACTTCTACTTTTTTCTCAGGCCTCATTTGCGGGAAGAACAGAACCTCCTGAATACTCTGATTATTGGTCATCATCATCGTGAGACGATCAATACCAATACCTATACCGGCTGTCGGTGGCATACCATATTCCAGTGCTCTGATAAAGTCCTCGTCCATGGCCATAGCCTCTTCGTCACCACGCTCAGCCAGGCGAAGCTGCTCCTCAAAACGCTCTCTTTGATCTATTGGGTCGTTTAATTCTGAATAAGCGTTGGCCACCTCTTTTCCATTTATAAACAGCTCAAAACGCTCCACCACTCCGGCTTTTGAACGGTGTTTTTTGGTCAGTGGCGACATCTCAACCGGGTAATCGATGATGAAAGTCGGCTGAATGAGATGGTCTTCCACTTTTTCTCCGAAAATCTCATCAATCAACTTGGCTTTACCCATAGTATCGTCCACTTCCATGCCCCATTCTTTGCATTTTGTACGCAATTCCGCTTCAGAAGAGGCATCTACGTTTATGCCTGTATATTTTTCAATGGCTTCAATGATCGAAAGTCTAGGATAAGGACCCGCAAAGTCGATCACATTTCCCGCGAAAGTCACTTTTGTATCTTCATTTACGGCAACAGCAACTTTTTCGAGCAATTCCTCGGTCAGACTCATCATCCAGTTGTAGTCTTTGTAGGCAATGTAGAATTCTAATGATGTAAACTCCGGGTTATGCGTGCGGTCCATGCCTTCGTTACGGAACATTTTCCCAAATTCATACACCCCGTCAAATCCACCGACAATCAGTCTTTTGAGATACAATTCGTTGGCAATACGCATAAACAATGGCATATCCAATGTATTGTGGTGCGTCTTGAAAGGTCTGGCCGCTGCTCCTCCATGAATAGGTTGAAGAATTGGTGTCTCAACTTCCAGCCAGCCTTTATCATCAAATATCCTACGCATGGTAGAAATTATTTTTGCCCTTTTTACAAAAATCTCACGGTTGTCAGGATTCACAATAAGGTCCACATAACGCATTCTGAAACGCTGCTCAGGGTCAGTAAAACCGTCATGAATATTGCCGTCGTCGTCCCTTTTTACAATTGGAAGCGGACGCAGCGACTTACTTAATAGCGTAAATGATTTTACATGGATAGAGATTTCCCCGGTTTGGGTTTCGAAACAAAAACCGTTGATGCCCACGATATCTCCAATATCCAAAAGTTTTTTGAATACAGTATTATAAAGGGTTTTGTCCTCATCAGGACAAAGGTCATCACGACGGAAATACAACTGAATTCTGGCGGTTTCGTCCTGTATTTCGACAAATGAAGCCGAGCCCATGATCCTGAAACTCATCAATCGGCCTGCAACCGATACATCTTTGAAATCAAACTTATTGTGTTTCCAATGTTTTAAAATATCTCTGATGGTGGTATTGGTAGTAAATCCTTCTGCCGGATAAGGATTGATACCCATTTTCATCAATTCTTCCCTCTTCTGCCTTCTTAAAATCTCCTGTTCACTTAAAAGCATTTTAATTGTATTTTTTTGAAACCCTTAAAAAACATGCAAAAGTAGCAAAAATTAAGTAAAATTTTGGCTTGAAATACAGTAAAGTGATAATTTATAGGTCAAAAACTAGTATTTTTTTGTGTCTAAATGTGTTTTTTGTGCAAAATAATAGACAACGATTTGAAAGATTCCGGGTTTGTTTTATACTTAAAAATACACACAAATTTTTTTTTAATTGAAAAAGCGAAAGCCGAAAAATAGAATGATTGGGACTTGTGATTTATTTTGAGAAGAAAGTTTTAATTTTGGAAATTCTAAAAAGCCCTATATGAGATTTAAGATAGTGGTGCTGTTTTTTTTGAGTATTTTAATGATTCAATGTACCAAAAAATTGCCTTCACCCTCCACAAATGTTTCAAATGTTGATAAATCACTTCTACCCAAAAGAGAAATGCGTGGCGTCTGGATTGCCACCATCGAAAATATAGATTGGCCATCGGCTAAAGGGCTGAGTTCCGATAAGCAACAACAAGAATTTTCGGAAATGCTTGATTTTCAGTCTCAATTGGGATTAAATGCTGTTTTTGTACAAGTACGTCCCGCTTCTGATGCATTTTATGCACGCAGCCTGGAGCCCTGGTCTGAGTGGTTAACCGGCACTCAGGGCAAAGCCCCCGAGCCATTTTATGATCCCATGCGATTTATGATCGAAGAGGCACACAGCCGAAATATGGAATTTCATGCCTGGTTTAATCTTAACCGCGGACAGTACCGCAATGCCAAATCTATTGATGCTAATCATATTACAATTAAGCATCCTGAGTGGTTTATTGCCTATGATGGGCATAAAATCTATAATTTTGGTCTTCCGCAAGTGCGGGAATATATTACTCAGCTTATAGTAAATGTGGTCAGGCATTATGATATCGATGGAATACATTTTGATGATTATTTTTACCCTTATCCTGTTGCTGGTCAGGTTTTTGACGATAATGAAGCCTTTAAAAACTATAACCGTGGAATCTCAGATTTGGGTGACTGGAGAAGAGACAATGTCAATATTTTGGTTAAACAGATTTCGGATGCCATCAATTCTGAAAAAAAATGGGTGAAGTTTGGTATCAGCCCCTTTGGTATCTGGAGAAATAAGTCCGTGGATCCTCAGGGTTCTCCCACCCAAGGCGGGCAATCGTATGATGAACTGTTTGCTGACACAAGAAAATGGGCCAAAGAAGGTTGGATCGACTATATAGCTCCCCAGATTTATTTTGCTTTTGAGCACCCAAAAGTCCCTTTTCAGCCACTTCTTGATTGGTGGGCCGGGACAAATGTGAAATGTAATCTTTTCGTTGGTCATGCAATCTATAAAGCAGGAGCTGATTCAAAAGACGCCGGATGGTCTGATGTCCGCCAGATTCCCAAACAGATTGCTGCTGTTAGAAATGTTGAAGAAGTGAGTGGAAGTATTTTTTATAGTGCCAACTGGCTGAAAAAGAACAAATTATCAATTTCAGATTCTATCAAAACTGCCTATCAATATCCTGCTTTGCAACCATTGGTAGCCTGGAAAGACGATGTGCCTCCATTAAAACCGATAGATGTGAAGCTCACTTTTAATAAAGATGGGAAGCCGACAATTAGCTGGAATGTAACTCAGGAAAATTCCTCCGAAAATGAAGCTAAGAGTTTTGTGATATATAGGTTTGATTATGGTAAAACCACAAATTATAAGGATCCAAAAAACATTCTGAAAATTTTCAGAAATTTCGGAGAATTACGTTTTACCGATGAAAAGGCAGTATCAGGAAAGACTTATCATTATGCAATTACGGCATTGGACAGGGTTCAAAATGAAAGCGAACCTAGTGAAATGATACAAGTAAGACTTTGAAAATATTTACAATAAAATGGACATAAAGAAACTTTTGATTTTGTATTTATTATTACAAAACTCAGTAATAGCTCAGAATAAGGTTTTGCCAGATAAAACGCCAATGAATTTTGGTTCAATTTTACAAAAACTAATAGCTGATAGCCCGAAAGATTTTGAAAATGTGATGGGTGAAGTAAAGTCATTTTCGGAGAATAATGAATTTAAAAATTATAGCACTAAGATTTCTATCCCTTTGGCCGACAGCTGTTATATTTATGATGAAATTACCGACGATTTTGACTCATACAAAGTATATGAAGCCGCTTATGGTTACTATAAAACCAAAAAAGAAGGATTAAAAGCCATAGAAACGCTTTCAAAATATATCACATCAGATTCCAGATTGATGAAGATGCTTGATAAAGAACCGTTGGATGATTCTGAAGATGGGGTGGTACAGATGTTTTACGGGAAAGCCGAGCTTTCGTCAGCTACCATGATCATAATTTATCTCAAATCCGTTGAAGCCATAAACCCCCTGACTCATAACCCTGTAGAATATTGGAGCTTAACCTTTACTATTTCAGAAGATTTTTCTGATTGAACCTATGAATAAAAATAATCTAAATGAAATTTTTGCAAAAACTGAGGCTCTTTTTGCAATTTACAGAAATGGTCTTTTGGAATACTCTGATGAGGATTTTATTTACAAATCTTCACCTGAAACCTGGTCTTTGGCTCAAATGTATGAGCACGTATGTCTGAGCGGAAAGAAGTTTTTCCTTGCCAATACCAAAAGGTGTATGGAACAGAGAAACGGTCAACTAGGAGGTGAAAAAAATGCTGCAGGTGAAAATGTTTTTAAATATGGGGGATTTCCGCCAATGAAATTTAAGGTTCCGGCAGGATTGAATGCTCTTGAAATTGTTGGGAGGGACAAATCGGCTTATATTTCTGAAATTGAGGAGATTATAAATTCTGCAAAACTGATGGTTGAACCTTTAAATCAGGATCCCGGCGAATATAAGACCCTGCATCCAGTTTTGGGATGGCTCAATGCAGCAGAATGGTACCAAAATCTTGAAATGCATACCAGGCACCATCTTCGTCAAAAAGAAGAACTCGAAAACCTGGCAAAAAATGGCTGACATCAGGTACCGGGTTTATCCGACCTTACTCAATGAGTTTGCAAAATTCCTTTCTAACCCATCTCTTGAGCATCGCAGTGCTCTTTTAAACAGAATCAACCGTGTTTCAGATTTTGATGAACAAACTTTGATGAAATTCAGAAGGGGAACAAGTTTTGAGGATGCAGTTTTGAAAGATAAAAAAAGCGATTTTGATTTAGAAGTTATCTTCAGAGTAAAAGAAATGCTGCCCAAAAACTTCGTTTCTCAGTTGGCCGTTAAATTTAACCACGCTGATGTTCAGTTTTACGGTTTTGCCGATGTGGCAGGCGAGGGGAGGGTGATTGATATCAAAACGACTTCCAGTTATAAAGAAAGTAAATACAAGACCAATTTTCAGAATCTGTATCTCTATGCACTGAAAGACAAAGGGTTCTCTCAAATGGAATACATTATTTATGATTTTGAAACCATTAAGCATGAGGTGTATTCACTTGAGAATTACGACTTCAGCCTCCAACTCCACTACATGGAAATGTTTACCGAATTTTTGGATGAAAACCGGCGATTTATTACTGACAAAAAGATTTTTGTAGAGCCTCAGGTTGGGGGATTGTTTGGGTGATTTTTTTCGCAAAGTATTCAAGATTGCACAGATCTTTTCTGCGGTATTCTGTGTATTCTGTGAGCTATATTTTTCGCACGGAAGTCAAGGAATTGCACAGAAGTTTTCCGTTGTATTCTGTGTATTCTGTGAGCTGTTTTTTTTCGCACAGAAGTCACGGAATTGCACAGAAGTTTTTCGTGGTATTCTGTGTATTCTGTGAGCTGTTTTTTCGCACTGAAGTCACGGAATTGCACAGAAGTTTTCCGAGGTATTCTGAGTATTCTGTGAGCTGTTTTTTTCGCACAGAAGTCATGGAATTGCACAGAAGTTTTTCGTGGTATTATGTGAGCAAAAATTTAGTTGATAATCCTTACGAGACTCTCTTTATCTCTTAAAGAATCAACATTAAAGTTTACTAAAAACCCCAGTCGTTTATCAGAAAGCTTAAGGTAATTAAGCAGTTGTTTTTTGTGTACATTAATCAACATTTCAACTGATTTGACTTCTATAATAATCTGGTCTTCAACCAGAATATCCATTTTAAAACCCAATCCTAGTCTCTCATTTTTGTAAAATACAGGGATATTGACTTGGCTTTTGACCTTTATGCCCAGGTTTTTTAATTCAAGTATAAGTGCTGCTTCATATACTGATTCCAGAAGGCCCGGTCCCATTTCTTTGAAAACAGTAAAAATCGCTCCTCTAACTATATAGGATAAATCATTTAATTCCATGTGCTTCAGGGATTTAAGTTTTGATTTAACAAATATATAAAATTTCTACTTTTCTAATAATTCATCCACCCTACTAAACTCATACCCCTTTCCCTTCAAATCCTTTATTAATTCCGGAAGCCTTAAATAAAATTTATCAGTTCGCTCGGGTGCGGTGCCGATGTGTATAAGTAAAATGAAGCCGTTGAGGGTATTTTTTCTTTCATAATCAATTATACTGTTATAAATGACTTCTGAGTTTCTATAGTTTTTCAAGTCGGGTGTAGTATAATCAGTATTAGAAAGTGTACCCGAGGTGAAATTTATCAATTTTAAGCCTGATTCTTCTGTCCATTTTGAGATTGTGTCGTTGTACCATTCATATGGAGGTAAGAAATACTTTGCTTCAGATTTTTTGATGCCAAATCGGGCCATTTTTCCATAATTTTTATTCAAATCGCTCAGAAACTCTTCTTTTGAAACCAAAAGACTATCCCGATTTTCCCAGGAACAATAAAGCAGATGTTTATCAGAATGTGCTCCCAGATAGTGACCTGATTTTTTGAGTTTTTTGATAAGGCTTCCGAAATTTCCATTTCTATAAAAATCTCCGGTAAAAAAGAACGAAGCTTTGATTTTTTCCTCTTTCAAAGTTTTCGAAATAAATTTCCCACCATCCGCAAATTCATGCCCGGTAAAAACGATAGCAATTTCTTTTTTTTTGATATCACCTCTTAAAATAGCACCACGTGCAGACTGAATCTGAGCAACGCAGATTGTTGGCAAGCAAAAAAACAGAATTAAGTAATATCTCAAGTTCTCTTAAATAATTTTCAAGATACAAAATCTTTCAAATTTTTGTTATTCCTGATTTACTTCCTGAATCAAATCTGCCACCAGACCCGTCCAGCCGGTTTGGTGGGCAGCACCCAGCCCACGGCCATTGTCACCATGAAAATACTCGAAGAACAAATAGTAATCTTTGAAATGAGGGCTTTCATTGAAGGTTTTTTCCTCACCATTAAATGGCATTTTTGCTGATTTGTCTTTTTTGAAAAGGTTTACAAGCCTTTTTGAAATTTCTGTAGCAGCTTCCTTAATAGTTACGATTTGCCCCGAATTGGTCGGATATTCTACCTCATAATCCTCACCATAATATTGGGAATATTTATGTAAGGAATTTATTATTAAATAATTAAGTGGAAACCACACCGGCCCACGCCAGTTGGAATTTCCACCCATAATTGTAAGGTCTGACTCACCTGGCGTATATTCCACTTTAAGATTTTCTCCTTTTAAATTAAAATGATAAGGAGAATCTTTATGGAATTTTGACAGTGACCTTATACCGTAATCAGACAAAAATTCACTTTCATCAAAAAGTTTTTTGAATACCATACGCATCCTGTGTCCCCTCAAAAGTGACAATAAATGCGTTTCTCCTTTGCCGGGCTCATGCCATCTCGAAATCAATGAAGCCAGATCAGGGCGGTTTTTCAGAATCCATTCCAGTCGTCTTTTAAAATCGGGAAGTTTGTTCAATAATTCCTCATCAATTACCTCAACCGCACAAAGGGGAATCAATCCTACCAATGACCTGATTTTCAGGAATAAAGTATGGGCGTCGGGGGTATATATTTTGTCATAATAAAACTGATCTTCTTCGTCCCAAAGCCCCATATTTGACTCGCTGATGGGTTGATTGATGGCAGCTGCAATGTACAGAAAATGTTCAAAAAACTTGGAGGCCATGTCCTGATAAGCTGGCCTTTCCAGTGAAATCTCACAGGCGATTTTCAGCATATTCAGCGTATAAATGGCCATCCAACCGGTGGCGTCGGCTTGTTGAAGTTTGAGCCCGGGAATCTGAGCATTGCGGTCAAAAACCCCGATGTTATCCAGTCCAAGGAACCCTCCGCCAAAAATATTATTGCCATCTTCGTCTTTTTGGTTGACCCACCAGGTAAAATTGAGAAGTAGCTTATGAAAAATCCTTTCCAGAAACTTCACGTCTCCCACTCCACCGTTCATCTCTTTGTCGGTTTCATATACTTTCCAGGTCGCCCAGGCGTGTACGGGTGGGTTTACGTCCGAAAAATTCCACTCATAGGCCGGAATCTGGCCGTTGGGGTGCATATAATATTCTCTTAAAACTACCGCCAATTGCCTTTTTGCAAAATCGGGGTCAATGCGGGCCAAAGTAGCCGTATGAAACGCCAAATCCCATGCCGCAAACCAGGGATATTCCCATTTATCGGGCATCGAAAGTATATTGGCCATGTAGGCATGCTTCCAGGGAGAATTTCGCTCAAATGCCCTTCCTCTGAACTCAAACGGCATTTTTGGGTCACCGTTCATCCACTGGTCTATGTTGTAATAATAAAATTGCTTACTCCACATCATTCCTGCGAATGCCTGCCTTTGTATGGCCTTTTCTTCTTCTGATTTTATGTCTTTTTGTACAAAAGCATAAAAATCATCCGCATCTTTTTTTGCGGTTTCGAAAGTTTCTTCAGCGTCCTGCAGTGGATTTTCCAGATTTTCCTGATCACAGAATCTAAAATAATATTCGACTGATGAGCCTACTTTGATGATTTTGGAATATTTAGCCGACATTTTAGTGCCGCTCAAATATTTATTTACAGCATCTTTTTTGCCATTAATAATGTATTCGTTTATTCCATCTTTCAAAAACTCACTTTCGTTATCTTTTCCAAATACTTTTTCAAGATTGGTTTCATTTTCACAAAAGATCAGCTCGTCGGCTTCTTTGAAATACACCCACATAGGATCAAACAAGCGGTGTTTCACTTCTATTTTTTGATCATTAATGGCTTTTAGAATCGGTTTTTCTTCATATTCATCGTAACCCCAATCCCAGGTATTTCTGAACCATACTGTGGGCAAAACAGTAAGCGGGGCATTATGATTGCTCCGGTTGTGAGCAGAAACTTTTACATAAATATCATTGATGTCTTTTTTTGCATATTCGATAAAAATATCAAAATAATTATCATCTTCGAAAATGCCGGTATCCACCAGTTCATATTCAAGGGCATCGATTCCTCTTTCTTTGTTGGCTTTTACCAATTGGTCATAAGGAAATTCACCAATAGGATATTTGTACAGCATTTTCATGTAGGAATGTGTAGGCGTGCTGTCGAGATAATAATACAGCTCTTTTACATCTTCACCATGATTGCCTTCATTGTTGGTAAGCCCAAAAAGTCTTTCTTTAAGAATGTCATCTTTGTGGTTCCAGAAAGCCAGTGCCAGGCATATATGTTGTTTATTATCAGAGATTCCCCCAATTCCGTCTTCCCCCCATCTGTAAGCACGTGAACGAGCCATGTCATGGCTGAAGTAGTTCCAGGCGTCACCATATATGCTATAGTCTTCCCTTACGGTACCCCATTGTCTTTCTGATAAATAAGGACCCCATTTTTTCCAGCCTTTATTGTCAGATCTTTCGGCCAGCCTTAGTTTTTCTTTTAATAAGGTCATAGATTTTAATTCTTCGGTTGTACAAAAATATCTTTTCGGTGAAGGGTTCAAAGACTTGAAGCCCGATTCCTAAAAAATGTATTCTAATTCCTTGATATTGTAATATTTTTCTTGATTTTCTACATTTATTTTTAAAAGTCCGTTACGTGCAACATCATCAATTATTCCTTCAAAAACTATTTCATTTGCTTTGTAAAATCCTGATTTCCTGAATCTTAAAAGGTGATTTAAATAGCTGAACTTTAACTTTTCAAAATGCCCGCTTTTTAATGCCAAAACATTCTTTTCGAAATGTTCCAAAATTTTTTCAATAATTGTACCCCGATCAAGGACTTTTTCTAAAATTTTTGCCATTGAGGTAGCTCTGGGGTTTTCAAAAACCGTTTGATTAATATTTATCCCAATCCCAACTATTGATTTGTCCATCCTATTTCCCGAAAGACTGTTTTCAATCAGGATACCACCTAATTTTTGATTTTTGTAAAAAATATCATTTGGCCATTTGATTTTCAGGTCACCGCCAGGTATAATTTCTGAAAGTGACTCTATGACTGATAAAGCAGTGCAAATACTCAGATCGTATTGATTATTAAGGGTTAAGAAGTCTGTTTGCAACATTAAGCTCATCAAAATGTTCATTTCAGAACTACTTTCCCAAATATTTCCTCTCTGGCCTTTTCCCTGAGTTTGCAAATCGGTAAGTATGACAGTTCCGTCAATAAACTCAGAATTTTGAATTATTTCACTCGCTATATCGTTGGTAGAATGACAAGATGGCAGGAAAATTACATTTTTCCCGACAAAAAAAGTTTTGGGTCGAATTTTGAGCAAAATGAATTAATTTAGCGTTTTAAAAAAAATCTGTGATGTGGGAATATTAGAATATTTCTGCCCACCGCTCGCAAATTTAACTATTAATGATTTGAATGAAAAAAACTAAGAATATTTCGAGTGAACAGCTTTGCGATTTTGTAATTCACGGAATGCAGGAAAAAAAAGGATTTGATATTGTAAAGCTTGATCTGAGAAAAATTCCGGGAACAATTACCGATTTTTTTGTTATATGTTCAGGAAACTCCGACACACAGATTGACGCTGTTGCGGGATCGGTTGAGGAGGAAGTGGTAAAATCAGCAAAAGAACTTCCATGGCACAAAGAGGGGATTCAAAATAAAGAATGGATTCTTCTGGATTATATTGACGTGGTGGTTCATGTATTTAAAAAAGACCGCAGAGAATTTTATGATATCGAATCCCTCTGGGGCGATGCAGATTTTTCGTATTACGGCGATACTTTGGTGGCATCAAGAGTGCCTTTATAACAGATGATTAAAATTTTTAACTATTTATAATGTCAGATAACAACAATATTCCTCAACCGAGAAAAAAAATTAACCCTAATCCCGGTGGAATACAAGGGTGGGTCATTGCTGGTTTAATTTTCGCTATTATTGGGTTGCTATTTATCAATGGTTCTACCAAGCTGGGTTCTGTTTCTTACAAATCATTTGAAAAAATGGTAAGTAAAGGTGACGTGGACAAAGTTTCTATTGTAAAAGGTACCAATGCACTGGAGATAAACCTAACTCCCCAGGCTCTTCAAAAAGCCGAATATACCAAAAGTTTGGGTCAAAATAAGTTCTCAACAGGCCCCCATTTAAAAGTTGATATCATTTCGGAAGATTCGTTTATGAATGAATACACGCATTTTCTGGAGAAATCAACATTACCTGATGACGTAAAATCAAGATTATATCCTGAAACCGTAAGCAGGTCAGACTATATGAGTATTTTCTGGCAGTGGTTTCCTTTGATTTTCTTTTTTGGTTTGATGTATTTTGTAATGACCCGTATGTCAGGAGGTGGCCCGGGTGGGGCACTCTTCAATATTGGGAAATCGAAAGCAGCTCTTTTTGATGCCGACAATAAAGTTAAAATCACATTTGTGGATGTAGCAGGTCTGGATGAAGCCAAAGAAGAGTTAACAGAGATTGTTGAGTTTTTGAAAAAACCGGGCAAATACACTGAGTTGGGTGGAAAAATACCAAAAGGAGCCTTGCTTGTAGGCCCTCCGGGAACAGGTAAAACCCTGATGGCAAAGGCAGTAGCAGGTGAAGCCTCAGTTCCGTTTTTCTCACTTTCAGGTTCTGATTTTGTTGAAATGTTTGTGGGAGTAGGTGCAGCACGTGTGCGTGACCTTTTCAAACAAGCGAAGGAAAAAGCACCTTGTATTATTTTTATAGATGAAATTGACGCTGTAGGTCGTAGCCGTGGAAAAGGTGCAATGCCTGGTGGTAACGATGAGCGTGAAAATACATTGAACTCGCTTTTGGTCGAAATGGATGGGTTTGGTTCTGATTCCGGAATCATAATTCTTGCTGCAACTAACCGTCCTGACGTTTTGGATCCTGCATTACTTCGTCCGGGTCGTTTTGACCGCCAGATAAGTGTAGATGTCCCTGATATCAATGGTCGCGAGGCGATATTTAAAGTTCACCTTAAGCCGGTAAAAACCGCCGAAGAAGTTGATCCTAAGAAACTTGCCGCACAAACACCAGGTTTTGCCGGTGCCGAAATTGCCAACGTATGTAACGAAGCTGCCCTTTTGGCTGCACGTAGAGGCAAAAAACAGGTAGAAATGAAAGATTTTCAGGATGCCATAGACCGTGAAATTGGTGGACTTGAAAAGAAAAATAAACTAATTTCCCCTGAAGAAAAAGAAATTGTGGCTTTCCATGAAGCCGGACACGCCATCACAGGTTGGTTTTTAGAGCATGCCAATCCATTGGTAAAAGTGAGTATCGTGCCGAGAGGAATTGCGGCTCTGGGTTATGCCCAATATCTGCCTAGGGAGCAGTATTTGTATCGTACAGAGCAGCTTTTTGATGAAATGTGTATGTCGTTGGGTGGTAGAGCTGCAGAAGAAGTGGTTTTTGGGAAAATATCGACAGGTGCCCTGAGCGACCTTGAAAAAATCACCAAAATGGCCTACAGTATGGTAACTATTTATGGTATGAATGATAAAATCGGAAACGTTTCGTTTTATGATTCTAAAGGTCAGAACGAATATTCTTTCACTAAGCCATATTCTGATCAAACTGCCCAGTTGATTGACGAAGAAGTTAAAAAACTGATTGATATTGCTTATACTACAACCAAAGAATTGTTGGTCGAAAAACGCGACAAACTGGATATACTCGCTAAAGAACTTCTAAAACGTGAGATTATTTATCAGCATGATCTTGAAGAACTTATTGGTAAAAGGCCTTTTGAGAAAGAGACTTCTTATCAGGAGTTTATGAATAAAAAAGATGATGAACCGGTAGCTCAGCCGCAGGAAGAAAAAGCTGAAGAAACTGAACAATCGCAAGCCAATTGATAAAAATTTCAATATTTCATAGAGAACCTCCTTTTGGAGGTTTTTTTGTGAATTATTATTATTGAAATAATTCTTTTTGGCGAAATTTAAATTCAATAATTGTTTAAAATGTCAGTTTGATTCAATTATTGGCATTATTTTTATTCTATTATTCGTTGTGAAAACAATTGCTTTCTAGAAATCGATTTTCCTAATATGCAAAAAACTAAATTATTAGCATTTTTCCTTTTGATATGGACAGGTGCTTTTGGCCAAAATATTTTTAATTCAGAAAAAGTATTTATTCATACTGACCGTGATACTTATTTCCCGGGTGATACCATCTGGTTTAAAGCATATGTATTAGATGCAGCTACTCATAAAGAATCAAATAAGTCAGGGGTTTTGAATGTTTCCTTAAAAAATCCTGAAAACAAGCTTATCAGATTTCATAAATTATACTTGAATAAGGGTATCACCACAATGCAGATGGTGTTGCCTAAAACTGCCGGCCTGGGAGTTTATAGTTTGGAATCGAACACAAAACTGATTGAAGCCGATGGAGAAGATTTTTATTTCAAAAAGCCTTTAAAAGTCATTTCCAGAATACCCGTTCCTGAAAAGAAATTAATTACTAAAAATAACCGGCCTCTGCTTGAATTCTTTCCCGAAGGCGGTAATCTTGTTGCAGGTTTAGATTGTAAAATTGCCTTCAGATTTAACCAAACCGATAGTATTCCCAAAGGATTTGAAGGTATAGTGGTAGATCAGTCAGGTAAGGAAGTCGCCTATTTTTATAACGGATATAAAGGAATGGGTACTTTTTTCTTAAAACCCGATTACAATAAATCATACAAGGCGATTTTTGATTATGGAAAATCCAAGAAAGAAGTGGCTCTACCGGCAGTTATGCAGGAAGGTTTTGTGATTTCGGCAGATAATGTAGTTTTTAGTGAAGGAATTCTGATAAATATACATTCCAATAAAAATGAACCCGAAAAATTAAGGATTTATGCTCACCAAAGAGGAAATGAGCTTCTTAATATTCCTTTTGAAACACAAAATTCGGTTTACAAATTTGTAATTGGAGACGTAATTGTTGAAGATGATGGTGTAATTGAGATACTTCTTTTTGACCAAAATAATAAGATTTTAAACAAAAGGCTGGTTTATTATCAAAAAGGGAATAAACCAAAAATAAGCTTTGAGAAAGTTAAAAAACAGCTTATTCCAAAAGGTAAAGTTGAATTTGATCTTTTATTGAAGGATGGAAGTGCACCCATTAAAAACGCTAATCTTTCAGTGTCAGTACGGGATGCTGCATTGAGTAAAGCTTTTGCCGCAGAAAATTCAGATATGTATAATTATATCCAGGTCAACTCCGATTTGGTACAAAAAATATCTCAATTGGATACCCTTTTAAAATTGCCCAAAACAGTCTCGAAAAACAATTTTGATATCATAATGTTGACTTTTGAGGGTCGAAAAACTTCTTTTGATGCACGCCCGAAAGAAGAAATAGAAACTGCTTTGAAGTTTGAAGGAATAGTTTCTATGGGTGATTCATTATTGAAAAATCAGAAAGTCGATTTGTTTATAATGGATAAAGCCTCCTTAAGTGCTCAGGAAGTTACATCCGATTCACTTGGCCATTTTACCGTGTCCGGCCCCTGGATTGATTCTGTAAAAATATTGGGAATGGTAGATTCCAACAAATGGTTGACTATCAAGCCGGTTGTTGATTCAACTATGTTGGTTTTAACTGAAAATCAAGTTGCTACAAAAACTACCCTGCCAGTTACCAAACCGGCAACAACAAAGACTGGAACTACTCCCGTAAAACCTGGAACAACTGCCAAACCAGGCACCACCACGGCCAAAGTACCGGTTCAAAAAAGTGTTGAACTTAAAGAAGTGGTAATAAAAGGTAAAAAAGGATTGGATGTAAGAAATGATTACCGCCGCAAGCCTTATAATTGGGAAGCCGATAAGGAACTCGTTGTAGTGGAGGAGTTAAGCAAAAAATACAACAGTGCAGCCGAATTGATAAAGGAAAATCTTTCGGAGCTTTCTGAATCGGAAATGAAACTTATGGTCGATGGCAAGTTTATCCCTTCAAAATTTATTAAAGTTTTAAAATCAGACGACATCATATTGGTCGATTTGATTACTAAAAAAGAAAAGCTGGCCAGATTTTCAGGAGAAGACAAACCTGTGATTCATATCTTAACACAGAAAGGCAAAAACATCGAAAAGGTTTTTGAGAATCCTAAAACTGCCAAATGGATGGGTTTAGGCTTCGGGAAAAATATTTGGATGCCAAATTATACCAAAAAACCAGTTCCTGTTAAGCCCGACCGCAGAGTTACCTTGTATTGGAATCCTGAACTCAAAACCAATGCTGAAGGAAAAGCTCATATCGAATTTTTCAACTCTGATTTATCCAGAAGCTATTATGTAACTGTTTCAGGAACAGATTCTAACGGTAAAATAGTGCATTATGAAGGACTTTTGAAATAATTTTTCAAAAACCCAAACTTGTATTGTCAGCCCTCGGGTCAGAGGCTCCTTCCAGGGTGCCATCAGGATGTACCATGATACAGTCCATTCTTCCGAGAGTACCTTTTTGCTGGTCTATTTCAAAACCTTTATTTCGTAGCCCTTTCAGAGCATTTTCAGTAAGGGCATTAGGCTCAAAAACTGTTCGGTCAGGTAACCATTGATGGTGAAACTTCAGGGCATTTACTGCCTGTTGCATACTCATTTTATGGTCTGTAACATTCAAAATAGTCTGATAAACTGAGGTTATGATAGTACTTCCTCCGGGTGTGCCCACCACCATCAGAAGTTTTCCGTCTTTCTCTACTATAGTGGGTGTCATTGAACTCAGCATACGTTTTTCCGGAACTATTTCATTGGCTTTATTTCCAATCAATCCAAACATATTGGGTACTCCGGCTTTGATACTAAAGTCATCCATTTCATTATTCATCAAAAATCCTGCTCCCTGCACTATCACCTTGCTACCGTAAGCACCATTGAGGGTGGTGGTGATTGAAACGGCATTTCCGTCGCCATCTACCACAGAATAGTGCGTAGTCTCATCAGACTCATAACCCGGAACCAATCCCCCTGAAATATCGGAACTTTTTGTAGCTTTTAAACTGTCAAAAGTACTCCATCTATCTCTCAAATATTTGTAGCTGGTAAGTTCTTCCATTGGTACTTTCACAAAGTCCATGTCGCCCATCCATTTTGCCCGGTCAGCATAAACCCGCCTTTCAGCCTCTATCATGACTTGAACGGTTTTCTCCGAATTCCACCCCCATTTCTGTAGTGGAAATGGCTCGGTGAATCGCAAAAGTTGTATTAAAGCCACCCCCCCGCTTGAGGAAGGTGGCATAGTGATGATATTAAAATTTTTGTATTTAGCCTCCATCGGAGCTCTCCACGCCGAATGGTACTTTTTCAAATCTTCCAATGAAATTATTCCTCCGCCTTTTTTCATTTCATGTACTAACTGATCCGCAACTTTTCCGGAATAAAATCCTTCTCTCTTGTGTTTCTGGATTTCTTCAAGGGTTGCAGCAAGGTCTTTTTGAATCAAAATATCCCCTTTTACCCATTTTGTGCCATCCGGTTTTTTAAAATAAGGTGAATCTTTTCCGTTTACTTCTTCAAATACCTGAACATTATTATTGAGTCCCAATGCTTCTCTTTCAGTTAAAACAACACCTTCTTTTGCAAGTTTTATGGCGGGCTCGAGGAGTTTTGCCCAGGGTAATTTTCCATGTTTTTGGTGCATTTCAACCATGCCATCAACCGATCCCGGAACGCCTGATGCAAGGTGGCCTTTCAAACTTAGTCCATTTATGACGTTTCCAGCAGAATCCAGATACATGTCACGATGAGCTTTCAGAGGTGCTTTTTCTCTAAAATCAAGTGTAAATGCTTTTCCGTTATTTTCTCTGATTACAGCAAACCCGCCTCCTCCAAGATTTCCTGCAAATGGGAAAACCACAGCTAGTGCAAAATGTGTGGCAACGGCAGCGTCAACTGCATTTCCACCTTGTTTGAGAATATCCAGACCCGCTTGACTGGCTTCGTGATGAGCCGATGCCACCATTCCTTTTTTTCCAAGCACTCCTTTCTTGTCTGAATAGAAAGTCTTGTTGTCGGGATCCTCTTCAAAAAGAGAAAACAGATCTTTTTTTTCTTCAATATCTTTTTTCGAAGATTTTTGTGTTTTACATGAGCCCAAAAAAATGATGAGCAGCGTGATTGACCAATATTTTAGTTTCATAAATCAGGGTTTTGGTTTTTGTGAAATCCAGCGGTCATGGATAATCACCGTTAAATTAATCAAATTGCCTAATTAATAAAATTGTAAGGTATCATATCATATTTTTTTACAACTTTAAACTCTCAAAATATAAAATCAGGCAGTATGCTATTCATAAAATTGACTTTCGAAAGCTTCAGATTTGCATGGCAGGCATTAAAATCTAATCTTCTTCGCACTATTCTATCTTTATCAGGTGTAACCATTGGTATATTTTCGATAATCGGTGTTTATACCATGGTAGATTCTTTGGAAGCAAATATCAAGAATAGTTTGAGTTCCATTGGTGACAAGGTAATATATGTAGAAAAATTTCCATGGCAATTTGGTGACGGGGAATATCCCTGGTGGCGTTATTTCAGAAGACCAAGACCCAAATATTCTGAATACAAATATTTGAAAGAGAATCTCGAAACAGCCAGAGCAGTAACCATCATGGACTGGTATTTGGCTTCTGCAAAATATAAAAACTCAAATTATAATTCGCTTTGTCAGGGTATTACTTATGATTTTAATCTCATTACTGAGGTTCCGATTTTATCAGGAAGATATTTTTCTCCCAACGAAATTGAATCTGGTCGTAATGTGGCCGTTTTGGGTGGGGAAGTTGCCGATGTGCTCTTTGGAGAGGAAGACCCTCTGGGAAAACCTGTCAAGATTAAAGGTGAAAATTTCGTGGTGATAGGTGTGCAGGAAAAAAAAGGGAAACAACTGGTTGATGTTGGTGGAAATCCAGATCAGAAAATTTACATTCCTTTTGTAAAACATAAAAGGATGTTCAGCTCAGGTAATCTTTATGGAACTATTTCGGTGCAAGCTTTTGAAACGGATGCCAAAATGGTTAAGCTGGAAAACGAAATCAGAGGTAAAATGCGTACTGTCAGAGGTTTAAGACCTTTAGATGAAGATAATTTTGCCTTGAATCGCCCTGATGCAGCGGCTAATTTCCTAACCTCAATATTTGGTTCATTGAGGGCTGGCGGATTTGTGATTGGATTATTTTCTTTATTGATTGGCGGGTTTGGAATCGCTAATATTATGTTTGTTTCTGTCAAAGAAAGAACCAATATCATTGGAATTCAAAAATCTCTGGGAGCCAAAAACTTCTTTATTCTGTTTCAATTTCTATTTGAAGCCTTATTCCTGTGCCTTATCGGCGGCTTGTTTGGTTTATTATTGGTTTATTTGGCCAGTTTTATTCAATTAGGTAGCCTGGATATTATTCTTTCATCCGGAAATATTATTTTCGGGTTGACAATTTCAAGTGTTATAGGAATAATTGCAGGTATGATTCCGGCCACCCAGGCCGCACGTATGGATCCTGTGATTGCGATCAGAGCTAAGTAAATTCCTTTGTCAGTGATTATTATCTGTCACGGGTCATTTGAATAATTTAGTTATATCATTATTTTTTTTCTGAAAATGAATTAGATTTGATTAATTAAAAATAATCAGATGAAAACTATTTTAGTGCCAACCGATTTCAATCTTGCCGCTGAAAAGGCCATGTCAGTAGCAGTAATGCTGGCTTCGAAGATCGATGCCAGAGTGAAATTGATGACAATGTTACGGTTTCCAAAACTTACTTTTGCCCTTGTTGAAAGCTCAACCCAAAGCTCAGTAGAGTACCTTGAATCATTGCGGGGGGAAGCTCAAAGAGAGATTCAACGTTGGAAAGATTGGTATCCTGATGTTGAAATTGAAGGTATTGTTAAAGAAGATTTTGACCAACTGATTCCTGCCATTTTAAGTGAGGAGGCTGACCTTATAGTGATGGGTTCAGAAGGAGCAAATGGGTGGAAAGACTACCTGTCGGGAACCAATTCTCAAAATGTTATCAGAAAAGCAGATTGCCCTGTGTTGGTTTTGAAAGAAAATACTCAGCTAGATAAACTGGATAGAATACTCTTTGTAACAGACTTTGAAAAAACCGGATTTATTGAAAAATCTCAGGAGTTGTTGAATTTGAAAAATACCAAAAATCATTTTGTTTTTATTGATGCCGGTGAATACGACGAAGACCGAAAAGAACTTTACGACAGAGCAAAAGAAGTAGAAAAAGAGTATAAAATTCAAAATTTCGATTTTGAAATTTATCACCATGACAATATCCCCGGAGGTATAATCCAATATGCCGAAAAATTAAAAATAGATCTTATTGTGATGTACACACATGGTCGTAAAGGCATGCAGCGTTTCCTTTTCGGAAGTATAGCCGAGCAAGTGGTAAATAGCTCAACTACACCGGTTTTAAGCGTTCTGGAGCACTAAAATTACATTTTCTCCGGTACATCGATACCCAATAAGCCCATGCCATGTTTGATGGTTTGGGCTATTTTTTTGACCAATGCCAGTCTCAAAGTTTTAATACTTTCGTCGGTTTCATTGATAACCGAATGCTGGGCATAGAAACCGTTAAATGTTTTAGCCAGATCATAAACATAGTTGGCAATTACTGCCGGGGAGTACTCTTCAGCGGCTTTCTGTATGATATCAGGATATTGGTTAATTAAAAACACCAAATCCAACTCTTCTTTATTTAAAATGCTACCCTCGGCAATCTCAATATTTTGATTTTCAGTGATGTTGGCTCTTCTCAGAATCGATTTGATACGGGCATGGGTATATTGAATAAATGGTCCTGTATTCCCCTGGAAATCAATAGATTCCTCTGGGTTAAAGAGCATTCTTTTCTTAGGCTCAACTTTTAAAAGGAAATATTTCAGGGCTCCCAATGCCAGCATTCTGAAAAGCTTTTGAGCTTCGTCGTTTTCAAAATCGTCAATCTTGCCTTTTTCTTTGGTCGAGACTGCTGCTGTTTCGATCATTTCAGCTACCAGATCATCAGCATCTACTACAGTTCCCTCTCTCGATTTCATTTTTCCTGATGGCAAATCCACCATACCATAACTTAGATGAAAACAGCCTCCTGCATAGCTTCTGCCTAGCTTTTTCATGATCGCAAATAGCACTTTGAAATGATAATCCTGCTCATTTCCAACCACCCAAATCGATTTTTCGGAATGAAAGTCTGTGAATTTGAGGTCAGTAGTGCCCAAATCCTGGGTGATGTAAACAGAAGTGCCATCCCCTCTCAAAACCAGTTTGTGATCCAGACCTTCTTCGGTGAGGTCAATCCAGACACTGTTGTCATCTTTTTTGTAAAAAATACCATTTGCGAGACCCTCTTCTACCAAATCTTTTCCCAAAAGATAAGTATTTGATTCATAATAGGTTCTATCAAAATTAACCCCTATAGTTTTGTAAGTTTCGCCAAATCCCTCATATACCCATCCGTTGAGTTTTTTCCATAAATCTATGGTTGCCGGATCATTTTGTTCCCATTTTATCAACAATTCCTGAGCCTCCAGCATGATTGGTGCTTTCTTTTTAGCTTCATCTTCTGTTAATCCCTGACCAATCAACTCATTAATTTCGGCTTTATAAGCTTTGTCAAATTCCACGTAATATTTACCCACTAAATGGTCACCTTTCAGTCCGCCTGATTCAGGAGTTTCGCCATTTCCATATTTTCTATAGGCAATCATCGACTTACAAATATGGATACCACGGTCATTAACCAGGCATGCTTTGGTTACATTGTATCCGGCAGCTTTCAGAATTTCAGCTACAGAATATCCCAGAAAATTATTTCTTAAATGCCCCAAATGCAGCGGTTTATTGGTGTTAGGTGAGGAATATTCAACCATTACAGCCGGTGCATTTTCAGGAATTTCTTTTTCGATATTTTCCGAAATCACATTTTTAAAGACATTTAGCCAAAAACTATTTTTCAGTTTCAGGTTCAAAAAGCCCTGCACAACATTATAGCTTTCGAAGTCTTCAAAATTTTCCAAAAGATAGGTGCCTAAAGCATTTCCAATTTCCGGAGGTGATTTTTTTAATGATTTTACCAAACCAAAAAATACGAAAGTGTAATCTCCCTCAAAGTCTTTTCGGGTAGGTTGTAATGTAACCTCCTCGTTTACACCATATATTTTGGTAATGGTTTGAGCAATTTTGTGACTTATTTGATTGAGAACGTCCATATATTTGATTATTAGCCTGCAAAATTACAATTTTTAAGCTTGGTTTAAAACCCTTTCTGAAATATTGACTAGTTTTACAAAAAAAGTAAAAGCACTATATGATTCAATCAATGACCGGCTTTGGCTCGGCATCCATAGAAACAGACAAAATTGGTATCTCTGTAGAAATCAAAACTTTGAATTCGAAATTTACCGACACATATTGTCGTTTACCAAGGGCATTTTCAAACAGAGAAATAGAAGTAAGAAATTTACTTCAGAAAGAACTTGAAAGAGGCAAAGTGGAGTTTCTGCTAAATATTGTTCCAAAAGATGAGGAGGCTGCGGGTACCACCATAAACCGTCCTTTGGTTAAGGCTTATTTTAAGGATTTAATGCAGACAGCAAAAGAATTTGGCTTTGATGCTTCACCCACTGAAGTGCTCAGAATGGCTTCTCTGATGCCCAATGCCTACAATACCGCCAATGTAAGTTCCGAAGAAACTGAAGAAGAATGGAAGATAATTGTAAGTGTAATCAACAAAGCGATAACCAACTGTAAAGAATTCAGATTCCAGGAAGGGCAGATTACCAAAGTGAAATTTGTGGAATATATTGAAATCATAGAAGGTCTTTTGGAATTGGTGATTGAGCAGGATCCTAAAAGATTGCCTCAAATCAGAGAGAGGATAGAGAAATCGATGGCTGATTTTATCAATAATGAGAATTTTGATAAAAATCGCTTTGAGCAGGAATTGATTTATTATTTAGAAAAATTTGATATTTCGGAAGAGAAAGTAAGGTTGAAAAATCATTTAACCTACTTCAAAAATGAGCTGGAAGTGCTTTCAAATGGCAAAAAACTTAATTTTATTGCTCAGGAAATAGGCCGAGAAATCAACACCATTGGCTCAAAAGCCAACGACGCCATCATTCAGCGATTGGTGGTGCAAATGAAAGATGAGCTCGAAAAAATCAAAGAGCAAACCATGAATATTTTGTAAGAAATGGAAGAATTGGTAAGCTGGTTGCCTGGATTGCTCCTTGGAGTAGCTTTGAGTGCCGGAAGTGGCTTTAGGGTTTTTATTCCACTGTTGGTCTCAAACTTGGCTGCAAAGTTTGGTATGGTTGAAGTCTCTGAAAACTTCCAGTGGATGACAAGTAATTCGACAACGATTGTTTTGATGGTTGCTTCAGTTGTCGAAATCGCTTCATATTACATAACATTTATTGACAATATTTTGGATTCAATAGCCCTACCTGCATCTGTCGTTGCAGGTACGTTGCTTACAACTCAGTTTTTGAAAATCAACGATCCAACCTTGCAATGGGGTCTAGGAATACTCGCTGGTGGGGGAGTGGCAGGCACAATTCAAGCAGGTACTTCATTGATTCGACTTGGCTCAACCAAATTTACAGGTGGTATAGGAAATGGATTTTTCAGTACGTTTGAAAATTTCCTTTCTATTGTCATTTCCTTAGTATCACTTTGGATTCCTCTGATAATGGGCGTTTTGGCAGTTTTGTTTGTGGTTTGGATTTTAAAGAAGCTTTTAAATGGTAAGAAATGGGTTAAACATACTTAAAGAAGCTTTTGTCCAGTTTAAATACAATTTTGTCCACTTCATTTTGTCATTATAACCAATATTCCGACTGAATTTCTAAATTTGTTTCTATGAAAGAGAAACTTTTTAGGGCTGCGTTTGTCTCGTCACCGATAATAGGAATAATCGGAAGTACGCCATTATATATCCTTGAAAAAATAAGTATTCCTAATGTAGCTATTTTATGGGTGTTTCTAACTTATATCGTTTTAGCATTTTGGCTAATCAATATCTACATTATAACTAAAGTTAAAGAAACAAATTCTTTAAAACGTTACATTTTTAGTTATCTACTGACCTTGTTTTTGCAGTTTATTAATATCCTTGTAATTTTATTTTTTGGCATTAAATTGTTACCCAAAGGTATCAATTTTTATCCTTTAGTTCCTGCAATAGGCATCAACACAATTATCATCATACTTTCAAATTCAATTATTTTACAATTTCAAAAGCGTAGTGCTGAGTTAGAAATTGAGCGTTTAAAAGTCAATAATCTTGAAGCTCAGAGATTAATGCTTGTACAACAATTACAGCCTCATTTTCTTTTTAATGCTTTGAGTACGCTCAAATCGCTTATCAGCGAAAACCCAGCAAAAGCAGAAGATTATACAGTACGACTTTCCGAGTTTCTGAGGTATTCTATTCAGTCTAAAAATAGTGAATTGGTAGTCTTGGCTGATTCTATAAAGTTTACAGAAGATTATATTGAATTACAAAAAGTAAGATTTGGCGATTCTTTCGATTGTAAAATTGATATTCCTGAAATAGAATTACAAAAAAAAGTGCCGATTTATGCTGTTCAGACCTTAGTCGAGAATGCAATCAAACACAATGCTTTAAGCGATAAAAACCCTTTGTTTATACAAATATTGATAGAGGATGGGCGTTTGAAAGTAGTGAATAATCTGATACCAAAGAAGGTTAAAACAAATTCGGGTACTGGTTTAGAAAATCTTAATCAACGCTATAAGATGCTTGCCAATCTTGAGATTGAAGTCATTAAAACAGAGCAACTTTTTATGGTATTTATCAACCTTCTTTAAGTATGAAAATAGTTATTATTGAAGACGAAAAACTAACTGCAAAAGACTTAGCCAAAACGATAAATGTAGTTGAACCAGATTTTGAAATTGTAGTTATTTTACATTCGGTTGAAGATGCGATTGATTTTTTTAAAACAAAACCAGAAATTGATTTAATATTTTCGGACATAGAATTGGGTGATGGTTTGAGTTTTGAAATTTTTGAAAAACTGCAGATTTCAGTACCCATAATTTTTTGTACTGCCTATAATCAATACGCTCTGGAAGCCTTCAAAGCTGTTGGAATTGATTATCTATTAAAGCCTTTCTCAAAACAAAGTGTTGGCAAAGCCATTGAAAAATTCTACTTACTAAAAGGTAAAAATACAAAACAGGAAAATGAATTTTCGGACTTAATGAGTCTTATCAAAAATCAACTTAATCCTAACCGAAACCCTTCTATTATTATTCAACAAGCCGATAAAATTATCCCTTTAGATGCCAATAAAATTGCCTTATTTCATATAGAAGATGATAACGTGTATGCCTATACTTTTGATCAAAGCAAACATCTACTCAACCAAAAATTAGATATTTTGGAGAAACAATTTAGTCCTATATTTTTCAGAGCCAATCGCCAGTTTTTGGTCAATCGCAAAGCTGTAAAAGATGCTTCACATTATTTTAATCGTAAAATTGTTGTCAATCTTAATATCCCATTTCCAGAACAAATCGTAGTTGGAAAATTGAAAGTTACAGCTTTCATAGAATGGTTGGCAAATAATTAAAGATTGTCTTCGTCCACTTCAAATTCAAATTGTCCATTTCAAATACAGGTCTATTCCACAAATCATTGTTTAATGAGAATTTTGAATCAATATCAAGATTTGAAATTAAACAGAAGACCAAAAAATGGCAAAATTGAAATTCATTATTTTATGTGTACTGATGAGTAGCTCTATGCTTTTCGCACAAGAAAAATTCACTATTAGCGGCACAATGCGAGATAAAGCCACAGGCGAAGAACTCATTGGTGCTACGGTGGTGGTAAAAGAAATTCCGAATACGGGCAAAGCCGCCAACGAATACGGATTTTATTCAATCACACTACCTAAAGGCAATTATACTTTGAGAGCCACATACATTGGCTACAATGAAATCGAAAAAACTATCACTTTAGATAAAAACCTAAAAATTGATTGGGATTTAGAAAGTGGTAAAATGCTTCAAGAAGTAGTAGTAAAAGCAACGAAAGAAGACGAAAATATTACGAAAACAAGCATGGGAACCGAAAAATTGGACATCAAAGAGATTGCTAAATTGCCTGTTTTGTTTGGTGAAAAAGATGTGCTAAAAACTATTCAATTACTACCTGGAATCAAGTCGGCAGGCGAAGGAAATAGCGGTTTTTATGTGCGTGGAGGTGGCTCAGACCAAAATCTAATTTTGCTAGACGAAGCCCCAGTTTATAATGCGTCTCACTTATTAGGGTTTTTTAGCACATTCAATAGCGATGCGATAAAAGATGCAACAATTATCAAGGGAAATAGCCCCTCACAATACGGTGGACGTCTTTCTTCGGTGTTAGACGTGCGTATGCGTGAAGGAAATGACAAAGAATTTCAAACTTCTGGTGGTATAGGTTTGATTAGTAGTCGATTAGCCATTGAAGGTCCGATTCAAAAAGAGAAATCATCATTTATGATTTCGGGACGTAGAACTTATGCAGATTTGTTTTTGAAAGCTACGCCAGATTTTAGCGATACACAATTATATTTTTATGACCTCAATGCCAAAGCCAATTACCGCATAAATGAAAACAATCGAATTTTTGTTTCGGGTTATTTTGGCAGAGATAAATTAGGTTTCGGCGAGGGAGTTGGTGTAGATTGGGGAAATAAAACTGGTACGCTTCGCTGGAATAGTATTTTGAATTCAAAATGGTTTTCAAATACCTCGTTGATTTATAGCGATTACAGTTACGAATTCAATATTTCGGGTGGAGACAATAGCTTCAAAAATCAATCCATCATCAAAGATTGGAACTTAAAACAAGAATTTCAGTTTTTCCCTAACAATAAAAACTCTTGGCGATTTGGCTTTAATACTATCAGCCACAATATTACCCCTGGAAGTTTGATAAATACCGATGATGAAAGCCAAAGTAAAGTAAAAGATACACGCAAAGCTTGGGAAAATGCCATTTATGCAAACAATACCTACTCCGTTTCGCCAAAATTCAGTGTAGATTATGGTTTACGCTTATCTTCTTGGAGTATTTTGGGTGGTACAACCTACAATATTTATGATAAAGGAGTGAAACAAGATTCGGTAGTTTTGGCTAATAATACCATTGGTAAAACCTATTTTAATTTAGAACCCCGTTTGGCTTTTAATTTTATTATCAACAATAAAAATAGCATAAAGGCTGGCTACGCACGCAATACGCAAAACCTCCATTTATTGAGCAATTCCACAAGCTCAACCCCAACTGACCAATGGATTGGCAGTAGCTATAATATAAAACCCGAAATTGCAGACCAAGTAAGTTTGGGATATTTTAGAAATTTTGCAAATAACAAATACGAATTTAGTGCCGAAACGTACTATAAATCACTCCAGAATCAGGTTGATTATAAAAATGGTGCAGATATAAATACGTCTCCAGACGTAGAAAGTGAATTGTTATATGGAAAAGGTAGAGCCTATGGTTTGGAATTATACTTGAAGAAGAAATCGGGTAGATTTACGGGATGGGCAAGCTACACACTTTCTCGCACCGAACGAAAAATTGACGGAATCAACGATGGCAACTGGTATGCTGCCAATCAAGACCGCACGCACGATTTTTCGATTGTGGGAATGTATCAGCTCACACCCAAATGGTCGTTGGCAAGTAATTTTATTTTCTACACTGGCAATGCTGTTACGTTTCCGAGTGGAAAATATGAAGTGGCAGGCAATACAACTTTTTATTACACAGAAAGAAATGGATACCGAATGCCCAATTATCACCGCCTTGACCTAAGTGCCACCTACGAAAAACCTCGAAAAGGAAAATATCAAAGCTCTTGGAATTTCTCGCTTTACAATGCTTACGGCAGAGAAAACGCCTATACCATCACTTTTGAAGACAACGAAACAGACCCGACTCGCACAAGTGCTATTCAGACATCGTTGTTCAGATGGGTGCCAAGTGTTACTTATAACTTTAAATTTTAAAAAATAACAATATGAAAAAAATAATAATGATTGTTATCTCAATGGTAACACTTTCTTCCTGTGAGAAAGAAATCGAATTAGACCTTAACGCTTCAAATTCTAAGTATGTAGTTGAAGGCGAAGTTCCCCAAAACGAGATTGCTACCGTAAAAATCACGAAAACCGTCAATTTTAGTGATTCAAATAACTTTCCTGCCGTAAAAGGTGCTACCGTAATAATTACAGATGAAATAGGAACTACCGAGCAACTTATTGAAACATCGACAGGTATCTACAAAACTCAAAAAATGAAAGGTGAAGAAGGAAAAACTTATACGCTAAGCGTAAAAGCTGAAGGTAATACTTTTACAGCAAAAAGTACAATGCCAAAAGCAGTGAAACTAATGGGTTTGAAAACCTCATTGAGTAGTTTTGCTCCTCCAGGGGCATCTTCATCTGATAATTATACTGTTTTCCCGCAGTATATTGACCCAGCTGAGTTGGGTAATAGTTATCGTTTTATTCAAAAACGTAACGGAGAATTGGATAAGTCTATTCTAATAGCTAATGATAATATCGGAAACGGACAACCAAATACAAGACCCATTTTTAGCCAGAATTTTGATATAAAATTAGGCGATACCGTTACAGTAGAAATGCGATGTATTGATGTGCCACTTTATGATTACTTCTATTCGCTCAACTCAATTCAAGGAAATGGGCCGGGTGGCGGCACTACTCCCACCAATCCAGTTTCTAATATTTCGGGTGGGGCGTTAGGTTATTTTTCAGCTTTTACGGTGCAGAAAGGGAGTGCCGTGGTGAAATAGGAATTGATTTTTTTTAAAAGCTCAAGGGTCAAACTTTGAGCTTTTTTGTTTTCCATTTCAATTATTGGCGTATTCAATCAATTTTGTTCAAGTCATATTTTAATTTAATGCAGGAATTACTTTTCGTTACTAATTTTTAAAGAATTTTAAAATTTTAACCATTTTTAAAATCTTCTTTATTGATTTTGACAATTTTAAAGTAATCTTTATTGAATTTGAATTGGCAATCAATATAATATCGAAAGGCGATGGTTTTGAAAAACTTGGTGACCGTCCCTTTTAGCTTTCAATAGGGATAGAATTAAAGAGAAATTAATTTTTTAGAATGTTTTTCGAAAAAAAAATCATTCTCCAATAATAGATGAATGCTTGGCTTCTGTAATTACGAAATGTGACTGAGCACTTCCTATATTAGAAACTGCTGCTAGTTTGTTCAAAATAAAGTCTTTATACTGTTCCATATCGGCCACGATGACTTTCAAAAGAAAATCAGAACCGCCTGATACACAGTAACATTCTACCACTTCCGGTACTGACTGAATATCTTTTTCAAATTGCGTCAAAAACTGTTGAGCATGTTCTTTTAAAGACACATTGCAGAATACAATAAGATTTTTGTTAAGCTTTTTAGGGTTGAGTTCAATAGTATATCTTTTAATAAAGCCCTCTCTGCGTAGTTTTTTAATACGCTCATGCACAGGTGTGGTTGTCAAATTTAGTTCGGCGGCTATTTGCCTGTTGGTCATCATTCCGTCTTTTCTAGTAGCCTAAGAATCTTTAAATCGACCGGATCTATATCATTCATAGAATATTTTTCTTTTGAAAAAGTAAAAATAAGTATTTTTTTCAAATGAATGAAGGTATTTTGGATTATTGTTCTTAAATGAAAAAAGAATATATTTTAGCCATCAAGGTTCAAAAAATACCTTGTATGTTTTAATTCTCCGGTTTTTGTTAATGCTTCCATTTTTACTAATTCCTGCAAATCTCTGGTTGCGGTGGCCGCTGAAGTTCCTGAAATTGCTTTATAATTGGCAGCACTTAAGCCTCCTTTAAATCCTGAAATTCCGGCATCAAAAACCCGTAATAAGACTTTAGTTTGCCTTTCATTTAGATTTGATTCATAGTTAAAAAAGAATTTAGTTTTTGCAATAATAAATTCGACTAATTTGAGGGTATATTCTTGAGATTCAATTAGTTTTTTTCCAAAAAACTGTAGCCATTTGTCAATATTTAGGTCAAAATTTGCTGACTGCAAGGCTTCATAATATTCTTTTTTATTTAATTCAATTACCTTCGAAAAGGAATTTAACGTTTGCACTTTTAATTTTTGCGAAATTGCTTTTTCGACTATTGCTCTGCCTATTCTTCCATTACCATCCTCAAAAGGATGTATCGCCTCAAAAAACAGATGTGCAATTCCGAAAAATTCAACAAAAGAATATTTGGCTGAATTTGAAACATTTTCGTTGTACCATTTTATAAATCTGTCCATTTCATTTAAAACATTGGAAGATGGTGGTGCCTCATAAAATACTTTTGGAGCAATTAGGTTGCCGGAAACTATTTGCATCGGTTCTTTGTGTTGACGATAGTTTCCAACTATTTCCAAATCACGCCTTCCGTTCATGAGCATTTTGTGCCACTCAAAAAAAGCTTCATGGGTAAGTGGTTTGTCATAATTTAAATGTATATCAACCATCATTTCCGAAACGCCATAGGCATTTGCCGGTATTTTATGGAAGTCTGTTTTTAAGCCTAAATGTTTTCTTATTGAACTTTGAACAGAATCTCTTTGTAATATTTCGCCTTCAATACCAGAAGTTGATAATGCCTCTTGTGTCAGTATTTCTATTTTTAGATTCTCTTGGTTAATAGAATTAATGTGGTTTGTTACACCAACAATTTTACCGGAATTTTGAAGGAATGAAGTTTCAAATACTTTCAGTTTTGTTGAGTCAAATTCAAAATTTGGCCAGTTTTTATTTTCCCATATCCATTTCATGAGCTATAGAAATAATTTTATAGCTCAAAAATACGTATATTATGAGTTATAAAACAAGTTTTTATAGCTCATATTTTATCAAAATGTGAGCTATACATTGTTTTTGCTTAAATATTTGTGAAATTTCAATCCAAAATAGATACGAAACGGTGATCTTACCTCGCCATAATAATCATTCCCAGGCCTACCAAATAGCAAATAAGCATGATATTGAGTAGGGTAGAAGTGCCTTTGGGTGCGTCTTTGAATTCTTTCCAAATGTAAATGCCCCAGATAGCGGCCACAATGGTAGCACCCTGGCCTAAACCATAAGAAATAGCTGCACCAGCTTTGTCGGATGCTAAAATGCTGAATGACATGCCTATACACCAGATGGCTCCACCCAAAATCCCCATCAAATGGCTTTTTTTTGTGCCTTTAAAATAGTCAGCGAAACTAACAGGAGAGCCCACAAAAGGCTTGTACATTAAAATAGTATTGATGATGAAATTACTCAGGAAGATTCCGACAGCAAATACTACCACTGCTGTGTATGGGCTTAATTTTCCGGGAAGTGGATTTGTGAAATCGGGAAACATACTGTTTGCCACATATTTATAAAACAAACCCATCAATAAACCTGCGATCACGGAAAGGGCCAGGCCTTGAGTAGAAACTTTCGAGCCAGTTGACATTTTTCTATACGCCCGGGCATTGAGCAAAATAGCTGCAACCACTAAAGCCACCCCAATAAAAAGCAAAGTTGAATTTCCCAATGGATTGTCAAGGTAATTTACGATGACCCCCACTACCAGAGCCAGCCCAATTCCAACCGGAAAAGCAACTGACATACCTGCTATGGAAATGGCTGCAACGAGCAAAATATTCGCCAGATTGAATACCGCTCCACCAATCAGAGCCGATCTGATATTGGAAGAGTCAGCCTGCTGATAATCAGCAAGGAAGCTGCGGCCACCTTCTCCCATACTCCCTAATGTAATGGCAAAAAGCAAGCTGGTGATTAAAATGCCGATAACATAGTCCCAGTAAAATAACTCAAATCTCCAGCCTGCTGTAGCCAGCTTTTGGGTGTTGGCCCATGAACCCCAGCAAAGCATAGTCACGAAACAAAATAAAACGGCTGTTGAATAATTTTCAATGATAAACATAGGGCTAAGTTTAGATATTTATTATGATTTATTGAATGTCTTTCAAAAAAAAAAAAAATATCTTTCAATTCTTTTTAGGAAAAAGCTTCTTGGGGCCAAACCGATAAACATTCTGATTGGAAAAATCATTGGGCTGATCGCTGTAAATCAAAATATCCCAAAGCCGGATATCAAGCTCTTTGTCGGGATTGAGCAATTTTAATTTTACTGTATGTTTTCCTTTTGGTAATTCATATTTCCAGGCGATTTCATGACGGCGATCTTTAAAGCTCGTTGGCAAATTGGCAGTTTCCAATAATTTTCCATCCAAATAAACTTCAACATTGAATTCATATTTACTTTCAGAAGCCCACTTGGCAGTTTCGCCTTTAATCACAAAACCCGTTCCTTCAAAATCAAAACTGTATTCATCTTTAAGGCTGGAACTAGCATATATTTTATCAATTGGATAAATTCCGGAAAAACTTTTTTCCATTTTTACAGGAACAGGTGCCTGAAGTGCAATAGTTACTTTTTCGCCGGAAATCTTCCCGCCATTTCTTTCTATATTTTGTAATGCATGCTTAAATCCTATTTCGTACACATCATTCAATGAGATAGTTGTGTATTTGAAATCGATATCTTCAATTTCTTTTAAGCCAAGTTTCCAATATTCAGGTATTTTGGAATACCCTAAAACAGCACCCAGAATACCGCCGGCAGAAGAAGGATTACAGTCGGCATCCTGACCGCACCGGGTAGTGATTTCCATAGTTTGGGAATAATCGCCATTGCCATAAAGTAAACCCAAAACCACATAGGCAGAATTTAGGGTAGCATCTATATTGAAAGGGGCAAAAACCCCGTCAGGGCAACCGATATCCTGAGCCCATTTGTCTTGCAAGGCATACCAGGTCTTTTTCCAGTCTGTAGGATTGGCCTTATGAAGGGCGATTACATCAGCGATGCATTTGTAATAATTACTTTCTTTTGGAATGGTCTTAAGTGCTTCATTGATAATGTATTTGATGTCGCTCGATGTAAATGCCAGTGTATAACAGGCACCCAAAAACACACCACCATAATAACCATCGCCTGAATTCATGATGTGCCCGATTTTGTCCGAAATTTTAGAAGCAGTATTGGGCATACCTGGCGACATCAAACCAGCAAAATCACACTCAATTTGGTAATCTATACAGTCTGCATGAGGGTTATTGTGCCATTCGCCAGAGGCTGGCGGCATGATTCCGTGCAAAATATTGTATCGGGCCGCCTGATTGGCATGCCAAAGTGCATATCCCGCATTGGCAAAGGCTTTGGCGTGCGAGGCCGCAGGAGCATCAAGTCCTTCTTTTTCAAAAACGTCAACAAATGTGAGGTCCATGTACAAATCATCATAAACGCCCGGATTTCCGAGCATGGTTTTCTTCAAATAACCATCGTACCAGGGTACGGGTTGGTATTCGTTGATGATGGTGCCATTGTATCGGAATTCCATAGGAGCACCGAACGTCACGCCTATGGTCTGTCCGGCCCATCCGCCCATAATTTTATCTTTTAACTGTGCTTTGGTGAGGGTTAAGGTTTTCTGTTGGGCAAAAGATATTGTCCCCCAAAAAAGGAATGCACCTACAAATTTTAAAACTTTCATATTATTCTAAATTCTATTTTTACTAAACAATCTCTAAACTTATTTTTTCAATGATAAATAAAACTAATCGTAAATTGCCAATCGAATTAATCGTAAATCAAATCAATCTTTCCTTTCCATATTTTGTAATAAAAATCCTTTCATCAGTCTTTTCAAAAACTCGTTGGTATCAATTCCAATACCGATTTCTGCATTAGGTGGCATTGTTTCATCTATTCTGGTAAAACCTTTGTCGTCCACATAGGTATGGATTTTTTTGGTTTTAAAAAGCTCAGGATACATAATCATTCCAATGGCCACAGGGTCAAATAGGGTAGGAGTTTCGTTGCCCCAAAGTACGTATAATGCACTCAAAGCATTGGTCAGAGGTGATTGTCGCATGAGCAACAAATCTCTTTTGGCTTTGTCGAGCTTTACCATCGCGGTTACGTCAAGGCCAGCATAAACGATTTCAGCTCCGGAGTTTACGAATTTTTTCGAAGCCGGAATGTCCACTTTTACATTCCACTCGGCATTGATTTCGGCAGTGGTGTTGTAGCCAACATAAAATGAACCAAACATGGCATAAATCTTTTTAGCCAATTTTAAAGCCTGAGGATCTTTTTCTATGATATCAGCCATATTGGTTACCGGACCAACAGAAATCACAATCACTTCCTTAGGGTATTTTTTCAAATTTTCAATGATAAAATCTGTCGAAGATTGCTTGATGGGTTTGATTTTTTCAAATCCCTGTGCCCAATAATATTGCTCGGCGTACCAGTTTGCCCGAGCGTCAATATTTGAGGTATTCCTTCCTAAGGCTACAGGAATATGTCCTTGACCAGTTTCATAAAGCATTTTCAAAACTACTTTGGCCCGGTCGTCGGTGCGGCCATAGCAAGTGGTGATTCCCAGGATTTCAAATTTGTCTTGATTGGTCAAAAGGGTAGCTAATGCAAACGCATCATCTATGTCATCGCCCATATCGCAGTCAAAAATTACTTTTGTCTGGCATTTTGGGCGTTAATATTGAGTGAAATGGAAATCAAAAACAGGGTAAGTATTTTTCTCATATTTTATTCAAAATCATTTTTTCTTTTAAATTGTCTTTTGCCAAAAGCTCAATGCTGTCAGCCTAAAAAAGCTCGTTCCTGTAAGGCATCGAAGCCTGGGCTCCCATTCGGGTGACAGAGATTGATGCAGCTTTACAGGCGAAAGCCACCGCGTCTTCCATAGTTTTTCCCTCCAAAATCGCAACAGAAAGTGCCCCGTTGAAGCAATCTCCTGCGGCTGTAGTATCCATTGCCGAAACTTTCTCAGTCGATATCATTCCTTCAAAACTGTCAGATTTTAAAAATGCACCTTTCGAACCCAGAGTGATGATTACATTTTTCACCCCTTTTGTAATCAGGATATCTGCAGCACTATGTGCCGAGTCTTCGTCTATTACTTTTACTCCTGTAAGGATTTCCGCTTCCGTTTCATTGGGAGTAATCGCAAAAAGATTTCTGAATATTTCTTCGGGCAATTCTGCTGCCGGGGCCGGATTCAGAATGGCTTTAAGGCCATAGTTTGCTGCGGTTTCAATTGCGTGAGCTACCGTTTCAATGGGAGTTTCGAGTTGGGCTAATAATATATCTCCTCTCTGAAAGATCAAACTGGCCTTGTTTATCTCTTCGATAGAAAGTGAAGCATTAGCTCCGGAGGCTACTGTGATACTGTTTTCGCCTTTGGAATCTACATTTATCAAAGCTACGCCGGAGGGTAATTCGGGGTCAGTGAAAATAAATGAAGTATCAATGCCTTCATTGTCAAATTGCTTAAGGGCCTGATCTCCAAAAATGTCATTGCCCACTTTACATACGAAAGTAGTTTTTCCTCCTAATCTGGAGGCTGCCACTGCCTGATTGGCACCTTTTCCTCCGGCATTCATCAGGAATTGACCACCCAGAACTGTCTCTCCGGGTGCAGGTAGTTTTTGGGCTTTTACCACCATGTCAGTATTTGAGCTACCGACTACGATTATCTTATTCAAGGTTTTTTAGAAATAAATCTAAATAAAGTGATATTTCAGGAAAAATAAAAAGTTTGGAACCCAAAAATTTAAAGTTTAACAAATTCCACCCGACGGTTTTTGGCTTTATTAATGGCTGAGTCATTAGGTGCCAATGGCTGGCTTTCACCTTTGCCGTCGGTCTCTATTCTGGCAGCTTCTATCTTATAAGTGTCCACCAATTCATTTTTTACCGACAGGCTGCGTCGTTTGGAAAGATCAAGATTGGCCGCATCTACTCCATCAGCATCTGTATGACCAATTATTTTGATTTTTACAGTTGGGTTGTCTTTCAAGACTGTCCCGATTTCTTTTATAACCGGTTGTGATTCAGGCCTTAATTTGTCTGAATTTACATCGAACAAAATCCCATAGCTAATCAATTTCCCTTCGGTTAAAAGTTTGTTTCGCATATCAGGCAAACCCACTGCCATTCGGTAATTAGCTATCATCGGTATGATTTCTTCAGAATCAGAATCAATTCTGAAAATGTTGTAAGTGTATCCAGAATTCAGGCCACGTGGCAGATCCAAAACTTTTGAGTTATTGATATATAACCTCACCCTCTGTTTTTGAAACCAAAATGCAAAATGGAATTTTTGTTCAGCATCAAAATTGTAAGCTGCTACTCCTTCGTCACCTCCCCATTCTCTGGCTTCTGACCAATTGTTCCAACCTATTCTCTCATTTTCTAACCTTATTCTCAAACCTGCTTTTCCGGGTTGTGCCCCACCTTGTGGGTTCAAAAGGTCAGCCGAAAGCAGGTAAATTGTGGTTGCAAATAGTTGTCCCTGGAAAGGTTCAAGAGAAAAAATGTCAAATTCAACCGTATAGTTTTCTGTAAAATTGTCTTTTACCTCCGGAATAAGGTATCCTTGTTTGGTGATTTTTAACCACCTTCCTTCCAGTTTTTCGGAAGTCACTATTTCTCCACTGCCGTTGGTATTCCAATTAGCCGGAAAGTCTCCGATATTGTCGTTGGTAAAGTCATCGTAAAACACCACTTTTTCTCCGGGAATAAAATCGAATTTCGAGGTGGTTTTGTTTTCATTTTGTGCAAATGACCAGGATATTGCTAAAAATAAAAAACAAAAACTAACAATCACATTTTTCATTTTTTCATTTTTTAAGGTAAAAGAATATTTTTTTGAAAATGCTAAACGTCTGAAATACAGTGAATTTCAGATGTTTTCGTGATTGCTCAAGATAAGGTATTTATAAAGAAAAAATTAGAAGGATTGTTGGTTTGACTTATGATTTTTGATATGTTTTTTGGTGAAAAGTCCTTAATGTTTCGCTATGATTTTTTGGCAATAACAAAAATTTCAAATTGGAGAACGGCCAGAAATGATTTACTTTTCCATATATTTTAAAAATTAGTCTGAAAAAAGTGCTTTGATGCTTGAAAATCAGACTTTTAATTTCTTTCGGTAAAAGCTCTTTTTGTACTTCTGACATGATGAAATACCTGAAGTTGCCAAGATTTTTTCGATAAGCCTGAAAAAGTTGCTCACTAAAATTGCTTTTTAAGTAATTGGTATTAAGGTTTTTAGTTCTTTGAGTTTTCCAGTCTTCAAAATTTTCAGTCAATTCCCTGATTCCCATTTTATCGCCCACCCGTCTGAAAACTTCAAAAATTTCCTCCTTTTCTGTTTGAGAAAGTGTGTGATTTAGCAGCTCGGTGGCGAAAATAGTGTATTCGATAAGCATGTAAAGTACATCTTGATAGGCCCAGTTGGGTATGGAAAAACCCCTGCTATTTTCGACATTGACATGGATTCTTCTCATATTGGACAACGTTTGTTCTGCTTTCGATTTCTCCTCAAAAATAATTTTCTGGGCATAAGCCACTGTCGAAAACAACCTGCCTATGGGGTCATTGGGTAGTCTTCCGGTAAAAAATAGCCAGTCCACAGATTTGTGGAGGGCAAATTCCCCGGCACAAGCTCCGAAAATAAACAAAATGAAGTCAGCATCACTCCATATTTTTCTAACTATGGAGTCTTGTTTTACAAAGTATTCCATTAGTTGTCAGGCTTTTGATAATTTGATATTAGCTAAGATAAAAAGCCTTAGAAAAGGGAAGAATTCGTAAATCAAAATCGCAAAAAATCCCAAAGTGTAGGCCAGAATATCCCACCAGGAAAAACTGTTGCCGATTACAATAGCCAATACCTTGAATTTTATCAATCCGGTGATTTCGATGAATTTGAAGTATTGAAGAGTTTCAATTGTAAAAGCAATAAATAAACTCCAAAGTGCTGTTTCTAAGATGTTTGAAGCAATTATTCTTAATCCAGAATAGACAAGAATGACTGCCAGGAAATCCCCAAAAAATGGCCGGATGAAACTGTCATGCACAAAATTGGCAATGAGGGTTTCGGTGATAAATAAAACTAGTGAAATGATGATAAACTTCGGGTTCATGGCTTTTCTGCATTTAGAAATTGGTTGAATCGGTAGTCAGCAAAATTCCATGATAACCACGTAAATTTTTTCTGATCTCTTTTATAAGCTTCAAGAAACATCATTTCTTCGTTTTTAAAATCAGGTTGATATTTTTTAATTACTGGCAAAACCCTCACCGACAGGCTTTTAACATAATTCAGGTCACAATAAGGTCTTTTTAGGTTATTTTCGGCAATGATTGCATCAAAGTTTACAAAACTCAATAGCAGACCCAATGCCATAAGGGCCCAGGAATTTGAGATAAGTAAATACCTTAAATTGAGTTTTTTGTAGATTTTCAGAGTCATTGTAATCAACCCAATGAGGGTAATTATGAGAAATACTCCCACGCCGATTCGCTTGTGAGTAAGGCCATACATTTCGATGTATTTAAAGTTTCTGATAAACACTGAGATTAGGAGAAATACATTTTGACCAATCCACAAAAACGAAAGCAGGGCAAGTCTTTTTTGGTTTTTATGAAAATTGAGCTCGCCTTTAAAGAAGAAAATCAAAACTACAATTGAAAGTAAAATACTGAATATGAGCAAGTAAGTGCCTGAGTGAACCAGCTTTGACATTTGAGGTGCGGTGGTGCCTTTCAAATTGAGCCACAGATATTCAATGTCTATCATATTTACGAAAAACAACAAAATATTGAGTAAAACCATACTGGAAAATGCGGTAAGATATAAATTAGTGGATTTTGATTCTGTTTCAGGATGCAGTTTTACTTCATTTTTGGTTAAAATATCCTGTGCAAATCCGATTTCGTGCTTAAAAAAGATGGCATTCAATATTAAGAAGCCGAAGAACGTAAATATGGTTCTTTCGATAGAAAAGGTTGGAAATTTTTCAAAAAACAAAGTGATAATATCTTTAAGAAATATTGTTTTTTCTTCAAAAACCGGATTGGCATTTTGGAAAATTGCCAAAAATATGACGAATAAAATGACTGGCAATATGCTGATTTTTAGTCCTTTCATTACTTTTCTTAGAAGCACATTTCGTGGAGCAAAATTTTCAAATAACTGCGAAATTGGCTCGGTAAGATATCTGAAACTCAGGAATAACCTTGCCGCAAATGCCAGGCCGCCACTCACAGTTGAATTTATCGCCGGTAACCCAGCGTAACCAAGTACTATGCTCATAACCAGTAAGTTGATAATAATACTTAAGTCAGAATTTACTAATACTACGGCTAAAGATGATAAAATACCAGCGGCAAACAGAACGTATGTTTTATAGGTTTTGGGTAGATTTATGAATCCTAAGGATAGGATTAACAGGTTAAAAATAAATAAGTTAATGCCGATGTTTTCTCTCCAAAAAAAGAAATAATAGACAATGAGGCAGCCGTAAAATGAGAGGAGCTTAAAGGTTTTCATAATATTTAAATTAAAAGTACTTTGAAAAACAAAGCAAAATTACAAAAAATAAAACCCAGATGGGTTGTTGTAAAAGTACTTTGAAATACAAAGTGAATTAAATATTTTATTATTTCCAAGAGTTGATTGAATATTTTTTTGATGAATTTAAAATATTGTTTTTATCATAGTAAAACAAAAACATAATTGATGACTTCAATCTTTAGAATGAATAAGATTAGGCTTTGGTCTTTTTAGTTTAAAATGCTTCTTTTATTTTAATTTATTTTGCAAAAAAAATGTAGTTTTGGCAAGCCTAAAACTATGACATGAATAAGTCGCTTTTCTTTTTACTGTTTTTATCTTTTTTCTCCATAAAAGCACAAATTTGGATTAACTATATAGAAAATTCATCCAAAGTTGATGGCGACATAAGTGATTGGCCATCATTAAAATATTCTTTTCTACAGACTTCACACCAAGTGAAATCTTCTAACCATCTTCGCTATGATTTTGGTTTTGATGAAACCTATCTCTATGGTGTTTTTCAGGTAAAAGATAAGCACCTCACTGACCTTGCCAAAGACAAAAGCGGTAGCCCCGGCTTACATTTAATGATGGAATAGAGTTTTATATTGATACCCGGAATAATAGTAAAACATCAATGGATGGGGATGATTATCAACTAATTATTGACTTCATGGGTAACTTGACGGTGTTTAGAGGTGGAGATAAATATCTTTTGAAAGTTGAGGACTATAAAGTACCAAAAGATACCGTAACGAATCAGTTTATTATGGATTTTGCTACTAATTTTGAAGGAACTATTAATAAGGAAAATGATATTGATTCAGGTTATGTGATTGAATTTCGAATTGCATGGGCTGCTTTGGGGATTCGCCCGCTTAAAGGTCAAACTTTCAGAATAGATGTGTGTATAAATGACGCAGATAAATATATCGACATCAGACCACTGAGTGAAAAAGACACGATTCCGGCATATGATTTTCAGAATATCAATAGAAAAACTGATTTTGGCTTTCCAAATAACTGGACCTTGGCCACCCTAAAAGGACAACCTTCTTATTGGAAAATATTCAATCGATACCTGGCTACGTATTGGTGGTTTTTGGGCCTGGTAATTCTTGGATTATTTTTGCCTTTTTTAATCATTTTGGTTAGACAAAATTATAAACTTCGACATATTCAACCTAAAAGCCTTTCTGATCAATCGAAGCTAAATTCTTTTTTGGGAGTAGAAAAGAATTTTCTTTCGCCGGACGATGCTTTTATTAATCAAGCTAAGCTGTTCATTTTAACGAAACTTGATCAAAATATTAGTTCTGCCCAATTAGCCGATGAATTGGCTATTAGTGTACGACAGCTTCAACGGATTTTTAAAGAGAAATTGGATACTACCCCAACGAATTTCATTACAACAATAAAAATGGAAGAGGCAGCTAAAATGTTACTTAAAAATGAATTTAATGTATCGGAGATTGCTTATGCTTTAGGTTTCTCAGATCCTGCCTATTTTACTCGCCTTTTTAAAAAATACTTTGGGGAAAGCCCCTCTGAATTCACTAAAAATTTGATTTGACGTTTTTGTCCGTATTTTTGACGTGTAAGTGCAAGGTCTTTTTACGGTGTGTTGGCTAGTTTTGGAAAAAATCATATTACTCTAAAACAACTATGAAAAGGTTACTATTAGTTTTGATTTCAGGTGTGTCAAGTTTAGGTTTATTTGCTCAAAATTCTATAACATCAGACCCCGGAGGAACTGATGCTATTCAGAAAATAGCCGGGATTCCGACTTCTCCTAATCCGGCTTTATATTCGGGGGCAGCGTTCTCTACCCAATTTGTTACAACCGGGAATTCACCAACTACACAACATTTAATTGGAATAGGGTCACTAGCAAGTAACTCCACAGAACTAAACATTGCAATATTAGGAGAATCATCCGGGGGAAGTACCAATTATGGTGTTGTTGGTTTAGCAAAGGGAGGGGGAAATTTTGGAAATACAGGAGGTTATTTTTTAGTGGAATCTAACGGATTGGGCAATCAATATGGGCTAATAAGCTCAGTTTATTCAAGTAGTGTGTTATCAACATTGCCACGTTATGCATATTTTGGAGCAACTTCAACCCGTACAACCAATAATGCTTATGGCGTATATGTGAGCTCTGAAAATCTTGGATCTGGTTCGGTAGAGGCGGGACATTTTGTTGCTTTAAATTTGGGTGGCGGTACAGGGGATAGAATTGGAGTTAATTCAGAAGTATTAGGCTCAAGTGGTTTGAATATAGGAATAAAAAGCCTTTCTACGGGAAGTGGAGATACTTTTGGTTTAATCTCTGAAGTATCTGGTGGCAGTACCAGTGTTGCCGGTAAATTTCTAGCTAATTCAAATGCTACCAATAATTTTCAGTTACTGCTCGAAGAAAAAGAAAATGATTATGCCCGGATAAGCTTCCGAAATATCAATGGTGATGGTTGGCACCAGGCAGCGAACAAGGGTGCAGATGCTACCAGTTCACAATTTAATTTCTACTATGTTCCCAATGCTTCCGATGTATTATCCCTTAGGGGTGATGGCAATGCTATTCTTGCAGGGACACTTACCCAATCCTCGGATTTTCGTTTGAAAAAAAATATTCAGCCAATAAACAATGCCTCACAAAAGATTGATCAGATTAGAGGGGTTTATTTTAACTGGAAAAATGAAAGTCATGGTGGAAACACCCAAATCGGATTCATCGCCCAGGAAATGGAAAAAGTATTTCCTGAATTGGTAAATACTGATTCAAAAGGCTTTAAGTCAGTGGCTTATGCCAACATGTCGGCGGTTTTGGTAGAAGCCCTTAAAGAGCAAAATCAACGAATCAATGCTTTAGAAAGAGAATTAGCTGAAATGAAATCCATACTAAAAAATAGCCTGATTCTCGAATCTAAAAATTCAAAATAGCCATGAAAAACCTCCTTATCTTTTTTCTGATCTTATTGAAAACAAGTTGTTATGGACAAACCATCCCTTCATTTCCAGGAGCGGAGGGCTTCGGTGCAAATGCGACTGGTGGGCGTGGTGGCAGCGTTTATTATGTCACTAACCTAAATTGCTCAGGCGTGGGTTCATTGCAATATGGACTCAATCAGTCAGGGGCAAAGTATATTTTGTTTAAAGTAAGTGGGGTGATTCCCTGTGCTGCAGAGGTTTTTAAAGGTGATGTGACGATTGCCGGACAAACTTCTCCTGGTGGAATTATCGTACGGGGAATCATTCTGGATGAAATTTATGAACAAAATACAGTTTCCAGAAATGTAATTATCCGTCATCTTCGTTCCAGACCAAAACCTACCCAAACCTTACCCATTCAGGGCTATGTACTCGATGATGGCCTTCGGCTCGATGGTGCAAGCAATGTAATTGTTGACCATTGTTCTTTTGCAAATGCCATTGACGAAAGTGTGCAAATTTCCCATTCCCGAAATATTACGGTTCAAAACTGTATGCTTTCCGAAACTCTGGGAGAGCATTTTTATCTAGGTGGGATGTTGCTCAATTATTCTGTGGCCAATCATCAGCAGGACAATATCAGCATTCATCACAATGTTTGGAACAGGATAGGAGGTCGGTTTCCTGAAATTTCCTGTGAATCACCCTATTGTAGTTCAAATCCGCTCAATATTGAAATCACTTCTAATTTACTTTGGGATCAGCAGATTCAGACCTGGTATAATTCCTGCACTTCAGGCGGCAGCGATTGTCAGAATTTTAGAATAAACATGAATTTTACGAATAATTATTCGGTTGTCCGAAATTCCTTTAATGGCCCGATGGCTTCGTCCGATTTTCTGAACAATGTCAACAACAATCTTTTTGTTTCTGGAAATAAGATGAGCAGATATGCTCAATATTCTGACTATCAATTGTTTTATTGCTGCGATGATTTCAATCAGAATGCCCCCAACACCAATTTGGGTTCGGCACAAAAACGGAATATTCGAATTACTTTTCCGCCAATTTCACTCACTACAGCTACTGATCTTAGAGAATATGCCACTAAAAATGTGGGTGCTTTTCCGCGTGATCCTATGGATAGAAGGTTATTTTCTCCAATCGTGCAGAATGCTGTCAATACACAACCCATCAATGGTACAGACTATTTCAATGATGCGTTTCAATTAGATTTTACCACGCAACCGCTTGCTCCAACTGATACCGACAATGACGGGATGCCCGACACATGGGAAACTGCCAATGGATTGAATCCCAATTCACAGGATCACAATGGCACCCAACTTTCAAAGAAATTTACAGGGGTGGAAGGCTACACAAATCTGGAGTGCTACCTCAATGAACTTTCTGATAAATTGGTTGGTAGTGCAAGCATTATCATTTCACCACCTTCTACGACCATTTTGGGTATTGAGTTAAATTCTTCAGAAAGGTTTTCGGCCAGCATTAGCCCGAATCCAACAGATACAGGCGTTAAAATTAAAGTAAACGGGCAGATAGAAAATAGTTGGCGGTTTGAATTGGTGGATGCATTGGGTAGGGTTATTACGGAAGAAAATAATATTTCAAGCCCTGAAAAAGACTTTTTGTTGCCCCGGTTGATTCAGAGTGGCACTTACTATTTACATATTTATTTGACAGATACTGTAATTAATCAGAAGATATTGGTCATAAAATAAGTCTTGATTGTGCCATAGAAGCATAAAGACATCTCATGAAGTTCGCATTTATTAAAAAATTAATAACGAAGAAAATATTTGCCTTAAAACCATTACAGGTTTGATTTTCAGGATTATAATCATTTAATCAGAAATTCTTTGCCTCTGGAAATGGTGTATGTTGCCATCAAAACTGCTTCAGATAGGTAATTTTGGCGATGCTTTGCTCGCTTAGGTAAGAGTCAAATCGTTTTAAATCGTTGCTGTATTGTTGTGTTGAATTGCTGTTATAGACCAAATAAACAAACGAAAGCGGCTGAAATTCCCATGCAAATCGGATGTTCCAAACATCTCGGTTGGCTGCCGAATTATGTTGGTAAAATGACGTTAGTTGTATCCTCGGATTGAGTGAAAGACGAATTTCTGGAGAAATCAAATGTGTAATTTTCGACTCTTTTAGTTCGCCAAATTCTTCAAAATCATTTCTTGTGTAGGAAAATTTCGCCGAAATGTTAGGTACGGGCGAAAACCTCAGTTCTCCTCGCAGGCTGTTTAATTTTCCATTGTAAAAAGACCCCAAATCGGCAGAAACCAAAAAAGAAAATACCTTCGATTGGTCGGAACGATAAGTAAATTGGTAGCGGGTATAGTAATAACTGTTGGGTTTGATATTAATGCCCACTATGCTGAACGTTTCATCTACTACTTGCCAAGTTGGAACTGTTTGTAAGGTGAGTCTATTACCAGTATTCCAGATAATCCAAGCTGGGAAAACAAAAAGCTCGGCTTGTTGAAATTTCCCATCGGTGGCTCTGTGATACATATCTAAATATATACCTGGGTCCATTTGTCTGATAAATTTTGGTTTCCACTTAGGTCGAGCAATTCGGTAGCCGCCCATATTGGTGTTTATCAGATTATTGGCATATACAAATCCCATGTTAGGGTTATAATCTTTCGTTATGATTGAATTTATGAAAAAGGCATTCCAATTATTACTGCTATATTGTAATTTGCTGAGTGCCGTAAAGCCATCGCCACCTATTCCTGAACTTTGAGATTTGGTAGCCATGAAACTCCAATTCAAAGGCTCGGTAATTCGTAGAAAGCCATCTACAGAAAAAGTAGCATTAGTAAAACCAGCTTTCCCGAAAGCACTTTCTGTGTTTTGAATGGTCATCATTGTGCCGAAACGGTTCTGTTTGCCCACATTTTTACTGTATCGCAGAACCCCGAAATTTGTTGCTCCCAACTCGTTTGCTTCTGATTGTCTTTGTCGCACAAACAAGCCTGCAAAGTTTTGCTTCAAATTTCTACTCACCAATCTAATACCAGCATCCAACGGAATCGGTGAACCGTTTTCTGAAAGTCCAATTTTTCGACTAAAAAATGGCTGATTAAAATCATCGCCCAAATTAAAAAGCGTAGCATTTTCGAGAAAAAACTGTCTTCTTTCAGGAAAAAGTACCGAAAAACGGGTCAAATTTTGCACTTGTCTATCTACATCGGCTTGGGCAAAATCGGTATTGAAAGTTAAGTCTAAAACTGTATGTGGCGTAATTGCCCATTTGATTTCGCCGCCAATTTTGGGTGAAAACTGCTCAGAAACTAATTTGCCATTTTCAAACTGACGGTTGAAGTTGGTCAGTAAATAAGGCTGAACCCTCAAATTTACCGAAGGTGCGGGTGGTTCTATTCCTTTCAGAAGTCCAGCATAAGGCATTCGATAAGGATTATAAGCACGAGGATAAGGCGACCAAGAAGACTGCTCGCCCAATCGACGACTGCGACGAACAAATTGAATGCCCCAATCTTGTATTTCGCCTTTGGGGTATCGAATAGTTGCCCACGGAATCTGCATTTCGGCTACATAACCTGAGTCGGTGCGGGTGGTGCGAACTTTCCAATAACCATCCCATTCACGGTCGAAAAAGGCATCGTCAAAGGCCAGTAAGTCACGTTGAACGCCGTAGGGATTAGTTTGAAAAACAATGGCATTGCGTTTGTCGAGAAATGGGTCGAGATTTAAACCCACCAAATCAAACTCAAAAAAATCAAAATCTCGCTGTAAATCAGGTACTCTTACACCTTTTTTGCCCAAAGAATCAGCACAAAAAAAGCCAAAGTAAAGGTTCTTTTGGTTGTATAAAATCTTGACTTTTGTATCGAATTTCGGACTTCCTCCTTGGTCGGGAAACTGTTTGAAAAAACCGTTGGCGATGGGCGTTTTCTGCCATACTTCTTCATCCATCCGCCCATTCACTTGGATGTTTTCGTTGATTTTTTGTCCAAATATTTCTTTTTGAGGAGCTTGTGGTGGGAAAATATCTCCATCCTGAGAAAAAGCTAAATGGCTAATAGCCAATAAAATAAACAACTTTTTTTTCATAAAGTAATTTTTTCAAAAGGAATGTCAAGCAAATCAAAAACCTTTTTTATCATGACTGATATTTTATATATCTACTATAACTTTTCTCCATAGTTTCACACCGTTTGTAAATACAACTTTTCCAACTCATTGGCCGAAATCTCTTTGGCGTCAATCACCGAAACTAAGTTGCCTTCTTTCATAATTCCGATGCGATTGGCGACTTCTTTTGCTCTGAAAATATCGTGGGTAGCCATCAGCACCGCCGTTCCGTTTTGAGCTAATTCACGTAAAATCTCTGAAAATTCGTTCGAAGCTTTAGGGTCAAGTCCAGAAGTGGGTTCGTCGAGCAAGAGGGCTTTGGCTTTTTTAGCTATGGCAATGGCAATGCCTACTTTTTGTCTCATCCCTTTTGAATAGCCCTCCAAACGCTGTGTGTGAGCGGTGTTTTGTAAACCTGCTTTGCTCAAAAACGAGCTTAATTCTTCTTTTCCATAAGAAAAACCTGCCAAAGATGAAAAAAACTCCAAGTTTTCAATACCTGAGAGATTGGGGTACAACATCACCGTTTCAGGGATATATGCCAAGTATTTCTTGGTTTCAAGGGCATTTTCTGCCACCGATACACCATTGATGTTAGCCGAGCCACCCGAAGGTTGGATAAAGCCCAAAAAGCAATTAATAGTGGTGGTTTTACCAGCACCATTTTGCCCCAAAAGAGCAAATATTTCGCCCTCATTGATTGTCAAATTCAGACTGTTAAGAGCCGTTTGCTCTCCATAAGTTTTGGTTAAATTCTTTGCTTGTAACATATCTTTAGATTTAAGTCCCGATAGCTATCGGGATTCGATTTTTGATTAATGATTATTATTGTTTTAAATCTGTGAAAATCAGCGTTTCGCAGAATCCGTTTCATCAGCGTGCCATCATGTCTTTACTAAATTTCAATTTCCCCCAAAACACACACAAAGTGCTGATTATCAATAATGGTAAAAGCATTTTCAACCAATTGATATATGATTTTTCTTGATAAATTTGAGGTTTAAATTCCACCCAGTTTTCGTCTGTAGATGCCCCGTTTTCAAATATTTTTGGGTAAAAATAAAGCCTTAATTTTTCGTGAAAACTGGCTGTTTCATCCATGAATTTCAGTTGATTGCCAAGGCCTGAATTTGCCAATTCATTCAGCTGTATTTGTGCATGGAGCGAAGGGAAAAACTGGGCTATTTTCAAGCTTTCGGCTTCTCTTTTTTGCAATTTTTCATGCAAATTACTCGACTGTACTGCCACTTCATCATCGCCTAATTGTTGCATGGCGTAGTAAATGAGCCAGTTAAAGTCTTCCGATGGCAAAGTATATTTTTTAAACTGCGGGTAATGTTTGTAAAAACTATTTAAGGTAGTTTGCTTATTCATGTCCCACTTTTCGTGGTAGCCTTTTCGCTGCTTTACGGTGGTGTCAAGGGCCTCAGGAACAGGGTATTTATTGGTCAAATAATTATTTAGGGCAGCGGGTATTACTATCAAAAGGGCTATCCAGCTTGTTAATAACACAAGGGCATTGAAATTAGAACTTTTTTGTAAAGAAGCCACCCAAAAGCAAAGGCCAAACCAGAAGATAATGTACAATAGAGCTATGCTTACAAAGGCAAAAAATGTTTGATTTAGTGGGATATTCAAGAATAATACCGCTAAAATTAAAAGCAACAGCAATACACCAATTATTAAGAGCACTCGAATTATAAACAGTTTTACAATCCATAAAAATGGATCACTGCTCTGCACCATCACTATATTCCAAGTTCCGCTTTCTTTTTCTTCAGAAATAATATTGTAGGTAAAAGCAATAATCAATAGCGGAAAAAGATAAATTAGCACAAAACTGAAATCGATATTTCCTATCAATAAATTAAAAGGATTGTTCAATTCTGAATCATATTTTTGGGCTTCTAATCCTCTGATTGTCAAACTTTTTATAGTTGCATTTACGTCACGCTGGCCAATGGCCAAGCTGGTGATAGGCAGGGCTTCATTTACAATTGAGAACTTGGCATAATACAACATGTAGCCAATCTCTTCTTTGTGATTATCGGCATTTCTTTGAAGCGAAACTTTTTGGAAATCTGCTGTTTCGGTAAAGTCTTTTATGTTTTTATCGGCAAATTGTTTTCCTACAAAAAGACTAACTACGCCTAATACCAGAATTAAGGCTAGGCCTATTTGCACACCGCTTGCCCTCAGTATATTTTTTATGGCTAAAGATATCATATCGCTTTAAGGGTTTTAGAAATTTGATGAATAGAATACCAAAGCAGTATTGACCAAAAAATTAGGGATAGAATTGACAAAATTTCTTGACTAAAAACCGTAACAATTTTGGGCGATATATATTCGAAATCATGCATTTCTTCCCAATGTTTTCTGCTCAATGTTTTGGGGGCTTGGCCATTGTTTTCTTTGGTTTTTACCATGTGTTTTATTTGTAATTCGTTCATTTCTTGCGAAATATGGTAGCGGTATTGTTCGGCTTGGTCTTGAAAGCCCGTATAGGAGTTGTAGTCGGTTCCAGCCAAGGCCATTGATAGGTTTTTAATAGCCAAAAAGGGGTCAATAAAGGCCATAAAACGGGTAAAGCTGTTTTGCTTTTCGTAGATTTTTCGTAAAGCTGCCAAGTGTACATTGTAAATATTGGCCGATATTTTTTCTCCTTCTTTCATTACAAAACCGCCGTAATTGAAGGGTAGTTTTTGCACGGAGTCTACTTTATAAGCGGCTAATACAGAGTCTTTCAGCGACTTGTAATGCGGGTCGTTGGGGTTATGGCTATCGCCTGTTTTTATCACATCGCTTTCTATTTCACTTTGAAATGCTGCTTTTGAGGGTATTTCATACAAATAAGCCCCCAAAGCTTGTGAAACCCGAGGCAATAAAATGGTGAGTAAAAGCCAAATCCCTATCAAAGAAGTAAGGGCTATTTTTGAGGATTTGCTCACTGCTGAAACGAGTACTGCAATCACACAAAAAATGGCTAAATAAATAAAATAGGCTAAAAGCATTGCCAATAATCGGTAGGTTTCATCGAGGCCTATTTGTATTTTTTGAAGAAAAAGCCAAAGAAAAACCGTGAGTAAGATTACAGGTAAATAGATGGTCATTACCACAGAAATAATACCTAAACATTTGCCAATCAACAGTTTTTGCCAGCTTACACCTTGACTTAGTATTATTATCAGTGTGCCGTTTTCTCGCTCGGTGGCTATGGCGTTGAATCCCAAAAAGAAAATGAGTAAGGGCAGTAATATTTGCAAAATCATGGCAACGCTTATTTCGCCAAATCGCAATAGGCCAGTTGAAAACTCAGCTTCTGAAAAATTGGTCGTGTTTTGCACATGGGCCTCCAAAAAAATGGTACTACACAGAAAACTCTCCATCCCAAAGTCAAAAACACTCAATGCAGACTTTGGCCTAAATGCAAAATTGCCATAATGTGCCATGCGATGTGGGTCTTTATCGGGGTTGCTGAGCCAGTCTTTACGGGCTTCGGCCTGGTATTTGGCACGCATTTCATTTTGCGATTTGTAATTGATAAAACCTGTAACCATGGCATAAATCAACAACAAACCGATAAAAAATAGTAAGAGAAATACCGACTTGTTTTTGAAAGTGGTATTCCAGAAATGTTTTGCAATTAGTGTTTCTGACTTCATGTATTTCTATTTAAAACTCATCTTCAATTAGTTCTCTATTTGCCATAACTCCTGCCAGTGAACCTTTGGCCACGGCATTGGCCACTTGGCGAAGTGGCGTAGCATTATCGCCAGCGGCAAAAACACCTTTTACGTTTGTTTGTTGAAAATCATTGACTTTTATTAGGCCCATCTCGTCAAATTCACAGCCCAGTTGAGTTGCGATGTCTGATTTTTGTATAAATGGAGCCCGATGATAAATCACAGAAATAGGGAAATCTTCCGCATCGTTTAAGCTAATAGAAGCAACGTTTCCTGCCAGATGATTGATTTTTGTTATTTGATTTTCAATAATTTGGATACCTTTCGATTTGATTTTTTGAGATTGCTCTTCTGTTAAGGTTGAGCTACCATTTGTCAAAAGCGTGAGATTTTTTGTCCAATGACTTATCATTTTTAGATACTCAAAAGCCTCATTTCCATTGGCTATGATTGCCGTTGGCTGATTTTTTACCTCATATCCGTGGCAATATGGGCAATGAATAACCGAAATTCCCCAACATGCTGCTAATCCTTCTATTTTTGAAGTATCGTCTTTCAAGCCCCAAGCCAGAACCAGTTTTAGAGCTTTTACCTCGCCATTTTCTTTGAGTTTTATTTCAAATAAATCCTCTGATTTGCTGGCACTTATAGCTGTATCATTTATAAACTCCACGGTTGGGTATGCCTCCAGTTGTCTGCGAGCTTCCGCCAAAATTTCAAGCGGAGGCTTCCCATCTTGGGTCAAAAAGTTGTGTGAATGTGGTGTCTGTTTATTGCAAGGTTGCTGATTGTCAATGACTAAGACCTTTCTCATCGAACGTCCCAAGCTCATGGCAGCCGATAAGCCAGCGAAGCTGCCCCCGATGATTATTACTTCGTAATTTTCCATATTTTGTTTAAGCCACGAATTCACTAATTATGTATTTTCAATTAGTGAATTCGTGGCAACTATATTTGTTAAAATTTATAAGTCGCCGTCAGCATGAAGTTTCTCGGTGCTCCTGGAAACAAACGGGTATAATTTTGAGCTCCAATCAAGTAAGTTTTATCGAAAATATTGTTCATGTTGAGAGCCATTTGTACGTTGCTTTTGCTTGGTGTGTAATAAATAGCCGCATCAAAAGTGGTATAGGCGGGCACTTCAAATGCTCTACTGAACCACGGAATTCTACTGCCTTGGGCATTCATTCCTGCTCCAATTCCCAAATCTTTTAGTTTAGAATTTGCTCCAAAATTGTAGCGAGTCCAGATATTTCCGCTGTGTTTCGCCACATTTTCCTTGCGTTGACCTACTAAAGTTTCGTTGGCATCGGCCATGATTTTTGCATCTATAAAGCTATACGAGGCATTGATTTGCCAATTTGGTAAGATATATCCCGCCAAATCGGTCTCGAAACCACGGCTGAGGTCTGCTCCACGTTGTACCAATAAGTCAGGCTTGGTAGGGTCATTGGCACTCATCAAGATATTTTTTTGGTTGATTTCATAAAATGCCATGTTGAGCGTAAAGCGTTTATCCAATAAATCGGCTTTCATCCCCAATTCTTTCAAATCGCTGTAGAGTGGCTTGAAAGTTGCAGCCGAAGTTGGTGTCCAAAAATATGCCCCAGTACTTGGCAAAAGTGTTACGGTGTTTGATTGTGGCTGATAGCCTTCTAAATAAGTACCGTAAACATTGATGTTTTTAGTTACTTCGTAAGTCAAGCCAATTCTCGGAATCAAAGCCGTGTTTTTGAATGAAGCCTCGTTGGGAGCGTTGTAGTTAGTTATATCTTCAAACCATTCGTTTCTTAAACTCAACAAAGCAGAGAATTTACCGATTTTAAGCTGCTCTTGAATGTAAATAGCGTCAGTTGTAGTCAATGCCGATTGCACTGCAATTCGACTGTTGAGTGTATAATCATTAATATTTCTAACCGTATACACTGGATTACTCAAGTCAAAATAATTGGTATTAGGTCTTGGTAAAGTTTTTCCACCAATCGAAACAGTCTGATAATTAGCTGCATTGGCTACTACAAAACTTCCTGCCACCGAGCCATCTTTCAACAAAAATCCACGAGCAGCATTCTGTCCGCCACCTTTGAGTTTATTCCAGCTTTGTAAGTCATAGCCTACCAAAAGTTTATGCGAAGTTTTGCCTGCATTAAAGTTAAAATTGAAGTAAGCGTTCAGGTTATCCGTATTCCACAATTGCTTACGTTGTACCATTTGCATTCCTACCAAACTTGTTACTTCAACTCCAGTAATGTCTCTCGCAAAGGCGTTAGTGGTGCGGTGTTCCTGCAAATCTTCTGACCACGTTTGTTTCATATATGAGGCATTAAAACTGATTTTCTCGCTGAATTTATGCGAAAGATTCGCCGTAAGAATCAATCCTTTCGATTTGAAAAAATCGTTAGCTGCTCCTAAATTCAAGCTGATAGGCGTACTATTCAAATTTGTTTTACCTGCCACAGCCCCAAAAATTGGTTGGCCACGGTCGAGGTTGCCCACCATATTTGAGTAAATCAATTCAGTATTGATGGCAGTTTTATCGTTCGGCAAATAGGTGATTGATGGCGAAATCAAAACCGAATTATTTTTCACCAAATCACGGTAAGATTGTGCCTCTTGATAAGCTCCGTTGATGCGATAAAGCAAGGTTTTTGATTCATTCAATGGGCCAGTAAAATCCAAAGCCCCACGAACTGTACTGAAACTTCCTGCACTCAGACTTACTTCTCTACGAGTTTCGGCCAAAGGTTTTTTGGTTACCATATTGATACTTCCGCCTGGGTCAACACTGCTAAAAGTAACCGAAGCTGGTCCTTTCAGCACCTCAACACGCTCCACATTGGTAGTAAGAGGTTGCAAAAAGTAAAACTGGCGGGTACGCATTCCGTTGATAATTTGGCCTTCCTCGTTTTGGCTTATTCCTCTGATATTGAATTGGTTATAAAAGCTCGAAGGCGAAACCCCCGAGGCTATTTTTACGGCATCAGACAACTGAAACGCCCCACGGTCGGCAATCAATTCTTTGGTAACTGTGCTAAGTGCCTGCGGTAATTCCTTGTTTTTGATGGCAATTTTTGTAGCCGAAAAACTATAATCGGAGTTGTAATCTTTTCTGGCTCTACCCAGTACTTCTACGTCTTGGAGCAAGGTTTCCGATGGTTTCAGACTAATTTCAAGCGTTTGATTGGCCTTAACTTCCTGTGAAAAAGCGTCAAAGCCTATTGAGCTGATAGTCAGCTTGTAATTTTGGTCTAAAAGGTTTGTAAACTCAAAATTTCCATTGATATCACTTAAGGTATTTTTGGTTTCTGAGTTGGTACTTAGTTTAACTGTTGCTCCAATAACAGGTATTTTTCCATTTTCTTTTATGATCCCTTTTATGGTATTTTGGGCGAAAGAGACAGTTGAAATTAAAAGTAAGAACGTGAGTAGTTTTTTGAAATACATCTTATTTGCTTTGGTTAATTGTTTATATTTTTGGAAATGGGTCAATAAATTTTCCTCCGCTTTCCATTTTTAAAATTTCTTCTTCAGTACAAAGGCATTTTTCGAGTTCCAGACAAATCAGGTCTTCATTGAGGTCTTGACCAATGATGACCAACTCATTTTGTCTATCGCCAAAGCGTTTGTCCCATCGGCTTTCTATTTGCTGTTGATTGTTGAGAAATGAAGCGTATTGTGATCTTTCTCTAAAAGTCATGCTCGCCCACCAAACTCCGGCACTCTCGGCTCGTAAAGAACCTCCTGCCTGACTCCAGTTTAGGGCATCGTCAGGACGTGATGCCATCCAGAATAATCCTTTTGAGCGTATGATACCAGCATGCCATTCTTCTCCAATATAATTCCAGAATCTTTCCGGGTGGAAAGGCCTTTTCGCTCTGAAAACAAAACTACTTATACCGTATTCCTCCATTTCGGGTGTATGCGTTATGCCTTTGTTTCGGTTTTCAAGCTCCTGAATCCAACCGGCAGAGCTTTCGGCTTTTTCATAATCAAACAATCCAGTATTCAGAATTTGGTTGGTTGGTACTTTCCCGAAGCTCGATTCTATAATTTTAGCCACTGGATTTAGGGACTTTATTATGGCCTTAAGTTCGCCCAATTGATATTCACTCACCAAATCTGTTTTGTTCAAAATAATGATGTCTGCGAACTCGATTTGGTCTGTTAACAGATTTACGATGGTTCGGGTATCATTCGGGTCATCATTGAGATTTCGTTGCCAAATATTATCGGCTGATCCAAAGTCTTTTCCAAAATTATAGGCATCCACTACGGTCACCATGCAGTCAATTTGGGCATATTTTGAAAGGTCAATGCCATTTTCTTCGTCCACAAAACTGAAGGTCTGAGCCACAGGTACAGGTTCTGAAATTCCAGTCGATTCGATAAGGAGATAATCAAAACGTTTTTCTTTTGCCAGTTTTTCTACCTCAATCACCAGATCTTCACGGAGTGTGCAACAGATACAGCCATTGCTCATTTCTACCAATTTTTCCTCAGTCCTCGAAAGCGTATTTTCTTTTTCGACCAGGGCAGCATCTATGTTCACTTCGCTCATATCATTAACTATCACGGCCACTTTTAGGCCTTCTTTGTTGTGAAGAACGTGGTTGAGCAGGGTTGTTTTGCCAGCTCCAAGGAAGCCTGAGAGCACGGTTACGGGGAGTTTTTTCATTTTGCTTTAATAATGTATTGATAAGGCAGTAAATCTACATTTACAGAAAACTTTGTGTAACCGGCTTTTTTTAACTCGGCTACCACTTGGTCAATCGATATTTTATGTTCAACAGGTGGACCCACAGGTACTTCGGATTTAAAAAAATCGATAATTACCAGCTCACCACTCTTTTTAGTTCCTTTTTTTACTTTTGAAAAATATTCTGAGCGGTGCTCGATGTGGTGATAGGTATTTACAACCAAAACCATATCTGATTCATTATCAGTAAGTAGGGGTTTGTCAAATGGAATTTTTCTCGTAACCACGTTTTCGACTTGGTCTTTATTAATTCTTTCATTGATAAAATCCAAAAACTCGTCATTGACATCTGCAGCTATCACTTTTGCTCCTTTTTGGGCCATTTTTATAGAAAAATATCCACTTCCTGCACCGATGTCCATGATGGTTTTTCCTTTCAGTTTACCCAAATGATTCAGAACCAGTTCCGGCTTTTGATAAGCATCTCTTTCCGGCGATTCAAAATTTCTAATTAAATCTCTTGTGGATGTTTTGTGCATCATTTCATTGGATGCATTTTGGTGGTGTTGGGCGTAGGTGTTAAAATTGGATAGAATAATTATCCAAAAAATGGTTATTCCTATTACAAATGATTTGATTAGAATATTGATCCAAATTTTTTTCATAATAAATTCACTTAATTTGATTTACATTTTTGGCAATGTCGAATGTTAAGAATATGACCCATTATCAAACCAAAACTGGCCAGATAACTAACTTCATGTAAAATATTATAATCTTCTTCGAAAATTATACAAGTGGTTAATAATATGAAGCTTAGCCATATTATTGTTTGAAATTTGTTAAACTCATTGTGTCTAGTTGTTTCATAAGCAGAGTAAAAACTAATTACCAAAAAAAACAGAGAAAGCTCATGCCACCATGAAAAACTAGAAAGTATAGCCATCAAAACCGGTGTAAATAAACAATGGACTACGCATAGAGAAGCACTGCTGATGCCAAGAATATCAGATTTGAAACCTTTAAATGATTCAGAAAAATTTTTATTTTTCATTATTTTGAATTGATTAAGTTAATAAAAAGAACTATGCACCTAATAAGTGCATAGTCTGTGGCGGTCTCTATTCATCTTAAAACTGTATTCATCAAAACTGTCAATGATCCGCATTACTTTCGTGACCCAATAAAACCAATCTATAGGGAGTTGAGCTCACCTTTATTTTGGTGATTTTTGTTGGGTCAGAAATCATAATTTGGTGAATCTCACCGGTAATAGGAGAGGTGATATACAGAAACTTATTGCTAAATTCCATTTGAGGTTTCTGGGTCGATGCCTTATCGGTTACACTCAAAAGTTTTTGACTGAGAACAGTATTTCCGGTTTTCAGATCAATGATTTTTACATCACCAGAATGAAGAAGCAATCCAAGTTTTGTGAAGTCATAACTCGTTTTGCATTGCATAATATCTGTGTTTTCAAGGAGAGGGCTCACCGTATTGGCTTTAATATCAATAAGATAAGCACCTTTTGCCGCAGTGAAGCCAATGAATTTATTTTCAATGGCTGTTTCCAGGATTGTTCCAAACCAGGCAGTACCAAAATCATTTGGATGAGGAATAAGTCGCTGATTACCTGAAGCTTCTACAACTAAAATGCCGCTGGAAGATCCAAAGATTGCATTTTGCCCGTCGGTCGCATTTCCATGGATACCTTTTGTGGCGATGGTTGACTGGAACAAGGTTTTTCCAGTTTTGTCTATTATCACGACTCTTTCTGGTAATGACCCTGACACAGAGTTATCTTTAAATGTAACAGCATAGTTGCCATTGGAATACTGTGCCATAGCTCCGTGGTGAGTCAACAATCCTGCATTGATGGGGCTCATTTTAAAAACTGTGTGAATATCTGATTCCATTCCTCTCGAAAGGGTACCATCGCCGTCATTAAAAAACAGCATCTCATTACCTTTGCCTTTAAAATGGGTAGGTTTTGAAGATTCGCAAACCATTAAACCAAATTTTGGGGTTCCTTTTACATCCACATGGTCACCGTGATTTTCCAGGCCGGAGTCAAAGGTCTCGGCAAGATTATTGGCAGTGCTCACTATTGTAGCGTAACGTCCTGACTCTGTAACGTACAGCGTAGTTTTTGGGTTTTTGGACTGAAAAGAAGTCACTTTCCCGTCAAGTGGCGAAATAAGACTGATTTCATTGGTTTTCTCATCAGAAACCAACAATCTCAAATGTTTATATTCCTTACCTGGCTCATCGGGTTCGGTATCATGGTCATGTTTTTCACATGAGAATATTATTAAAGATGCCGATAAAAGTAGTAAATAACTGAATAAGCTTTTTTTCATTGAAATGAATAATTATTTAATGCAACAATGTTGCAAATATAATAACCTTGCTTTGTTAAATGCAACAATGTTGCATAAATATTTTTTATAAGCCCATTTTCTTGATTCAATGAATCTGAACTAAACTTGCATCATCAAGGATATAATTCAAATCATCGACATTGTCGGCATTTAACCTAAGCTTTCCTTTTACCGTAATCACTTGATCTGTGTTAAACCGGTTTTTTTTCGAAAAATTAAGTTGCACTATTGATTCGGGACCCGAGCCGCCACAGAAGAAACAAGATGCCATGGGTTTTGCTGAGAGTACAAAAACATTTTGATTAACAGGGATAACATATCCTTTGATTTCAACGATTTTGCCCTGAAGCTTCAATAGATTGCTGCCAAAAGTGGGGTAGAAGAAATCTAATTGATATTCCTGGTTAAATTTTCTTGTAAATTTTACATCTCTCAGTGTGCCCCAATTTATTTTTTGAACCGGAATATCCTGGGCTATTATTAAAAAAGAATTTACCAGGAGAAAAAAAAGGAAAACTTTGCTTTTCATATTTTTAAATTTCTACATTTGCAACACAGTTGCAATAATAATATTTTAAATGAAAACTTACAGGTTTATTGTCCTTTTTGTTTTAATGATGGCATGTAAAAAATCTAATACCAAACTTGAGGAAGCCCATCAGATACATTTAGAAGTAATTACCTTATTGACCGAAACGGAGAATATGCTGGATAGCCTTACTGTAACAATTGGTCCAAAGAATAAGAAGGAGAGATTGCAATTTTTCAAAATGCAGATTGAAGAGCTGGAAAAAAATATGGTGGAAGTGCCAGGTTTTGAGCACGAAAATCATCACCAAGGGCACGAACATAAGCACGATGCTCCGGTAAATTATACGGACGATCAGATACTTTTGATTCAGAAAGAGATTAAGTCCGAGTTGATCAAGATTCAGGAAAAACTAACAGCCCTTTGATTTATTTCTCTGAAAATAGCTTTATCGTATATTCAAACAGCTCTTTTCCTCCATATTGGCCATGTCCCGGAATCACATATTCTACATTTGGAAACTTAGCCTTCACTTTTTCGATGGTCTGGGGCCAGGCTTTTACATCGGCATCACCTAAGAAGCCCTTTCCGGCCTCCATCTCCTTGACCATGCAACCCCCAAACATCACCTTTTCCGATGGGATATAACTTACAATATTGTCGTGGGTGTGTGCTCCTCCAGGATGATAGTTTATGACGGTCTTCTTACCAATTTTGATTTTTGCTTCTTTGTCAAAACCGTTTTTAGGGATTTCAACATTGTCTTTTTTTGCCAATTCCAGGGTTTTATTGGATGCGTAACTTGGAATATTTCTCTTATGAAATTCCTTCAATCCACCCAAACAATCATTATGAAAATGATTGACTACTACAGCTTTAACTTTAATGCCGGCCTTGTCCAGTGATTTGAAAAGCTCTTCTGTCGAGATACTGTCTGTTGGCGTATCAAAAATTACGGCTTCTTTGCCATTTATATAAACCAAACCGTTGCAACCCACTTTTCCCCAGGTTTGGGTGTTGAGATAGGTTTCATGCACAAAGACATTGGGTTTGATCTCTGAAAACTTTATTAAATCTTCATTTCCGGAGACCAATTTGGTTTGGGCATTTCCCAAAAAATGAATGGAAAATAAAATACAAAAATTTAAAATTGTTCTCATTTAGAAAGTTCTTTAGCTCTTTTTTCAGCGTTAATAATTCCGGTTTCGATTCCTTCTCCTACGTTAAATTCCCCAAAGGTTTTTAGTGCGGCTTCGGTTGTGCCACCTTTTGAGGCTACTGCCTTGATCAGGTCATCGAGGCTTTGTTCGGCATTGTTTATCAGGTGATAGGAGCCCAGCATGGTTTGTTTTACAAGGAGGCGGGCCATACCTTCATCAAAGCCCAGTTTCATGGCGGCCTCGACCATGTGTTTTACGACATAATAAAAATACGCCGGCCCACTGCCACTTACGGCCGTTACGGCATCAAGCATGTTTTCGTCTTCGATATATACTGACCGGCCTGTGGCGTTGATTAGGTTTTCAATCTTTAAAAGTTTCGAAAATCCGATACCTTCAGCAGCACAGAATCCGGTAATTCCCTGACCAAGCATGGCAGGGGTGTTGGGCATTGCTCTTACTACGAGTTTATGATTGAGCTCTTCCCTGATTCTGGACATAGTGATACCTGCCATAATTGACAATACCACCTGCTCAGGTTTAAGAAAATTCTTTAATTCAGAAGCGACAGAGCTAAAATCCTGGGGTTTGACTGAAAGAATAACGAGATCAGAATCCCCTACTGATTCATTGATGGTATCCACCACAATTCCCTCTTTACTTTTTTTGAGGCTTTCGCACCTTTCAGTGCTTTTTTCTATCAAAAGCAAATGGTCTTTTTTTACCAAATCATACTGTATAAACGACCTGGCAAAGGCCATTCCCATATTTCCGCAGCCTACGATGGCTATTTTCATTTCAGTTATTTTTTTTATACAAAATTAGTGTTTTTATCAATAAAAAACCCGGCTACTCACCGGGTTCTGTTGGTTTATTTTTCGATCCATTCGACCATCTCATTATAAACAGCTTCTGTGCTGCCGAGATAACCGGAACCTTTATGCTTAATTTTTCCTTCCTTATCGATGCAGAATTTCGCAGGAATACCTTCCACACCATAAATCATAGAAGTTTGATTACCAATATCCAATACCGGATTCATAAACGAAAACCCGCGGTTGGTTATGAATTTATTTACATGGTCTTTCCATTGATCTTCAGCGACTCTTTCAAATGTATTTACAAAAAGGAAAACCACATCGTCACGGTCTTTGTATTTTTCAACTGCTTTTTTCATACCCGGAAAAGACATGATACAAGGCCCGCACCAGGTAGCCCAAAAGTCAAGAATCACCGTTTTGCCTTTTAGAGATGAAAGTTTTACTTTTTTTCCATCTAAAGTTGCCAGTTCAAAATCAGGAGCAATGCTACCAATTGTGCCGGCACTTTTTTGATTGATGGTTTGAATAAACATTTTTGCAAAAAAATGATTTTTACCTTCCTGTTCCAATCGGGTTTTTAATTGAGAAAGATATTCGAAATCTGTCTCAGGATTCAGAAAATTGTTGGCAGCTATTATTCCGGCCATCGATGTGCCCAGTTCCTGTATTTTAGGATAAATGACTTTCTTCATTTCCACCTCGGCAGTCTGATATTGTGTTCTGATTTTATTTCTATCTGCCTCAGCTTTTGCGTTTTGGAACTGACTTTCCAGACTATTTCTTTGACTTGAAAATTTCTGCATTTCTGCCATCACTTCATTAAAAAGCGTCATGTTTTTTGAGCCTTGCACGTTGGCCGTAGCGGCTTTATCAGGTGTGCTGGAGCCGTCGGCTACGATACTCAATACTTCGCCACCATCCAGTATTAAACCAATTACCTGCTCATTGGCGATGTTTAATTGATAAATTCCCGGCTCAGGGATGCTGGTTTCAAATTTAAATGTATTGCCCGACAATGCCACCGAGTCTATTTTAGTACCAATATTTCTATCATTAAGTCTTTCAAGATAAATCTTTCCGGAAACACTATTAGTGATCGTTCCCGAAATTTTTACGGGATATTTGGAATCCGAAGCGTTGGATTTGCAAGCCAACAGACTCAAAAAACTAAGTACCAACCATATTTTTTTGCTCATATTCAGAGTTATATTTTTTTACTTTAATTTTTCCAAAAGCAGTTGATTTAATTTTCTTGGGTCAGCAGAGCCTTTGGATTTTTTCATCACTTCTCCCACAAACATTCCCATTAAACCTTTTTTGCCTTTTTTATATTCATTTACTTTATCCGCATTTTGTGCCAGCACTTCGTCAATCCATTCACTCAGGGCATCCTGATCACCGGTCTGAATCAGATTATTAGACTGTGCAAGCTCAATAATATCACCCTCCGGATTGTTAATTAACAAATTCATTAACGTTTGAGCGGCCGAATTACTGATTTTACCCTCATCGATAGCATTTATTAGCTGACCGATTTTTTCAGGAGTTATTTCAAATTCAGAAATACTTTTTCCTGAATCATTTAATGCACCTTTTATGTTGCTGAGTACCCAATTGGCAGCAGATTTCTTATTTGAGGTTACTTTTATAATTTCTTCAAAATACTCACTTAATTCCCTTTCTTCGGTAAGTAAGTAGGCGTGTTCCTCCATTAAGCCATAAACCGCGGTATATTTTTCAAAAAGAAAAAGTGGCAATTCCGGCATTCTGGTTTTTGCTTCATTGAGTTCTTCATCTGAAATAATCACTGGAGCTAAATCCGGTTCAGGGAAATAACGATAGTCATTCATAGTTTCTTTTACTCTCATGCCAAAAGTTTTACCTTTTTCGGGGTCAAAACTTCGGGTTTCCTGTAAAATGGTTCCACCGGCATTCAATATCTCCGATTGCCGTTCTATTTCATATTCGGCGGCTTTTTGAAGAAATCTTATAGAATTCATGTTCTTGATTTCGACTTTAGTGCCTAATTTTTCACTTCCTTTCGGCTTCAATGATACGTTTAAGTCAGCTCTAAGTGAGCCTTCTTCCATGTTACCGTCGCTTATTCCCAGAAAACGCACCATTTTCCTGATTTCTGTAAGATAGCCACCGGCTTCTTCCGGACTTGTCATGCAAGGTTCCGAAACGATTTCGAGTAGGGGAGTGCCCGCACGATTATAATCAAGCAATGTATAAGTGTCATCTGAATCATGTACCGACTTCCCGGCATCTTCTTCCATGTGGATATGATGTAAATCCACCGAATGTTTTTCAAATACCTTACCTTTTTTGATCAGGAATTTCACCTTACCTCCGATACAAATCGGTTCTTTGTCCTGCGAAACCTGATATCCTTTGGGAAGATCAGGGTAGAAATAGTTTTTTCGGTCGAAATAATTAAACTGATTTATTTTACAATCAAAAGCCAGACCGAGTTTTATGGCAGAAGAAACTGCTTTTTCATTTAATTTAGGCAATACACCCGGGTGTGCCAGGGTAATCACGCTGATGTTGGTATTGGGCTCACTTCCAAATACATTGGGATCTGCAGCAAATATCTTGCTGGCGGTATTTAACTGGCAGTGAACTTCAAGTCCTATCACAACATCGTATTTCATTCTCGGAGTTTTTTTTATACAAAAATAAGGCTTAGAAAGCATTAAAACAGAATTGATTGGCAATAAAAAAGGTCAGGATGTAAAACCTGACCTTTTTTCTTATATTTTTTAGGATTTAAAACTCCCAAAGGTTGTTTTCAAATTCCATCAATTCATATTCCAATTGCTGTGATTTTTCCAATGCTGCCTTAGGAGTTTTATAAACTTCATCAAGGAATTTGTTGGCTGCATTTGATTTTTTGATAATTCTACCATGAAACAGTCTTAGTTCAAGAGCATCAGCCAGATTGATGTGCTTGGCAGTGTTTTGAGCATTGTACCAGATACAATTTGGATTTAATCTGAAATAAGATTCCAATTCTTTGTATTTGAAAGATGCCAGTTCTTTTTCCAAACCATCAGCTGATAATTCACTTGGGATTTTGATAGTAATCGTTTGAATATCAAAATATTGACGAGATCTTTGTTTGTCAAAAATCCAATCTTCTTTGATTTCAACTATATAAAGGTCGCTTGGGAAAAGTTCATACCCTTCAGTTGAAGCGGCAGAAGTAGCACTGGTTTGTGAGGTTTCTTCTGAAGCAGGTTTTGCTTCACCACCTCCACCCCAGCCGTCATCTTCTCCGGCGGCAGTAGTTGCACCTTCGTCACCAAAACCGGCTTCGATTTCTTCTTTTGAAAGTCCACCACCTTCAAACTTTTTAGTCAACCTTCTGGTAAACTCTTCCAAAGTGATTTTGGTAGCTACCGAATCATTGTCATAAGGCTCCAAAACACCGGCTTTTACACCGTCAATCAAGTGTTTGGTGATTTCGCCGCCTTTGGCAAAAAGTGGTTGGTTTTGCTTTTCGTTCAAATCCAGTCTTCTCCAAAGGGAAACTTTGTACATTACATTGGACTCGTGGATTGGACGAAGCGACAGTGGGTTGATGCCATTGTCTGACTTTTCCTGAGCTGATACCACCTGAGCAGCAAAAGCCGCAATTACAAATGATAATACTTTGATTTTTTTCATTTATTTAAAAAAATTAAATTTCTATCTTAAAGGAATCGATACCGTATATTCTCCAACCGGCACAGTTTCAATTTCACCTTTAAAGTTTCTTCTTTCAACTTTATTGACAACTATTAATAGTCTGTCTCCGCCCTCTGCATTTTGCATGATATCACCAATATTTGCTGCACCTGAAAGTCCTTTTTTACTTCCTTTGGGTCTTGTGCCATTCGCTAAGAAAACATCATAGCTGGTTACTTTAAAATTGGCATCCTCCGGATTAGTAACCTTGAAATCATCATCGGCAAGTGCAACTGCATTGATTTGCCTGGCAGAGGAAACTGGTAAACCTTTTTTTACAACTTCATCACTCACTCTGTTACCATTTACACTAATCGAAATAGTAGGTTTAGGTACACGTCTTACACTGAAAGGAAATGTGCCTAATACCAATCCATCATTTTTAACTTCCAAAGAAACTTTAGCTGAAGTAGGCATGATAGTCAATTTTCCACCACCTGCAGGTATAAATTCTGCACCTGATCCTCCAAAAGTTGGCTTAAATAAACTTCCCAGACCGGGAGAGGAAGTTTGAAGTCTGTTTGCACATTTGAAATACAAAGGAGGCATCGACCCTGACATAATCTCAACAGAAGGTTTTAACACTGTATATTCTTCTGTTGTGGTTTGAGTTTCCATAGAACCGTCTGGTTTAGGGAAAGACACTGTAGCAGTATAACTACGTTTTAACTGACCATTGGCATCAAAGTTTCCTCCTTGAGTACGTACCTCATAAGTTCCTTTACCATCTTTTATCGGCAATCCTGATCCGTTGATACTGATTCTAGGCGTAATAGCACTCGAATACGCACCAATGGCAATGTCGGCTTTGTAAGTTTGACCCGCAACAACAGTTCTTGAGTCAGGAATTACAACCGCAAAAATCTTATCAAACTTGATTTCTTTGGCACCTACTTGCTGAGCAAGATAATCCAGAAGTTCTGATTCATATCTTCTTATGTCTGATTGCTTTTGACTAAGTCCTGCCAAAGCAGCTGGAACGGGAGTCTGAGCAAACATCAATTCTGCAAAGTCCTTGCTTTTGGTTATTGCATCCGTTTCAGCCATAGCCGGGTCATGTTTTGCATCTAAAGCTAGAGAAGGCAATTTTAGGGCAGGATTAACTGAATTTAGATATTTTACATATTCTTCCAATTTGGTTTTCAGCTCATAACCTTTTTTATTTTTCACAAAAATATTGGCTACTTTTTCCTCTTCAGCGAGGTTTTTGATACCACCTGTTTCTGCATCTACACCACCACCGGCTTGTTCAATTATTGTTGATTTTAAACCTTCAATATAAGTTACAAGTTCAGAAGTTCTTTTTCTTATTTCTTCACCCTTGTGATATAAAGATCTGTATTCTGGTTTATTACCTGCTTTATCAATTGCCTCGTTCATTGCTGCCATTGTCCGCTTGTTTGAATCATCTGCGGCTTTATTGGCTTGTTGCAAGGAGTTGTTAAGGACAACGAATTTCTGTAAAATCGCATTGCTGACTTGAAGGGCGAGCATCGCAGTCAGAACAAGATACATCATGTTGATCATCTTCTGACGTGGACTTTCTTTACCACCGGCCATATTTGTAATGTTTGAGTTTTAAAAGGAAATTTTAAGGGAATTCTTTGTTGTCTTACATCATATTACCTTTCATAGCCGACAACATACTTCCATATACATTGTTTAGCGATGCCAGGTTACCAGTAAGCTTGTTCAATTCTGCTTTGAACTGTTGGGTATCTTTTGATGCCTCTGACATATCTTCCATAGCTGAAGAAAGGTTGGCATAGAAAGAATTCATTGATTTCAGGTGACGGTTAGTATCCTGTAGTTCAATTTCATAAACTGCATTAAGAGCACCCATGTTCTGAGATATTCTCTGGAACTGATTTCTGTATTCCTGAGCATCTTTTGTGGCATCAGACATATTCATCATTGAGCTTACAGCTGAGGTCAAACTTGTATTTAGATCTCCCATTTTACCGGAAGCTTCCTTCATTTTGTTGTTAAAATCTCCTGTCGAAATAGTTGCATTTGCTACTTCGGTGATATTAGAAATTGAGCTTGAAAGATTTTGAAAACTGGTTTTCAATCCATCAAAAATGTCCGGAGTGATTTTAGCATTGGCCAACATATCGTCCATTTTAGCTGTCAATCCTAATCCAGAGGTTTGAGGAGCGGCAGAACGAGCAGGCAATTCGCCTTTAAATTCGGGAGACAATTCAGGATATACTTTCTCCCACTGATATTCTGAAACCGGTCTAAGATATGATTGTAAGGCGTAAATGATAAAGATTAAAGCTTCAGTACCCAATCCGATGGGAAGAGCTATACTTGCCCAGTCATAGTGCATGATTTTACCCATTGCACCTACGATTACAACTGCGGCACCGATACTATAAAAGAATGGAATAAATTTGTCCCAGAATGCACTTGGTCCGTTACTTGCTGCCATGATTTTATTTTAAATTTTGCTTAAGTTAAATTAATATTATTGAGTTTATTTTATGTTTTATTCTCTTCCCGGAACTGTTCCCAATCTGTCCATCACGCATCTGAAACCGATATATGATCTGGTGGCAGTGCGGTATTCATAGGTGGTTGAACCAGTTTCAAGGAAATACGCTACGTCTTTCCATGAACCGCCTTTTACTACTTTGCGAGGCTCATCATCTTTGTCATAAGAAGGATTTAAGTCCCAGGTGACTGGCATGTAGCTGTCTGAGAAAGCATCCTGAGTCCATTCTGCCACGTTACCCGCCATATTGTATAGACCGTAATCATTTACATTGAAGGCATTTACAGGAGCAGTGTATTGGTATCCATCCTTTTGGTAGTTACCACGATAAGGTTTGAAGTTAGCCAGATAACATCCTTTGCCATTGGCTACGTAAGGGTTACCCCAAGGATATTTTGCACCGTCTTTTCCCCCTTTTGCGGCCCATTCCCATTCTGCTTCTGAAGGCAAACGGAATTTTGGTGAGCGAAAAAGTTCATTTTCAGCACGGAAATTGTTGTAAAGACTGGTTCTCCATTTGCAAAAATAGGTTGCAGCATCCCAGCTTACACCTACTACCGGATACATATCAAAAGCCGGATTGTTGTAATAATTTTCGGTCAACTGGTCACCATTGTGATAAGTGAAATCTTTTTTCCAAACAGTAGTATCAGGATAGAGATTTGTCATAATAAATTCTTCTCCCAATACTGAAATTGAATCAGCCATGATAGAATTCACAAACATTCTGTACTCATGATTAGAGATTTCGGTATCATCCATATAAAATGGAGAAATGGTAACTCTTTTATTCAGGGTTATTCTTGAAGACATGATATCCTCGTCAGTTTGACCCATTGTAAAAGAACCTGCCGGAATCAACACCATTCCACTTGGAGCAGTCTGTTTATAACCTTTACGAGCGGTGGCTACTACTTCACCATTTCGTATTCCATCGAGCGGGTCGCTTGCGTTGCTGCCTTTTCCTTTCCCCAACCCCACTTTTTCCATAGTTTTATTGAAAAAGCTACAACTTTGTAGCATAACCATGGGAGCCAAAATTAAAAAGGCTTTAACTAAAAGATTTGAAAATTGCTTGTTCATAATCGAAAACAAGATGATTTTAATTTAATTATTACTAACTATTAAATTACAACAGCCAAAACGCCGGGTTAACTTTATTTATTGTGTTATAAATACAATTCCTATTTAAGGGAATTACTTACAATCTACAAATTACTAAAATCATGCCAAGCTTATGTTTTTGGTTTTGTTACCGTTCGATAATTTCCTTGAATAAGGTTTGCAAAAATTATGCCGCAAATTCAGAAATTATATCTCGGTGTTTTAATTATTGTCTTTTTTCCAAATTTCGGACTTGCTAATAAATATCTCAGGAAAATTTCATGAGATGTTGTTGATTTTGCTTCTGTTCCAAAGTTCACAAAATCAATAGAATAGCCCAATTTGACTGTATTTTTTAATAAATTCCCTCCGACCAATAACGATATCGCATCTTGCCAACGATAATTTACTCCACCCCAATATTTTTGATTGTACGTAGCTAATACACCCAACTCAGTATTGTAATTGACAAGGTTTGATTTTATTAAAAACATTGGACTTATATCTAAATTATAAGTTATTCCAAGGTCATATTTTCCAGTCAAAATAATAGTCGGATTTTCTTCAATTGTACCTTCACCAATTTTGTAGCTAGGTTTAAGTAGATTTTTTGCCGATAAACCAACTTGATAGGAAGGGTTTTGAAGAAATATACCAGTACTAAAATTCAGGGCTTTCAGATTTATATTAGAATTGGGAATAATCGGATCTTCATCATCGCGAGGCTTGTAATTTTCACCCAGGAGCCTCAAATTATTTATGCCAAGTCCCACTCCGGCACTAATAACATTGCTATTGATTTTTTTATAAAAAGAGTAGTTCAGGCTTATTTCCTGTTTACTTTCTATTTTTGAAAATTGATTATTGGAAAAATAAACCCCCAGGCCGCCTTTGAGTTTTTGTATGGGCATATCGGCACTAAAAACCGATATTGTATTGTTGCCACCCTGATCGAAGTCGGCAAGGTAGCCGGTGTATTGTGATCTGAGTGAAGCTTGAATCTGAGTTTGATTCCCTAGCCCGGCTGCTGCAGGATTGAGATAAAATTTATTAAAAAGATACTGTGTAAACTGAGGAGTTGTTTGAGCACTTGCATAAGTGCACAAAAACATCAGCATCAGTATTTTACTGTATTTTTTTAACATTTTAATTATTAGGAATCGTACGTACTACAACCTAATCACATTAATAACTATACAGTACGTATAATATTATGGAAAGGTTACTTAAATATTATATATTATTGGCTTTTTTAATATAAAGCTCAAGTGCCCCCACCATGGAAGGTGCATTGGGAAGAGGAGCTTCAATATCAAGCGTTAAGCCAAAATCTCTGATTGCTTTCGCAGTTGTAGGCCCGAAAGCCGCCAGCCGCGTGTTGTTCTGTTTCCAATCAGGGAAATTATGCAATAGCGAACTTACACCTGATGGACTAAAGAAACAAATAATATCGTAAAAAACTTCTGTTAAGTCAGATAAGTCGGCAGGTACGGTTTCGTACATTACAGCCTCAGTAAGGCTAATGCCATTCTTTTTGAGAATATCCGGCACCGAATTATTCCTAATATCTGAGCATGGGAATAAATACTTTTCGTTTTTATGTTTAAGGAAAAACGGCTCAAGATCAGCAGCAGTTTTATTACCTGAAAATATCTTTCTTTTTCTGATGGTGATGTATTTCTGAAGGTAATTGGCAGTTTGCTCAGTGATACAGAAATACTTCATTTCTATTGGGATTTCAATCCGCAATTCTTCACATAATTTAAAGAAGTGATCTACGGCATGTCTGCTTGTGAAAATAATAGCAGTATGAGCCAGAATGTCGATTTTTTGTTTTCTAAATTCCCGGTGATCTACTTTTTTTACGTCAATGAAGTTTCTGAAATCAACCTTTAGATTGTAAACTTTGACCAAATCGGTATAGGTCAGAGATTTCTCACCAGGATTTTCCAGCGTAATTAAAATGCTTTCTACTTTCTTTAGTCTGCTGTCTTTTTTATTGTCTGTCATTTCACTCATGCAGAAAAAAATTGAGTTATTTTTTGGGTTAAATCCTATGAAAATAATTAATTTTTTTAATCAATTTACAGGAACATTCTTAATCCTATGATAATCGGGAACACTTCCACGATGCAAAGATAAGAAATTAAATAAAGAGTTTTGATATTTCCTTTTTGATTTATGGTCAAATACACCAGAAATGTTCTTGCTGTATAAAAGACGGTAAATAAGAAACTTACCAAATATTTAAATTCAATACTTTTTCCCCAATATGTATTCTGAAGTATTAAAATAAAAATCACAAATAGGGTAAAAAAGTAAATGGAAGACTGAAGAATTTTGAAAAAATGTATATCTACAATCTTTTCTATATTAAATAGTTTTCCAGTAATCAAAATGAAAAAATATTTCCCCACAAATGCAATAAAAAATATAAGGGAAACTTTGAAGAAATTGGTCAGAATGATTCCGAAAGTACTTCCATTTTGAAAGAAAAATGAATCTTTTATTACGAAAATTTGATTCTGTTGCAACAAAATTGCTAAAAAACCACTCAAAATACTCAGGAAAATAATAAAGAACATATTGGGGCGATCAAGAGGCTTATTTACCAGAAATGAGTTCTCTTTTGGTGCCGGAGAAGTTAAATCATAAAGGTTGAAATATTTTTTATAAGCTTTGCTGTAATTTGAAACCAAAAAGCTCATAATTAGAATATTGAATATAAAAATAACCACCAATCCGCTTCTGAACGGACCCTCATTTCGGGGCGTTAAGTTAAATAAACCTGATTCTTGTTTGTCGCTTTTTTGAATTTCCCCACCTTTTCCGGGATAGCCAATAATTACATTTAAATCACTGGGTGAGGCATTTCCGTAAATACTCAATAATAGTTCAGATCTGGAGGTCAGCCTTTTAAGTTCTTTCAAGGAAAATATCGTCCAATGATTGGCAGATAATTGTTTTTTTAGAATGTTATTAAAGAATAGAAATGAATTATTTTTTTTTGATTTGATAATCAAAAAAGCATTTGGGTAGTCATCCAGATTTATTTTTAAAGATATAGACTTTTTTTCAGCAGGATTTTCGTCAAAGTAGGGTGTAAATAATCCCAAATCATGGTTATAGATAAGCCATTCATGGGTATAATCATGCAAAACCTCATATTTTCTATCAGGTCCGGCAGGAGTACCTAGTACTTGTAATGAAACAAAAAAACCTAAAATGTAAAAAATAGCTGATTTCAAACCCCCTGTTTTTTTTTGCAAAATTACTTATCCTTATTGATTTTTCCTAAACTTGTCTTTTTAGGTAAGCCGAGTAGTCAGGCAGTTGCACTTCATATTTTTGGTGAAACAATGGCGATGTAAGTACGAAATCAGCTGTGCTGCGATCGCTGGCTATCGGAATATTCCATACAACTCCCAGCCTTAAAAGGGCTTTAATATCGGGGTCATGAGGTTGTGCAGCCATAGGATCCCAGAAAAAAATAAGTACGTCAATCTTGCCCTCTGAAATCAATGCCCCGATTTGCTGGTCACCGCCAAGAGGACCACTCAATAGCTTGGTGATATGGGTATCAAGGACCTCTTCGAGCATTGTGCCGGTGGTTCCGGTAGCAAAAAGTTGATGCTTGTTTAAAGTTGCTTTATTGTATTTTGCCCATTCTACCAATTCGGCTTTTTTGTTGTCATGAGCTACCAATGCTATTTTTTTCCTAACTTCAAGTTTTCTGTTCATGCCTGTTTTTTTTTGCAAAAATAAGTTTAAAATAATTTAAGCTGTAATAAATCTAAAAAAAGGCTTATGAAATAAAAAAAATAGTCACACTTTCGTATGACTATACTTATTGAAACATCGGTTGATTATCTTAAAAGTAGAACAGTACCTTTCATAGTAAATGCCAGACCTGTATCGCTAACGGCATTAATTACATATAGGTAATTTCCGGCAGGTGCAGGTGTGATCCCATTGGCTTCGGTGCCGTCCCATTCACCTGTAAGTGCATTGCCTTCAAAAATAGTACCGCCCCATCGGTCAAAAATCTTTATGTTACCTTCAGAAACAAATTTGGAGTTTATCTTAAATGTTTCTGATTCTGCCGGACCTTCGCCATTAGGAGTAAAGGCCGTAGGGATATACATTCCTGGTAATACTTTAATTATAAATGTATTAGAGTATGAAAAAATACGTTGATTAGTGTACAAGTCGGTATCCACCATTTGCTGGCCCATCACTCTGAATTTAATCTCTGAGGTTTCTGACTCACTGAGAAGCTTCTGAACCGATTCCTGTAATGAGGCTGTGGTTTGATAAAGAATGTAAGCGTTAAAGTCTTCATCAAAATATTCAATACTATAGTCAACAGGTGAGGCACTATTGTAAACATCAGGAGGAGTCAAAAATGGTGACCAATTGAGTGAACCCTGCGTTTTGGAGCCCAGCAAAATAGTACAGAAAGGATCAGACATGAGCGAAGTTACCCCGCAATTATCCTCAACTGTATATTTATAGCAGTATGATTTTGGATCTGGTGAAATGGCCACATCATCAAAACTACTTTCTGTTCTTTCGCCTAATTTTTGAAAATTCGTTGATTCGTTTTCGGCCCTGTAAAAAGTGTATTTTAATTGATCTATAGGATTACTATTGTCAACAATCCTTATCTGAACTTTTTGGTCGTCGCTTGGGTCAAATCCAACAAAAACCAGGTCATTGGGTTTTTTGGCCACTGCATTGGTTTTGGGATTAACTTTGATTTGAGCTGATTTAACCACAATAGGAGTTGGTGTTCCTTCAATTATGACAACAGGATAAGTAGCCTGGACCATAAATAAATAGGTTTTTGAACAAACCAGATTTTTTGCATCGTATTTGGTGGCATAGTTGCTTGAAAGTAATGCTAATCCGGAGCAGGTATTACAGCCTTCTTCATCTTTATACAGTCTTAATTTTGAAGGTATTGCATTGGGTTCAGTGGGAAGATTCCATCTGACCTCGGCTTCTGAAGATGACTTAATATCAGCGTTTATTTTTATCGAACAAATGGTATTTTCTGAATATACATCGTTGCCACAACTGTTTTTAGTCCTTGTCTTGAAGCAATACCTCAAGTTAGGGTCCAGACCTGTAAGAGTGGCTTTTCCGTTGAGGCCTTCTCCTAATTTTAGCCAGGGTTCAGAGGTGTTTCCGTTATCCACTCTACCCAGGATGTCATAAGTTTTCCCGACTATAATCCTGTTAAATTGAATATCTGCAGATTTACCTTCATTTTCACCAATCAAAGTATGAATAAATGGCGAATCGGAAGCATCAAGGACAGGTCTGAAAAACGCAGATTGACAAGTTTCATTGGAAAATCTGTAATATGCAGCCTGCACTTCAGGAACCCCTGTGCCTGAAGTAATTGCTTTGGTTTTTGTAATTGGTAATGGGGTAGTGCGGGCATCAACCTTTTCAACACTTCCGTCAGGCCAGTTGATGGTAAAAAAATCTTGTTTATTTGTTGCATTAATAGTCACACTGTATTGGTTCCCTGTACAATTGGAAACACTTACATCGGGAGCCGATCTTTTTCCAACTTCGGTATATTTACACGACAAATATTTCTGTCCGTTTTTGGTACCTTCCAATAATACCCAATAAACACCTTCAGTTGCTTTGGCAATAGCCGAGTTACCAACAGTAGTCAATAAACCCGTGGGACTATTAATATCAAAAGTATTATCAATTCCGAAATAGAATTTAGGGCTTGCCAGTGTTGACCCAAGAGCGGGATCATTGTTATTGTTGATTTTTACATCTATAGTATTATCAGAGGCTTGCATACAAAAAAATGTATTGTCAAAACCAATCCTTCCGCCTTTAAGGTAACCTGAAGGAGGAGTTGTACAAACAGATGGCTCTGGTGGAATAGTCTGACCATGAATAACAGAGGCAGATCCAATTAGCCAAATCCCTGAAATGATAAAAAATTTATTCCAAACGGACATACTCATTCTTTTTTAAGAAACAATTCAACTCGATAATCTTTTAAAATGGTTCAAAAATCATGCCGTTTTTTTTGAAAAATCTTTTGAAAAGTTTATACTTAAATACATAAAATGAAGGGTTTAGAGGTGTTTTTGTGGTTTAATCCTTTATTTTGAAAAGTTTGGAATGATATTTGAGGCCAAAAGGAAATTCAAAAAAATCTAAAAGAATTTTCTCCGGTAACCGCCAATTTTTTTTTAAAATCAAAAAGTTAAGGCTCTCATTTCATTAGAACTTACGTTTTTTTTGAAAAATCAATTTTTTTTGATTTTATTTGAAAAATGAGGGGAAAACTTTCACTTAACCTTCTTAAAAACACATTCAGTAGAAATGAATAAGCAGGAAATTTTTAAAAAAATAAAAAAAACTCTTGAGCAAACTTTTGATTTGGAAATTGATTTTTCGAAAAAAAAATACAAGAAAATGATTAAAAAAATTTCGAAAAAAATGAATAAAGATTTGGATGTAAGCAATAAGAAAAAGAAAAAAAGGTTTAAAAATCTTCCTGTCCAGCCTCCAAAAGTATGGGGAACCTAAAAATCTACTGAAATGAAAAGCATAAGAATTCACATTATTCTAATTTTAATTTTTGCAACAACTCATAGTTGGTCACAAACACATCAACTCATCATAACTGAGATTTTTGCAGATCCAACACCCAGCCGGGGACTGCCCGAAAAGGAATTTGTTGAAATAAAGAACGCTACAAAAGAGGGTATTCAAATCAAAGGATTCAAGTTTATTTACGGAAGTACATCTTCTGAATTTTCTTCAAATATTTTAGCACCTGATGAACGGGTCATAGTTTGCAGAGCTGGAAATGAAACCGCATTTGAAAGTTATGGAAGGGTAATTACTTTGAAGAATTTTTCACTTTCGAATGAAGGGAATCTACTGATTATTGAAAACCCACAAAAAGAGTATATTACTTCGGTCAATTATTCCAATTCATGGTACTCCAAAGGACGTGAAGAAGGCTACTCTCTCGAAATGATCGATGAAAGTCAAGCTTGTAGGGGCAAAGAGAATTGGGCATCGTCTGTGGCGGCTATTGGTGCAACTCCCGGTGGTGCAAATTCTGTCGGAAAAATTTTAATTGACACCGAATTGCCATTTCCGGTTTCTCAGAATAACAATGGTAGTATTCTTCAAATTTATTTTAATGAAAATATTGATAATAAAGATTTTAATATTGAAAATTTTGAAATTATTTCCGGAGATTTTTCTATACAAAAAGTTGTCTTTCATAAATTTTCGACTGATTTTGTGGAAATTTTTATTGACAGAGTAATAGAAGAAGGGGAGTCTTTGGAATTAAAATTAAAGACCCTAACCGACTGTATTGGTAATCTAAACACAGATATTATTCTGAGTTTCTCAAATGTGCCGGCACCCCAACAAGGTGAGATATTGATTTCTGAAATATTATTTAACCCGGCAGTTGGCGGAGAGGATTTTGTAGAGATTAAAAACATCTCTGAAAAACCATTAAACTTAAAAAATTGGAAACTCGCCAAAAGAGCAAAGGATGGTTCTTTTTCCGGTATTTCGTTAATTTCTTCCAAAGATTTAATTGTTAAGCCTACCGAATATTTAGCATTTTCAAAAAATAAAACTGCAGTATTATCCCAATACCCCGAAAGTAGTGTGCCAGACAATATTAGGGAATTGAGCAGTTTCCCTTCATTAAATAATGATCAGGACCTGGTGTTACTTCTAAATGAGAATGAGCTTGTAATGGATTCTGTTTTTTATGAAGAAAAAATGCACAATCAACAGTTAAATAACCTCAATGGGGTGTCATTGGAAAGAGTGAATTTTAAATCAAATCATTCTGAAAAAAAGAACTGGCAGTCAGCTGCATCTGATGTAGGCTATGCTACGCCTGGCCGAAAAAATTCTCAGGAAGAATCTGAAAATTTAAGTCGTGACTTTTGGCTTGAAAACGTTGTTTTTAATCCTTATGAAAATGCCGGAAATGCGGTTTGCAAACTCAATTACCAGCTACCGGTTCAGGGAGCGGCATGCAACATAGCTATCATTGACCGCAATGGTGCCATAAAAAAGGTATTGATAAAAAATGGCATTTTGGGAACTTCCGGGATGTTTAACTGGGACGGAACCGACCATTCAGGCAAGCTCCTTCCTGTAGGTTATTATGTATTTAGAATCGAAGTTTTTTCTCCTGAAATCAACAAAACGTATCTTGTAAAAACTGTTTTGGCCGCTATCAATTGAAAATGTGCATTTTTTCAAGGTAAAAATATAAGTTTTGTTATATTTTTTTCGAGAATAGTAAAACCTATCTGCTTTTATTGCCTAATTTTAGCGTTCATTTTTTAGGTTATTGATGAATCAAAGAGTTATTGTCTTATTGCTACTGGGTATAGTTTTGTTTTCCTGCAAAGAAAAAACCCTTTTTACCAAAATTGAGGCCGGGGATTCCGGAATCACATTTTCAAACAGAATAATAGAGAACGACTCTATGAATATTCTTAAGTTTGAATATGTGTACAATGGCTCCGGTGTGGGTGTTGCCGACTTTGACAACGATGGTCTCCAGGATATATTTTTTAGCGGAAACCAGGTGGAAAATCAACTTTATCTCAATAAAGCCAATTTCAAATTTGTTAATATTTCATCACAAGCCGGCATTAGCAATTATGGAAGATGGTGCTCGGGTGTGACCACTGTCGATATAAATGGTGATGGTTGGATGGATATTTACGTTTCGGCAACGGTTAAAAGTAATGAAAAAGACCGCCAAAACCTGCTCTATGTAAACCAGGGACTGAAAAATGGTGTGCCGGTTTTTAAAGAAATGGCGGCAGAATACGGTGTAAATGATAATGGACACAGCGAAAATGCAACTTTCTTTGATTCAGATAACGACGGTGATCTGGACCTTTATGTTATTACCAATATCATAGATTTATATCCTAATCAATACAGAGAAAAAATAATCAATGGCTCACATCCCAATACCGACCGTTTCTACAGATGCGACTGGGATGAAAAGTTGGGCCATGTTGTATATAAAAATGTGTCAAAAGAAGCCGGAATATTAATTGAAGGCCATGGACTGGGAATCAATGTTTGTGATATTAATAAAGACGGCTGGAAAGATATTTATGTAACAAACGATTACCTGTCTGATGACTTGCTCTATATCAACAATCAGGATGGTACATTCAGTGATCAGGCAGCCAGGTTTTTCAAACACACCTCTCAAAGTGCCATGGGAAATGATATTGGCGATATAAATAATGATGGTTTTCTTGATATTTTGTCAATGGATATGCTGGCAAAAAATAATGTCAGAAAAAAAGTATTGACAGGCCCAAATAACTACCAGTCTTATATTTTTAACGATACATACAAATATACATTCCAGTATATGCGTAACTGCCTTCAGATCAACAACGGAATAGATACTCAAAACAGCCCGATGTTTAGTGAAGTTAGTTTTTTGGCCGGAATAGGGGAGACCGACTGGAGCTGGACACCATCTATTGCTGATTTTGATAATGATGGTTACAAAGATATAATTATTACCAATGGTTTTCCGAAAGATGTAACCGACAGAGATTTTATGGCTTTCAGGTCTGAATCGGAAAGACTGGCTACTCAGGAGTTTTTACTGGGTCAGATTCCTGAAGTTAAAATCAGTAATTATGCATTCAGGAACAAAGGAAATCTGGAGTTTGAAAATGTAACAAAAAAATGGGGAATGGATACTCCTTCTTTTTCAAATGGTGCGGTATATGCCGATTTGGATAGTGATGGTGACCTCGATTACATCATCAATAACATCAATGATTCGGCATTTGTATATCGCAACAATCTCCTCCAGACTGAGGAAGGAAAGCAAAGCCACTTTTTGAGATTGAAATTTGAAGGAAATGAGAAAAATAGATTTGGAATTGGAACTGTAGCCGAATTATTATTTGAAGATGGAGAAAAAATTGTAGCAGAAAACAACCCTAGCAGAGGGTACTTGTCAAGTATTGAGCCCTATTTACATTTTGGTTTAGGTTCCAAAAAAGTGCGGAGTTTAACCGTGAAATGGTATAATGGCAAAAGTCAGACATTTGAAAATCCGGAAATTGATAAAGTGTTGACTGTCAATATTAAAAATGCAAATATTGATACCAAATATAATTCAGCTCCGGGCTTAAACCTGGTGACCGATATTACGAAGGAAGTAGGGATAAATTATGTTCACTCCGAAAGAGACTACATTGATTTTAATAGCCAAAATCTATTGCCTTTTAAACTCTCTGAATTTGGTCCCGGTATGGCCACCGGTGATGTAAATGGCGATGGATTGGAAGATGTTTTCATGGGTGGTAGCAGATTTCATATCGGTAAATTTTTCATGCAAAAATCTGACGGAAGATTTATCGTAAAACCACTGGAAGATACCACTAATCAAAACTTGAAATTATCTGAAGATCTGGGACCTTTGCTTTTTGATGCTGATGGTGACAATGACCTTGACCTTTATATCTGTCATGGAGGAAATGAATCGCAAAAAGATTCTCCGGACTATCAGGATGCGTTTTATGTCAATGACGGGAAAGGTAATTTTAGTTTAAAAAACGACGCACTTCCCAAAATTACTGAAAGTACCTCCTGTGTCAGAGCAGCTGATTATGACAACGACGGTGATTTGGATCTTGTGGTTTCGGGGCGAAATGTCCCCAACGAATATCCAAAATTTACCTCAAGTTATATACTGAGGAACGATTCCAAAAATGGCATACCTAAGTTTACCGATGCAGGTGCCAAAGTAGCACCCGGATTGAAAAATATCGGTCTGGTGTGTGATATCCTTTGGACAGACTTTGATTCTGATGGCTGGATTGACCTCATGCTGGCTTCAGAATGGAGTGAAATTCAATTTTTCAGAAACAAAAAAGGGATATTCCAAAAAGTCGAAAATACTGGTTTGGAATCTTTACAGGGACTTTGGACTTCAATTAATGGTGCCGACTTTGACTTTGATGGCGACATAGACTATATCGTTGGAAATATTGGAAACAATACTCTTTTAAAAGGTACTCAGGAAGAGCCGGTCAAAGTAATTGCGAAAGATTTTGATAAGAACGGAGTCTATGATCTTTTTCCCTTTGTGTATTTTACAACCCCTCAAAATGAACGGAAACTGGTGCCGTTTCATGGTAAAGATGATGTTAATAAACAATTGAACAGCACCCGCAAAAAATTTGTGTCTTTCAATGAGTTTTCCAACGCAGATTATGACAATCTTTTTACGGCTGAGGAGAAAAAAGATGCTCAGATCTTAACATTAAATACCAACGCAACTGTTTATGTGGAAAATAAAGGCGGTGGAAAGTTTGAGGTAAAAGTATTGCCCTGGCAAGCTCAGACAAGCACTGTTTATGGTATCACAATTCAGGACTTTGACAACGACAATCTTCCCGACGTGATCTTGTCCGGAAATAATTTTGGAAATGAAATCCTGGTCGGCCGTATGGACGCTTCCAACGGTGTATTTCTTAAAGGCGATGGAAAAGGGAATTTTAAAGTTATTCGTAATTCAGGATTTTATCTCCCCAAAGATGCCAAAAGTGCGGTTACTTTGACTAGTGTTGGTGGCAAGCTATTAATTTTCGGGTCACAAAATCGGGGACCTTTAAGAGTTTTTGGGTCCAACCTTCAAAAAACCAGTATTCCTGTTACTTCCAAAACTAAGGCAATAACTTATTCTATTGCCGGAAAAACCGCCAGAAAAGAATTATATTATGGTTCGGGCTATTTGGGACAGTCAACGAGAAATGTTTTTTTACCCGCCAATTCAAAAATCGTAAAAATAGAATGAGGCAGATTTTAGTTTTAATAATTTTTTTGCCAATAATATTTTCCTGTAGAAAAAGTCAAAATGAGGCATCTTCACCTCCTCAGGAAACCAAACTTAGCGGTGAAGAGCTGTCAAAGATTCATTGTGCAAGTTGCCATAAATATCCTGACCCTGCTCAGCTTCCAACAGAGTTTTGGGTAAGTTCTGTGTTGCCAAATATGAGTTATAGATTAGGTGTCGGGGATTATTTTGGCGAATTGATGTCCAAATCTTCTGATGAATCCAATCTAATATTAGAAAATGGTATTTATCAGACATCTCCTTTATTGCATCAAAAAGATTGGGAGAAAATAGTGGAGTTTTATAAAAATAATTCACCGAAAGAATTTCCAAAAATACCCTCAAAGATTGTAACTGAGCTAACCGCTTTTAAGGTTCAAAATATTGATTACAAGGGGAATGAAATCATTATGAGCCAGTTTGATCCGGTTCAAAATTCTATTTTTATTTCAGAAGCGGTTTCAAAAGATTTATTTGAGTTAAAATCTTCGGAGAAAAAAAGCCTTAATCCTGGCAACAAATTTCCTATTGTGGATTTTGATAATCATTCAAAATATGGCAAAGTATGGCTCGAAATAGGAAATATGAACCCTAACGACCTGAAACAAGGAAAACTCCGGACAGCAAACAAAGTTCTGCTAGATTCGCTCAAGCGACCGGTTGACTTGCTTCTTGCTGACATGAATGGCGATAAAACTGATGACTTTGTGATTTCATCATTCGGCAATCACCTGGGAAGTCTAAGCTGGTACGATGGACTCAATTTTACCAAACATCCGCTGTTGGAGCTACCTGGAGCCAGAGTTTCCTATTTTATTGACCTTGACCACGATGGCCTCAAAGACGTGTTGGCTCTCATGACTCAAGCCCGGGAATCAATAGTATTTTTTAAAAACAAAGGCAAAGGGGAGTTTGAAATGCAAAATCTGCTTGAATTTTTGCCCAATTATGGCTCAAGCTATTTTGAAATGGCAGACATTGACCTGGACAATGACCTCGATATTATTTATACCAATGGCGACAATGCCGATTTGTCTATTACCTTGAAGCCATATCATGGACTGAGAATTTTTGTAAATGATGGAAAAAATAATTTTACAGAAAAATATTTCTATCCGCAAAATGGAGCTTCCAAAGTTTTGGCGAGAGATTTTGATATGGACGGTGATCTGGATTTAGCAAGCATCTCCTATTTTCCGGATCATACCAAAAGTGAAAGTTTTCTATTTTTTGAGAATAAAGGAAATATCAAATTTGAAGTAAAAACATTAAGTTACTTTTCAAAAATAAAAATTCTCACACTTGATGCCGGGGATTTTGACAAAGACGGCGACTTAGATATTGTTTTGGGAGGCTTTGACAGAAGTTTAGAGGCAAATTCCCGAAAATCAAAGAATGTTTTTGTATTATTGAACAAAAAAATTAAGCGATAATGTCCTTCAGATTCCAATTTGCTTTCACAAGTATTTTCCTTGTGTCAATTTCTTCTTTTGCCCAAAATTCCCTCTCAGTTGATAAAATAATGCGTGACCCAAAATGGATGGGAACATCACCTACCGGAATTTCATGGGGCGATGCGTCAAATTCAATTTATTTTAATTGGAATCCCGACAATAATCCTGCAGATTCTCTTTACCAATATAGTTTAGATACCAAAAAGATTTCCAAAGTCCAAAAGGAAGATAAAATCAGTTTAAGCTTAGGGTCAGGCATTTATAATAAAGATTTTTCGAAAAAAATATATTCCAAATCCGGCGATTTATATTTATATGATAGTATTTCCGGAAATATTCTGCGTTTGACCGAAACCAATGAAATTGAAACCAATCCCTCTTTTTCAATTGATGGCAAATCAGTTTTTTTCCAAAAAGACAATAATTTTTATTCTATAAAACTTGAAAATGGTGTTTTAAAACAGTTTACTGACTTTGACAAAGGTTCAAAAAATCAGGAAAAGAAAAAAACAGAAGAAGAAACATGGCTGGAAAAAGACCAGCTGGCTTTATTTGAGGTTTTGTCGGAAAGAAAAAATAAAGAAACAGCTACAAAAAAACAGGAAAATGAAATCAAAAAGTTAAAAAAAATATATCTCGATAGTAAGCGACTCACAGAGACTGAGATTTCTCCAAATGGTGATTTTGTAGTTTTTAGTACAATGGAATCACCCAAAAATTCGAAAAGTACGATTGTTCCAAATTATGTAAATACAACGGGTTATACAGAGGATATTTCTGCCCGAAACAAGGTTGGGTCTCCTCAATCCATCCTGGAGAGTTATTTGTTTGATTTTAAAAGAGATACGGTATTTTCACTTAAATACAAAAACCTGCCAGGTATTGAAACGCTGCCACTTTTTCTAAAAGAATATGGTTTTGATACATTGAAAGAATATAAAAACAGACGAATAAACTTTGGGCAATTTGTCTGGTCGCCTTCCGGGAAAAATCTGGTAGCAGTGGCTCGCTCAGTGGACAATAAAGATCGCTGGATTGTTAAAATCGATATTCAAAACGGAAAAGTAGAATCTCTGGATCACCAACATGATGAGGCCTGGATTGCCGGACCCGGCATAGGAGGGGCTTTTGGGGGTTCTACACTTGGATTTATCGATGAAGATAATATTTATTTTCAATCAGAATTTACGGGATATTCACATTTATACCGATATAATATTTCTTCCAAAACAAAAACCACTTTAACCACAGGTAATTTTGAAGTCCAGAAAGTTATACTTTCAAGAGATAAAAAGCAGTTTTACATTTCTGCCAATAAAGAGCATCCCGGAGAGCAGCATTTTTATCATCTGTCAGTAAATGGGGGAGAATTACAAAAAGTCACTTCCATGAAAGGGGCGAATGAGGTTACAATTTCGCCCGACGAAAAATTGCTTGCAATCAGATACTCTTATTCCAATAAACCCTGGGAATTGTTTTTGCAGGAAAATTTACCGGGTAAAAATGCCATCCAAATCACAACTTCCAGCTCCAAAGAATTTAATTCATATCCCTGGCTTGATCCGCAATTATTGAGTTTTAAAGCACGAGATGGACAGGAAGTTTTTGGAAGGATTTACAAACCAAAAAAATCCAATAAAAAAGCCGTAATATTTGTTCATGGTGCGGGGTATCTTCAAAATGCCCACAGCTGGTGGAGCAGCTATTTTAGGGAATATATGTTTCATAATTTATTGGTGGAGAAAGGTTATACTGTTTTTGATATAGATTACAGAGGCTCAGCGGGATATGGCAGAGATGTCAGAACCGGCATTTACCGGCACATGGGTGGTAAAGATTTGACCGACCATCTGGATGCAGCTGAGTTTTTGGCCAAAAATCATGGCATAAATCCACAAAAAATTGGCATCTATGGCGGTTCTTATGGTGGATTTATTACTTTGATGGCCTTGTTTACAGCACCAGGCACATTTAAAGCGGGAGCAGCTTTAAGACCTGTTACTGACTGGGCGGCTTACAATCACGGTTATACTTCAAATATTTTGAATACACCACAGTCTGATAGCCTGGCGTATAAACGTAGCTCACCTATCTATTTTGCTAAAGGACTCACAGATAACCTCCTGATTTGTCATGGAGTTGTTGATGTAAATGTTCATTATCAGGACGTTGTGAGATTGACGCAACGGTTGATTGAACTCAAAAAAGACAACTGGGAAGTGGCTTCGTATCCGGTTGAAGACCATGGATTTGTGGAGCCCAGCAGCTGGACCGACGAGTATAAAAGAATTTTAAAGTTATTTGAAGAAAAATTGAAATAATTGGTTTGTAAAGCATTATTTTAATAACTAAATTTAGCGAAAATACTTAGCCTTGGGCTATACAACTATGTCAAAATTTGTATTACTTATCGATGGGGAAGGTTACGAAAAAGACAAATATGTCCATACTGTACTGGAGGACAATTTACTTCCCGGATATTTTTTAAAATGCAGGTGGTTTGCCGGAAAAGCAAGGAAAAACTGGCACTTGAAAATAGTACAGGCCGTGCGAATGGTGTATAAAGAGCAACCCTATTTTTTTAATGTCATAAGAGTCAAATATTCCGAGGGCGATTCAGAAACGTACATGTTACCCCTTTCATTTGTAGAAAAAAAATCTGCCGAAATACCCGAAAAAGCCATTATTACTGCGGCGAGTATGGAAGACAAAGAAGGTATTCTGGTCGAAGCCACTTTCGACCCGGGTTTCAGAGAGGCAATTTTCTGGAATATTTTGAATAATGTGAAATCCGAACAAAAAAATGGCGACTCGCTTAATTTTTTCAGAGGCAAAGGCCTTACCGATGAAGAAGTACCTATGAGTATGATTCCTGAAATTGATTCGAGTAATACGGCGTTTATTTATGGTGGGAAATACTTTTTCAAGCTATACCGTAAGCTGTTTCAGGAAACTAATCCTGAAGTTGAAATGGTTCAGTATATCACCCAAAATAGTGATTTTGAATATATTCCGAAGTTTGGCGGTAGTATCACTCTTGAAAAAAAATCAGATAGCGACCTTACTTTAGGACTTCTCGTAGAGCTAATCAACAACGAAAAAGATAACTGGTCTAAGACGGGTGATTATCTTAACGATTTCATGTTTGCTTTTGTAGATGGTAATTTTCAGGTCAAAGAAAACGTATTTAGCAAGATAGCATTATTGGGAACCAGAACAGCCCAAATGCACGATGCACTTTTTAATATTCATGGCGAGGAAGGTTTCAGAGCCGACCATTTTGATAGGGCATATCGGAGGTTTATCCATCAGAAAGTGGAAGATTTGATTGAGCACAGGTACAATTTGCTCACTGATAATTATTTACAACTCGACGAACAGGCACAGATTCTGGCGTGGAAGTTTATGGAAGCCAAAGATATGATTCTGGATTTCGTGGATCAGATTCTGACCCGACCGATAGAATCATTCCGAACAAGAATTCACGGTGACTATCACCTGGGGCAGGTTTTGGTATGTGACGAAGACCTGGTGATTATTGATTTTGAAGGTGAACCTGAAAGCTCCATTGCCAGCAGGAAAGTGAAGCATTCCCCACTCAAAGATGTGGCCGGTATGATCAGATCCTATCATTATGCTGTTTCGGCAAAGCTCTTCAATTCACCGGAAACCCGTCAACTTGATGATAAAGTGCTCAATCGTGCCGCTGAACGCTGGTACAGGCTGATGCGTGATACTTTTCTGGAAGAATACCTCAACTATTTTGGCCCTTTGCATCCATTGTTGAAAAACAACAACGAAATCAACTACCTGTTACAGTTTCATCTTTTGGAAAAAGCAGTTTATGAACTAGGTTACGAGTTAAATTACCGTCCATCCTGGGTGAAAATCCCTTTAAAAGGCATTGAAGAAGTGCTTTATGAAATAGAAAAACTAAAAAGATAATATGTTTATTTATAAAATATACATGTTCTTTTTCGCATTGAAAACAGCAACCTGTTCATGTAATTATGAAGTCAGAAGTTCTTTTTTTGAAAAAGAAAAAATGAAATCTCATAAGGAAGGAAAGTTGCCGGTTTGTATCAACGAAAACTCCGGTATGGTAAAAGCCTGGCAGGATGGTTTCTATTGGACTCACAATGACTCCGGAGGTAGTCCTGAGTTATATATGGTAAATAGTGTAGGTCAGCTTTTTGATACTTTAAAAATAGCAGATGCAAATAATATTGACTGGGAAGACCTGGCAAAAGATACAAAAGGCAATATCTATGTAGGCGATTTCGGAAACAATCTTTCCACAAGAAAAGACCTGACGATTTACAAAAAAGGATACAATAAAGTCGAAAAAATAACTTTTGAGTATGCCGATCAGGATTTTACGGATACCCTCAAAAGCGAATATGATTGCGAAGCTTTCTTTTGGTACAATGATTCATTATATCTTTTCACCAAAAGCTGGACTAAAGGCAAAAAAAAGTCAAAAGTATATGCTTTACCCGACCAGGAAGGTCATTACAGCCTTCAGCCCATTGATGAATCATTCTTTAAAGCACCTGTAACCGGTGCTGATGTGAGTCCCGATGGAAGTAAATTTGCCTTGATTACCTATGGCAAAATATTGCTTTTTGGGATAGAAAATAAAAAGATTGACTTTAGAAAACCCCTCCAATGTATTAAAATTGGAAAAAATCAAACCGAGGCTCTGGTTTTTGAAAATGACCGGAAAATTATTTATTCCAACGAACAAAGGAAAATTTACTCTATCGAAATTTAACACTGGCTTAACATACGACTCAGGCTATTGACTTAATTTTGTTCTCGGAAAATTAACATTTTGCTAATACATTTTTAATATGGCCAAAAAAATTCTGGTAATTGATGATGACGAAGATATTCTGGAATTGCTCACCTACAACCTCCAAAAAGAGGGTTACGAGGTCAAATCAGCCATAAACGGTCTGGAAGGCGTAAATCTCGCTCAGGAATATGTGCCCGATTTGATTTTAATCGATATCATGATGCCGGTAATGGACGGAATCGAGGCCGGCAAAGTCATAAAAAGTACTGAAAAGCTAAAAGGTACCAGAATTGTGTATCTGACCGCCAGGGCTGAAGAATATTCCGAAATTGCTGCATTTGAAATCGGAGCCGATGACTATCTGACCAAGCCCATCAAACCAAGGGCACTAATAAGTAGAATCAATGCATTTTTTAGAAAAGAAACCGAGAAATCTACCGAAGAAGGCATTCTACAAATCGCAGGCCTGATCATCAACAAAACCAATTACTCAGTAACCAAGGCAGATGGGAGTGTGATTATTTTGCCTAAAAAGGAATTCGAAATTTTGTTTTTTCTTGCCTCAAATCCAAATAAAGTACAATCACGCGACAGTCTTTTGCAAAAAATATGGGGAGCCGATATCTACGTTGTAGAAAGGACCATTGATGTGCATATCAGAAAAGTAAGAGAAAAAATAGGTGATGAATACATAGGTACCCTAAAGGGCGTAGGATATATGTTTAAATCATAATTGGCAAATCCTGTTTTTTGATTACTTTTAGGATAAAATTACTGACCTAACAGAAAGTAAATATGTTTCTTACTCCCCGATGGATTTCTTTGTTTGCCTCTGTTCTGGTTACTGCTATCACGGTAGGTTTTCTTAGTTTTGTTCCTCAGGTAGATGCCGGGATGCTCTTTGTAGCAGGCATTGCCGCATTTTTTTCTACCTTCTTTTTCTTTTATTATATTATTGATTTACTGGTGTTTAGAGAGGTAAATCAAATATACTCTTCAATTCAAAAACTAAAAATTAATGATTTTGACATTGTAAGAAAAAACCTGATTAAAAGTGTTAACCCACTCAAAAAACTTAATCGGGAGATTTCAAATTATGTTAGCAAAAAGGAAGAACAAATCGATGAACTCAAACGCATGGAGATTTTCAGGAGAGAGTTTCTGGCCGATGTTTCTCATGAATTGAAAACCCCGATATTTGCTGCTCAGGGTTTTGTACATACGCTTCTCGACGGTGCTCTGGAAGACCCCGAAGTTGCCGAAAGATTCCTGAAAAAAGCTGCAAAAAGCCTCGATGGCCTTGATGTGTTGGTTCGTGACCTGGTAGTACTTTCACAAGTAGAGACGGGAGATATGAAAATGAACTTTGCACAGGTAGAACTCGTGGAATTAATTAAAGATATTTTTGAGCAATTGGAAAAAAAGGCCTCAAAACGTGGTGCATCCTTAATTTTAAAACCCAAAAATCTTCATTCCATATTTGTTATGGCTGATGCCCAAAGGCTTTCTCAGGTTTTGACCAACCTCATCGAAAACGGAATAAAATATGGTAAAGATGCCGGTAAGGTAGTAGTGGAACTCACTGAGGAAAATAAGAAAGTTTTGATTTCGGTAGAAGATGACGGCCCGGGTATCCCTGCGGAATATCTGCCCCGGATATTCGAAAGGTTTTTCAGAGTTGACAAAAGTCGCTCACGTGAAACCGGAGGCACCGGACTTGGTCTGGCCATTGTAAAGCACATCCTTAATGCACATGATACTACTATCAATGTTACCTCAAAAATAGACAAGGGTACCAGATTTACTTTTACTTTGACAAAACCACCAAGAGAGGTTACAATAAGCCAATAAGTACAAATTTTAGGCATTTGCCCCAAGACTAAGCATTCAATCAAGATTTTGGGTTAAATTTGCATCAAAGTCAATTTGATGGATCTTACAAAATTTAAAAAACCGCCCAAAAGTATAAATATAGGCGAATTAGTCATTTTTGAAAATGATAATTATTTGGTTATCAACAAACCTCCTTTTGTGCCTTCACTTGACGAAAGAACCGCCGACCGCTCACTGAGTATTTTGAGACTGGCAAAAGAACAGTTTGGCGACGTACAACTTTGTCACAGGCTTGATAAAGAGACCTCTGGTGCTCTCGTAATTGCCAAGAATCCGGAAGCTTATCGAAATCTGGCAATGCAGTTTGAGCATCGTGAAGTGCAAAAAGACTATCACGCAGTGGTCAATGGGGTTCATGATTTTGATAGTATTTCGGTTTTTCTTCCCATAGCAACTTTAAAAGATGGTACAGCAGTAAGAATCGACAGAGCCAAAGGTAAAATAGCAGAAACGGTGTTTTTTACCTTAAAAAAATACCATCATCATACCTTGGTCAGGTGTGTGCCTATTACAGGCCGTATGCACCAGATCAGAGTCCATTTGCAGTGTCTGAAAGCACCTATTGTTTGTGATCCCACCTATGGAGGAGAATATATTTTTCTATCCGAAATCAAAAGGAAGTTTAACCTTAAAACGGATACCGAAGAACTCCCTTTAATAAAGAGAGTGGCTTTGCATGCTCACAGTATTTCTTTTCAAGATGTTGACGGTCAGGTGATTAGTGTGACAGCTCCTTATCCTAACGACTTTGATGTTTTGGTTGAAAAACTGGACAGATTTAGCCGTTAAAACCTCAGCTTAAATTTCTTTCTGGTTTCAGCGACATCTTTATGGTCGGCGTCGCCCAACAAAAAGCCCCAGGCTTTCAGGTGTTCGCTGGAGTCGAAGATTACTTTCAATATTGCAGTGAGAGGTAGTGCCAGGATCAGGCCGGAAACACCCCATAGATTTCCGAATAATAAAAGTGCAATTATTGCCACTAAGGAGTTGATACTAACTTTGTTACCTACCACCATCGGGGTTATAAAATTGCCCTCCAGAAATTGCACGGCTGCAAAAGAACCTGCCACACCCACTGCATACCAATAAGAATCTTTGGTGATTAAAGCCACCAAAATAGGAAGTGCTGATCCTATGGCGATGCCTATATATGGAATTAAAACTAATATGGCGGCAAAAAAACCGAAAAATACGGCATTCTGAATACCCAGAACCATTAATGATGCCGTGTTAAGAAATCCCACAATCATAATAACCAATAACAATCCTACCAAATAATTCTTGATAACATCATTCACTTTCGATATTGTAATCGATATTTTATGTTTACTTGAGGTTTTCATAAGTTTAAATATGAAAGTCCTCAAAAAATCACGATACAATAAGAATAAGAAAATATATAAAGGTAAAAGTGAAAAATTCATCAAAAAATTGGAAGTACTGCTTAAAGTTTGACTCACAATTTTTGTACTGTTTTTAAGTATTTCTGTCACATATTTTTGACTTTCAGAGATCAGTTGCGTATGCGAAATCCGGAAATTATGTCTGAGCATTTTTTCAAATTCTGTAAACCAAACCACCGATTTTTTTTCAATCATCGGAATCAAGGTTTCTAGTTCAAGAATTTGAGAAACAATAAAATAAGAAGCTATTCCGAGAAATATCACGGAAATTATTATAGTAATGGTAATTGACAGTACCCGGTTTAAACCTTTTTTTTCAAAGAAATTGGTAATAGGAAAAAGTAAAAACGAAAACAAACCGGCGATAATAAAGGGGATGAGAATATCCTGCAAAATGTATAATCCATAAATACAAATCACAAAAATGATTAGTCCATACGCTATCCTTTGAAGTCCTATTGCCTGAGTTTTTGTCATTCCACTACTTCTTTTTGTTTTCTTTTATAAACTCTTTCAGAAACTACAATACTGATTTCGAATAAAATATATAAAGGAATTGCTACCAAAATCTGACTAATCATGTCAGGCGATGGTGTAATTATGGCCGCCACTATCAGGATTACGACAAATGCATGTTTACGATATTCTTTCAGGAATTTTGGAGTTACAATTCCTATTCTGGTCAATACAAAAATCGCCATTGGCAACTGAAATGTTACTCCGCATGCCAGAGTCAAGGTCGCCAGAACTGAAATATAGGACTGAATATCAAATTGGTTTTCAATGCTGGGATCGATCTGGAAATTAACAAGGAAGTTGATGGCAAAAGGTGCAACCACAAAATACCCGAACATTATCCCCAAAAAGAAAAGCAAAGTCACAAAAAATACCGAACCGTTTGCTGCTTTTTTCTCTGTGATTTTTAGACCGGGCTTGATAAAACGCCAGATTTCCCAAAACACATACGGAAAAGCCACCAAAAGTCCTACTATAGCGGAGGCAGTAAGTTGCATCATAAATTGACCGGAAACCTCACGGCTCATCAGAGAGAAATTGAGTTTATCGACACATAGGCTATCAATTCCTGTCCAATTTCCAAGTTCACACAATTTACGATATGTCCAGAAATCAGGACGGGAAGGAGCCAGAATTATTAAATTAAAAATCTTACCCATCATCACCCAGGCAGCAATCATAAACACCAAAATGGCCGCAACAGACCTGATAATATGCCAGCGAAGCTCTTCGAGGTGTTCTAAAAAAGTCATTTCTTTCTCACCCGATGGTTCTTCATCATCGTAATCGTAGTAGGGTGTCTGGTCTAAAGGCATTTTTTGAGTCTGATTTTAAATACAAATATATCTATGAATAAACAAAAAACCTCATAGCACCGTGACCATGAGGTTTTTTTGAAACTAAATTTATTATTTAAAAAGTGGAAACCATTTCATCCACTCATTAACTTCATTTTTTACCAAATTGATGGTTTCCTCATTGTCGTGATTCATCAAAACTTTGTCAACCAGGTCAACCACCTTTTTGAAGTCATTTTCATTCAAACCTCTGGTGGTCATTGCGGCTGTTCCTACTCTGATTCCTGAGGTTGTCATGGCTGATTCCTCATCAAAAGGTACCATATTTTTATTAACCGTGATATCAGCCTTTATCAAAGCGTTCTCAGCAAGTTTACCATTTAGACCTTTTGGTCTTAAGTCAATCAATGCCAGGTGATTATCTGTGCCACCTGAGATCACTTTATAACCTTTTTCCATGAATGCCTCTGCCATTACTTTAGCATTTTTTTGTACCTGATGGGCATAGTTGGTAAAGTTTTCGGTCAATGCCTCGCCAAATGCCACAGCTTTTGCAGCTATGATATGCTCCAGTGGTCCACCCTGAGTGCCGGGAAATACACCCGAATCAAGCAATGACGACATCATTCTTATTTTTCCTTTAGGAGTTTTGATTCCCATCGGATTTTCAAAATCGTTTCTCATCATTATTACACCACCACGGGTTCCTCTCAAAGTTTTGTGTGTTGTGGTAGTTACAATATGACAATGGTCAAAAGGGTCGTTGAGAAGGCCTTTGGCAATTAAACCGGCCGGATGTGAGATATCGGCAAGTAAAAGAGCACCTACTTTATCTGCAATACTTCTAAGTCTGACATAATCCCAATCTCTGGAATAAGCCGATGCCCCGCAAATGATAAGTTTTGGTTTTTCTGCAGCTGCAGTTGCCTCTACTTTATCCCAGTCGATCAAACCGGTTTCTTTTTCTACACCATAGAAAAATGGCTGAAAATATTTTCCGGAGATATTTACCGGGCTACCATGTGAAAGGTGACCACCGTGTGAAAGGTTAAATCCCAAAATTTTGTCTCCCGGCTGAAGACAAGCCAGAAATACCGCCATGTTAGCCTGAGCACCTGAATGCGGCTGTACGTTGGCCCAGGTAAGATTAAACAACTGCTTGAGCCTGTCAATGGCAATTTGCTCAACCTGGTCAACTACTTCACAACCTCCATAGTATCTTTTTCCGGGAAGTCCTTCGGCATATTTGTTGGTGAGTACACTACCGGCCGCTTCCATTACCTGGGGCGAAACGAAGTTTTCTGAGGCAATCAACTCAATACCATGTAGTTGACGGTCATGTTCTTTCTGAATCAGATCAAAAATCTGGGCATCTCTGTCAGGAGTAGAATTCATTAAAGGCATTAGTATAGAATCAAAAATATTTAGTAAATATGATTTTTTAAAACCGCCCGCAAAATTAAGAATCTTTTTTTAGTAAAATGATTATTGATTGATTTTTAGGTGATAAACTTGAAAAAATTAATTTGCATGTTTGAAATATTAAAAAATACAGGATTTGTTTTTTTTTCTGCATAAATCCCTTCTTATTTCAGATTAATAATATTTCTAAAAAAACATTAAGCGATATTTATTTAAAAGTATGATGAATGGCTTTAGTTTTTTAGGTTTTCTCAATTAAATTGCAGTTTTTAATCTAAAAATACAATGAACAAACTAAAACTACTTTTATTGGGTTTTCTGCTGTTTGCCGAAACATCCTTTGCCAATTTCCCGCCTGATGAGGGAATGTGGTTACCTTCATTGATTGGGAAAAATTACCAACAAATGAAAAAGCAGGGCTTCAAGCTCACTGCAAAAGATATTTATGATATCAACAATGCCAGCCTTAAAGATGCCATCGTATGGTTTGGTGGTTTTTGTACCGGTGAAATCGTTTCCAGTCAGGGTATGGTTTTTACCAATCACCACTGCGGTTATGATGCTATTGCTGGTAAAAGTACTCCCGAGGACAACATTCTTGACAACGGATTCTGGGCCAAAACCAATGCCGAAGAAAAACCCATCGAGGGCCTTTGGGTGCAAATTTTGGTAAGAATGGAAGACGTTTCAGATCAGATTTTACCACAACTAGCGGGTTTGAGTGAAAAAGACCGTGCTGCTAAAGTAAATCAATTGGGTCAGGAAATCTCGAAAAAAGCTACCGAAGGCACATCATATACAGCCAGAGTGAGTGAGTTTGCAAAAGGTAATGCCTATTATTTGTATGTTTTCGAGAAATTTGATGATATCAGACTGGTAGGTACTCCTCCCCAATCCATCGGAAAATATGGCGGAGATACAGACAACTGGGAGTGGCCACGTCATACCGGCGACTTTTCGGTGTTCAGAATTTATGCCAACAAAGAAAACAAAGCTGCAAAGTACAGTGCTGAAAACGTGCCGTTTACACCTAAAAAACATTTGCCTGTTTCTTTGAAAGGAATCAAACCCGGCGATTTTTCAATGGTTTTTGGTTTTCCTGGCCGCACCAACCGCTTTGAAAACTCAATGGGAGTGAAGCTTGCCACCGAAAAAACCAATATGGCGATTGTGAAAAACCGCGATATCAGACTCAAAGCCTGGAAAGAAGAAATGGACAAAGATGTAGCCGTTAAGTTAAAACTGGCTTCAGAATATGCTTCTATTGCCAATTATTGGAAATATTTTATTGGACAGACCGAGCAACTCAAAAAATTGAATGTGTATGACCAAAAACTAAAACTTGAGGCAGGATTTAAAGAATGGGCAAAAGGGAAACCTGAATATGAGCATATTTTTGATGAATGGGCTAAAGCTTACGAAGCATACACGCCAATAGCCACTCATAATCCATATCTTTCGCAAGGTATTTTGGGTACAACTTTGGTAGGAAATGTTTTTGGTTTCAGAAGCCTCGAAGCTCAGATGAAAGGTGAGATTTCGGCAGAAACAAAAGCAAAAATAAAAGAAACTGCTATGGCCAATATGACAGAATATCTCAATTCTGTAAATGTGCCTTCAGATAAAAAGATTTTTGCTCAGACCCTCCAGGCCTTCTATGAAGATATTGCAAAAGATCAACATCCTGAAATAATAGGTGAAATTCTTGCCACTGCCAGCACCGATATACCGGCTGCTGCTTTTGCAAAATATGCCGATAACGTATATGCTAACTCCATGTTTACATCGAAAGAAAAAATGGAGAAGTTTCTTGAAAATCCTACTTTGGATGCTCTTAATGCCGACCCTGCGTATAAGTATTATAATGGATTTTTGAAAAATTATCAGACAAGATTTGGTAAGCAAGTAGCTGAATTTCAGGAAACTGACAAGCGTTTGGCCCGTACTTTTATCAAAGGGATGAGCGAATACAACCCTTCTGCCGTGGCTTATTATGATGCCAACTCTACCATGAGAATCACGTATGGAAATGTACAGGATTATTCTCCAAAAGATGGTGTGAAATACAGTTATCGTACCACCGGTGCCGGTGTGATGGAAAAATATAAGCCGGGTGATTATGAGTTTGATTTACCTCAGAAGTTTATTGACTTGTATAACGCCAAAGATTTCGGTAGATATGCCGACAAAGATGGTGAACTGCCGGTAGGTTTTATTACCAACAATGATATCACAGGTGGAAACTCCGGTAGCCCTGTATTGAATGCTAAAGGTGAGTTGATTGGCCTTGCATTTGATGGCAACTGGGAAGCTATGTCAGGCGATATTATTTTCGACAAAAAATACAAAAGATGTATCAATGTTGATATCAGATATGTTTTATGGACTATCGAAAAATTAGGAGGTTCTTTATTGGTTAATGAATTAACCATAAAATAATATCTAGGTTAAATATATAGAGGGAGGCACGGAGTAATTCGTGCCTCTTTCTTTTTTTGAAAATATTTTAAAAATTTCACATAAAAGAAGAAATTCCAATATCTTTAGGGTAAGAATTAAAATAGCCATTAATAATTTTTCCTGTTTTCATACGGGATTTTACCTATAAACTATGAATGACTTCGAGGATTTGTTTCCGCTTTTGGCGGGATTCGAGCCTGTTACTTCTTTTACCGACTTACTTGTTTCATTTTCCGGGCTTTATTTTTACAATATTCTTAAAAAGGAATATTTAAGAGATATTTCTATTTTTTGGTGGAAATACTTCTTTTTATTTATGGGTCTTTCTACGTTTTTTGGAACTTTATCCCACATAATGGAGCATCAGGGTTACCAGAAAGTTTATGTTTTACTCTGGAATTGTATGCAGGTGTTAGCCGGATTTGCCATGTTTTATGCTCAGAGAGCCGCAGTCCTGGAGATTTCCGGAAAAATGACAAGCCGGATATTTTTATTCCTCGCCAATTTGCAATTCATGATTTTTGTACCCACTGTGCTTTATTTTCAAGACTTCAGGGTAGTTGCTTTTAATTCCTTATTGGTCATTATTCAGATGATGGTTTTATTTTTTCCGAGGCACTTTTCTATTAAATATTCTCATACCAAAATCTGGCTGGGCTTTTTTATATCGGTACTGACTGTTTTTATTCATCAGCAAAAATTGGGATTTTCCCGATGGTTTAATCACAAAGATGTATCCCATGTATTGATGGTTTTGAGTTTGTGGCTGATTTTTAAAGGTGTTCAATGGCGTACCCGTAATTCTGAAAGTTTTGCGATAGCATAAAATTGGTTGATTTTAGGGTTTTTACTGTTTATTTTTACAGAAAAATACCCGATGATTTTACCCAACCAACCCATAGTTGATATTTCCTGGCTGTCCGAAAATTTTGGAAATCCTCTTCTCAAGATTATTGAATCAAAACTAAAGCCAATTGGAGCTAACCATGATTGGGAAAGCGGTCAAAAAAATCCTGGGGCAGTGTTGCTTGACATAGAAGAAGATTTCTCTGATAAAAAATCAGATTTGCCTCACACGCTGCCAAATGAGGAGGATTTTTCTGCTGCTGCCCGAAAACTAGGCATCAATCAGGACGATATTTTAGTGATTTACGATCAGGTAGGAGTATATAGTAGCCCCCGGGCATGGTGGATGTTTAAGGTCATGGGACACAAAAATGTTTTTGTGCTCGATGGTGGCTTGCCGGCATGGACAAATGCAGGTCATAATACTGAGAAGGCAACCTGGGAACAAGTTAGGAATGGTAATTTTAAAGCCAGTTTTCAATCTGATTTATTTTTTGATACTCAAAATATCCTGGATAATCTTGAAAATAAAGAAATTCAGATACTGGACGCCCGTTCCGAAGGCAGATTTAATGGCACCGCCCCTGAGCCTCGGGCTGGAATGCGTGGTGGGCACATGCCCAATGCTGGCAACATCCCCTTTGATCAGGTTTTAAATGGTCATTATTTAAAATCTCCTGAAGATTTGAAAATTATTTTTGATAATAAATCAAAAGAGAATCAAAAGCTGGTAATGACCTGTGGATCAGGAGTTACAGCCAGTATCCTTGCCCTTGCGGCCACTATTTCAGGGAGAAAAGATGTAGCAGTTTACGATGGTTCCTGGTCAGAATGGGGCAGACCCGGTGATCTGCCGGTGGTAATATCTTAAATTACTTTGTATTGAAAATATCTGATAGAGCTTTTTCGAGGGTAGGAAATTGAAAAGAGGGGAGAATCTTTCTTTTGTTTTTGACTTTACTACTTCCTAATATTACGACCGACATTTCTCCTAAAATCAGTTTCAATAAAAAGGAAGGAACGGCAGGAAGCCATATTTTCTTGCTTAATATATTTGCCAAAGTTTGGGTAAAATCGCTATTTCTGAGGGTCTCCGGTGCTACCCCATTAAAAACACCTTCAATTTTTGTATTGACAATACTTTCATATAACATTCCGACCAGATCATCAATGTGAATCCATGACATCCATTGTTTTCCGGTACCGAGCGGTGATCCAAAATTATATTTTACTGGAAGTGCCATTTTGGATAGAGCACCACCTTTCTTATCTAATACCACTCCGGTTCGGATAATCGCCAATCTCAAATTATTGTTTTGGGCAAATTCTGTTTCAGTATGTTCCCAAAGATTGCAGGTATGTGCCATAAAATCATCTCCATTGGCCGAATCTTCAGCATTTTCTGATTCTCCGGAATCTCCTCCATAATAACCTATGGCTGAGCCGCCAATCAATGTTTTTAAGGTTTTAGGAACGAAATTTTGAAGGAATTTCAAGCTTTCAACTCTTGAATCAATGATTTCTCGTTTCCGGCTTTGAGTCCATCTTTTATCTGCTATACCTTCGCCAGCAAGATGCACCAATACTTCTACGTCTTCCATGGCTCCGGCTTCAAGAAAACCATTTTTATAATCCCATCTGAAATATTTCAAATCAGATGATTGCCGCTTTGATCTGCTCAAAATTCTTACTTCATGTCCTTCTCTTTGCAGTTTATTTGCCAAAGCTCGCCCTATTAATCCGCCACCGCCTGTGATTAGAATGATCATAAATTCTTTTTAAATTAATAACCCCCTAAAAATAGAATTTGTTTCAAAATAAAAGCCGGACAATTAGCCCGGCTCTCTTTTATCTTATTTCAATTTCATCGACCATGAGCCAACTTGGTTTTCCTGCTCCGTAGTGTCCCGCAGGTAATGGCCCGAAGTTTTCGGCCATAACTTTTACATATCTGTAATTCTGTTTGCCCAAGTCCACATTAAACTGTCTGACTGCTTTTGAAGTTTTGAAAGCAGTACCTAAATCTATTTTTTTCACAGATTCAAAGTTTTTATTGTCGTTTGAAACCCATATTTCAAAGTTTTTGGGAGGTAAAACCCAATCGTGATAATCAGATAGAAAAGCAATGCTCAGTCTTGTAAAGAGGGTTTTGGTTCCCAGGTCAATCACAGTGTTCAGGTTTTTGCCTTCAAATCCTATCCACTGATCTTTGCTGCCTTCATTGCCTTTAATGCCATCGGTCAAGGCAAGAGGGTCGTTGCCGGTATATCTTTTGGGTTGATTCTCGAGGGTATAGTTTTTTCTGCTCGAATTTCCGATTACAAAAGTTTGTACATTGTCACCACTTATTTTTGCCGCCGGCATCAAAAACTGCCGCAGCCAAAGTATGGTCTCCCAAAATTTTAATTTTGGTGGAAGGATTGTAAAGCAGAGAAGTAGCTATTGGGCTGCTTCCATCGAGTGTATATCTGATCTGCCCCGAAGGATGTGCCGTACTAAGTTTGACAACGGTCCTTTTTTGGGTATTTAGTTCGGTAGAAAAACTTACGTTGTTGGCTGATTTGGAATAATTTACTGCCATCAATTCCAGCCTTTTCAGATGGGTGTCGAGCCTTGAGGAGAAATTTATGAAATTCTTGGTTTTATCTGACCAGCCAATTTCGGCTATTGCCAATGCTCTGGGAAATAACATATATTCTGCATGTTGCGGAGTTTTAACATATTCCGTCCAGAGGTTTCCTTGTACTCCCAATATGTATTTTGCTTGCTCCGGGTTAAGCTCGGCGACTTGAGGTTCAAAGCTGTAAGTTTTTTCCAGATTCAAAAAACCTCCGATAGCAAGAGGCTCTTTGGCAGGATTGCCCTGATAATAATCCAGATACATATAGCTGGTGGGTGTCATGATTACATCGTGCATTTGTTTGGCGGCTTCAATACCTCCTTCAATTCCACGCCATGACATCACGGTAGCGTTGGGTGAGAGTCCTCCTTCCAGAATTTCATCCCAACCAATAATACGACGGCCTTTCGAAGTTACAAACTTGTCGATTCTCCTGATAAAATAACTTTGAAGTTCATGTTCATCTTTGAGGCCTTCTTTTTTCATCAAATCCTGACAAAAAGCCGAGGCCTTCCAGGAATCTTTGGGGCATTCATCGCCTCCAATATGGATATATTTTGAAGGGAAAAGATCCATCACTTCAGTCAGAACATCTTCCAGAAAAGAAAAAGTCTTTTCCGAAGGGCAATATACTTTATCCTCCACACCCCATAAGGTTCGCACTTCATAAGGTCCACCAGTACATCCCAGCTCTGGATATGCCGTAAGAGCACCCATGGCATGTCCGGGCATTTCGATTTCAGGAATAACCGTTACATATTTGGATTTGGCATACGCCACAATGTCTTTGATTTGATCCTGGGTATAAAATCCGCCATAAGGTTTTCCATCGAATTTTTGTTCCCGATAGTGTCCCACCATGGATTCTTTCCTTATCGAACCTACCTCAGTAAGTTTGGGGTATTTTTTTATTTCAATTCTCCAACCCTGGTCATCGGTCAAATGCCAATGCAGGGTGTTGATTTTATTTACAGCCAGATTATCAATGAGTTTTTTGATAAAATCAGCAGGGAAAAAATGACGGCTTACATCAAGCATAATTCCCCTGTACGGAAACCTGGGTTCGTCGGTAACGGTACAAGCAGAGGCGGCTAATATCGTTTTACTAATTCTGGAAGACCCGAATATTTCTATCGGTAATAGCTGAAGCAATGTCTGATAGCCATAAAAATGTCCTTTTGGATTTGATGCAGTTATCTCAATATTTTGAGGGCTGACTTTGAGTTCATAAGCCTCTTCGGCAAAAGCCGCATTGTTGATAAACCTTAAACCATTGGGTTTTAAGGTTTCTGTTATCTGATTCTCATATCCCCAAACCACTTTAATTTTCGTGGAGAGTTGTTCGGCTATTTTTCTGACTTCTGTATCTCCGGCAGGCACTATAATAGGAGTGGTGTTTGTTATTTTAAACTGGCCTTTTGCTACTTCCAGTTTTTGAGGTTTTGGAATAATATTATATGTGTTTTGAGCAAAAGAACTTAAAGAAATCAGGAAGAGGAAAAATATTTTTTTCATTTTATTAAGGTGAAATTTGACAAAAATCTCAAATCGTAATTTTAACGAAATTATCCGGAACAAATTATTTCATGATATTATGACCCATTTTATCTCTTTTGGTTCTGAGATATTCTTCATTGTATTGGTTGGCTTCTATTTCAATCGGAATACAATCTATTATTTCCAGACCGTAGCCAATCAGGCCCACCCGTTTTTTAGGATTATTGGAAATCAATCTGATTTTGGAAACGCCAAGGTTTCTAAGAATCTGAGCACCCACACCGTAGTCACGTTCGTCGGCAGCAAAACCCAGTTCAATATTGGCTTCGACCGTGTCGCGGCCTTGTTCCTGTAGTTTATAAGCTTTTAGTTTGTTGAGCAGTCCGATTCCTCTTCCTTCCTGATTCATATACAGAATCATTCCTTTTCCTTCATGATCAACCATCTGCATGGCGGCATGGAGTTGAGGGCCACAGTCGCAGCGGCAGGAACCGAAGATATCGCCTGTCACGCAGGAAGAATGCACCCTTACCATGATGGGTTCCTCGGGTTCCCAGGTGCCTTTTACCAGTGCCAGATGCAATTGTCCATTGTCAATTTGTCTGAAGGCTATCATCTCAAAATTTCCCCATTCGGTGGGCATATTTACGCCAATCTCTCTTTTTATGAGGGTTTCTTTTGAAATTCTATAACTGATGAGGTCTTTGATTGAAACCAGTTTGAGGTCAAATTTGTCCGCCAGTTTCCGGCATTCCGGCAGACGAGCCATTGTACCGTCTTCATTTAAAATTTCTATCAACACACCGGCAGGCTGAAGACCGGCCAATTTAGCCAAATCTATGGCCGCTTCAGTGTGTCCGGCTCTTCTGAGCACACCACCGTCGGCAGCCATCAATGGGAATATATGCCCCGGACGACCAAGGTCTTGGGGTTTGGTTTCTGAATCAACTAATGCATGGAGCGTTTTGGAGCGGTCCGAGGCTGAAATACCCGTTGTACAACCATGCCCCAAAAGGTCAACTGATACTGTAAAGGCAGTTTTATGTTCGGCGGTATTTTTACCTACCATCATATCCAGATTCAGTTCTTCGCATCTTTCTTTGGTCAGTGGAGCACACATGAGCCCCCGACCTTCTTTCACCATAAAATTTACGAGTTCCGGAGTTACCATTTCGGCAGCACATATAAAATCGCCTTCGTTTTCTCTGTCCTCATCATCAACCACTATCACCAGCTTTCCATTTCTAATATCTTCAATGGCTTCTTCGATGGTATCCAGCTTAATATCCTGCATTTTTATCATTTTTTTGCAAATTTACTATTCAAACCCTCTTGTTTCAGTATTTAGTTTCTCATATTTTGAATTCAGGATAATTTCAAAGTAATGCCGGTCCAATTTTTCGGAATAATTATTTAAATAAATAGACCTTGTGATTTTCGGGTGCTATATTTCGGACATTTAAAGGGCTTAGCGGAAAAACTTATTTTTTCGAAAATTATATGAATATGAAAAAGATATTTTTATTACTTGTCTGGATAGGGTTTATTTCTTTTTCCTGTAAAAAAAATAAGGCTGTCCATCTAAAAAGTGAGAGCCCTGTGGCCAAAGTGCAGCCCAAAGAATGGGTGATAGATTATTCAGAACCGGTATGGCATGATGAATTTGATGAAGCCGGTAAGCCCGATATTTCGAAATGGTCTTACGATATGGGTGGACATGGCTGGGGCAATCAGGAGCTGCAATATTACACCGATGCACTCCAAAATGCCATTAACGAATATGGGTATTTGAATATCAATGCTTTAAAGCAAAAAAAAGGAACCAATAATTACACTTCTGCACGCCTGGTTTCAAAAAACAAAGGAGATTTTACCTATGGCAGGGTTGAGGTAAAAGCCAAACTTCCCAAGGGTGTTGGAACCTGGCCGGCGATCTGGATGCTGGCCTCACAAACTACTTATGGACAAACCTTTTGGCCTGATAACGGGGAAATTGATATCATGGAACATGTAGGATTTGATCAGAATGTGGTACATGGGAATGTACACACCAAGGCGTTTAATCATACAATTGGAACCAATAAAGGCAATCATATTACCGTACCCAAGGCTTCAGATAAATTTAATATTTATGCTGTCAATTGGTTTCCTAATAGAATTGAATTTGAAATTAACGGCGGGAAATATTTTGAGTTTAAAAAAGACTCTTCCTATCAGTGGGAACAATGGCCCTTTGATAAAAAATTCCATATCATACTCAATATTGCCGTTGGTGGCGGTTGGGGAGGCCAAAAAGGAGTGGACGACAATATTTTCCCTCAAACTATGCAAGTAGATTATGTAAGGGTTTATGGAATTAAAGAGAAATAATGCAACACAAAAAACTCTCAATGGATGAGCTCCAACGCAAAAGTGTGGAGGAATTTAAAACATCGAAAAAAAACAATATCGCAGTGCTGCTCGACGATATACGCAGCATGTCAAATGTAGGCTCGGTTTTCCGATCTTCTGACGCCTTCAATGTCGAAAAGATATATTTGTGCGGTATTACGTCCTCACCTCCACATCGGGAAATCGAAAAAACGGCCCTTGGAGCTACAGAATCAGTAGATTGGGAATATCACGAAAACGCAGTGGAATTGCTTAATAACCTGGTGAAAGATGGCTGGATTCCTCTGGTGATTGAGCAGGTCGAAAACAGCATTAAGCTCAACGATTTTAAGCCCGAACCCAATAAAAAATATCTGATAATTCTTGGTAATGAGGTTTTTGGAGTAAATCAGGAATTGATTGGGCTTTCTGATATCGTTTTGGAAATACCCCAGTTTGGCACCAAACATTCCTTAAACATTGCAGTCACTGCCGGAATAGTACTTTGGGATTTAACTCAAAAAACTCTTAGCCTCAGCTGATTATTGGAAAATTATAGGGAAGATTCTTGTAAGCCCTTCGTATTGAATTTCAATAAAATGTTTGCCAGTCGGTTTCAAGTATTTGAGATCAACCTCGTAAGGAGTTGCAAGATTACCGATCGCCCCCTGGTGAACCATCTGTCCGTTTACATTATAGATCTTGAAATTAATTTTCTTAATATCCAGATTTGATGCTAAATAAAATTTGCCATCATAACTTGGGTTGGGATAAATCTGAATTCCGTAGAGCTTTTCGTTTAAATCAATCGATAACAAAGTGGAAGGTCCTGAAATACATTGTAAAACACCACCTGTTGGTTTTGGAAACTGTTAACTGTTTTGACAGAATAAATCCCATCTTTCTTCAGTGAAATTGAAGGGGTGGTTTGAGAAGACAATAAATTATTGTCGAGGAACCAATCATATCTGGTGACAACCTCAGTGGAAGTTGCTTTAAGCTCGTACGGCCCATTTTTTTCAATCAAGGGCGTTTTTGGGTTTTTCAATATCTTGTAAGTAACTGTGTCTGATTGCGGAGAAGGACAGTCAAAATTACTATAGGTTTTCACCCATATAGGTTTAGAAAGGTTTTGGCTGGTTTGGATACCAATGCTAGTCGCCCCTGTTGACCACTCGATCAGGTTGTTTTGAGGGTTTTCTATGAAAAACTCAAGGGGAGTGCCTTCACAAGAATAATATTTGCCGTCGGTTGCAAGAATCTGAGGTTTGGCGGGCGGTTTTACAAATATTGGTGTAAATATACTCGAGGAAGGTGATAAACAGTTTTGGCTGGTTTTATACTTTGCCGAATAATTCCCCGGAAGATTAATTACAAATTTATTGTTCTCAAAATTTACACTCCAAAGTACCGTATATTTAGGATTTTGGGCTTCAAATGTTATTGGATTATTTTCGCAAACCCTCAAAGACGGTGAAGTAGTAATTACAGGTACTATTTTAGGGTAAACATTCGGAATAACAATTTTGTTGGTTAATAATGTATTTCCAAATCCATCTTTTAGATATGCCAAAGCTTCGCCATTGGTTAAAGTAATCGCAGGGGATCTTGAATCAGTTGACCAAAAGTAATTACTGAAGGGTATGTCAAAATATAAAGAAGTGTTTCTCTGATCATTGGCACAAACATGCTTCATTTCAACAATATTATTTGGTGAAATGGGTATAATCGTTTGAAAGAAAGATTGAGTCAGCGAATTATTCCAAGCCGTAGCAAGATTGCTCAATCCTGCTTCAGAAGGTGTGTTTTCAAAATGAGCACCATCAGGTCTGAGTGGTTGTATATCATCGGTACTAGGTCCCGGCCAGGTATAAGCAACATTAGCAATTACTTTATTTTGTCCGGCAATTACCTGAGAGAAATTTTGGTTGAAAATTCTGGAGACTCTGCTGATTACCCAAGGTATATTTTTGCCGGTATTATCCCTGGATTCCTGAATAATCTTCTTCATGTTTTCAAAATATCCATTCTCCGTATTATAAATGTCGTATTCTCCCTGATGCCACAATACTGCTCTAAGTCCTACAATATTAATAAAGCTCTGTAATATTCTTTTAAACGGTAAATACGGATGAAATTTATCTAGCTTGTGTCCTAAAATAAAGCTATACGTATCCTGTCCTGTAATAGATTTTAACCAGTTTTCGGTAGAGGTGGCTGAAGCCCCGGCATTAAAAAATAAGATGGGAACATTCAATTTTTTGGCAAGTTGGTCCCCTAATTCACCATAAGCCCAAGGCGTAAAACCTGTAGGCCCGGGACCAATATTCTGACTTAATTGGACAAAGGGTTCATATTTATAAAATTCCGGAATTTTTCCAGCTTCATAGGTAAAATAATTATAGGTTTCGCTATGATAAGCATTGACCCTGTCATCTGTAGCAGGTTTCGCATTTGGGGTTCTTCCTTCACCCTGAGAATTTGATTGACCTGCAATTAAAAAAACCTCACCAATACCAACCCGCTCAACAGCATTATTAAATATTGTTTCATTATCTTTTATGGATCTAACCTCCAGCCTATACCACCCTCCGGTGCCTTCCAGAGTGCCGGTAAAGCTATGTGCATCAATACTGTTGTCAATGACTTGCCAATTGGTGGCTATACCCTGACCCGTAATTCTGGGAACCAGTCTGGCTTCTACTCTATCAGCGTAGGAATCCAGATTTCCCGAAATACTTATTTTACATGTATTATCATTTTTTCTTTGAAAAACTGTTCGCTCAAGTGGATACAATATTGTAACCTGGGCAAATGATTCAAAGCTCCCTATTACCATAAGGAGCTGTATCAAATAGTTTGAAATTTTAAATTGTTTTTTTAGAAACATGTAAAGAATTAGCTATTTAATTGGTTAATTATTAGATTCCTTTAAATTGGTTCAGGAATCGGATATCATTTTCGAAAAACAACCTTAAATCATTGATACCATACTTGAGCATAGTAATTCTCTCAATTCCCATACCAAAAGCAAAACCGGTGTATTGTTCAGGATCAATGTCACAATTTTTAAGTACGTTTGGGTCAACCATTCCAGAGCCGGCTATTTCTACCCAACCCGTATGTTTGCAAATATTACAGCCCTGGCCTTTGCAAATAAAACAAGAAACATCAATTTCGGCACTGGGCTCGGTAAATGGGAAATAGCTGGGTCTGAGTCTGATTTTCGTATTTTTTCCAAACATTTCTTTGGCAAAATGAAACAGCGTGTCTTTAAGATCCTTGAAACTTACGTTTTTATCAACATAAAGGCCTTCCACCTGGTGAAACTGACAGTGAGCTCTTGCCGAAATCGCCTCATTTCTATATACTCTTCCCACCATAATTGACCTGATGGGCGGTTTTTTATATTCCATGAGTCTGATCTGCACATTGCTGGTATGCGTTCTGAGCAACAGGTCGTCTTTTTGTACCGCGGCTTTTTCTACAAAAAAAGTATCCTGCATTTCACGGGCAGGGTGGTTTTCTGCAAAATTAAGTGCTGAAAAATTATACCAGTCCGACTCTATTTCAGGGCCTTCTTCGGTATTGAAACCCATTCGGGCAAAAACCTCCACCACTTTTTTACGAACTATACTCAAGGGGTGCATGCTGCCTACAGCATTCTGAACAACAGGAAGTGTAAGATCCTCTTTATTGCCTGAAGCCGAAATATTTTCCTGACCGTCAGTGTTTTGTAGTCCTTTGTGAATTTCTTCCAGGCGACTTTTTAAAACATTCAGATTCTGTCCTACTTGCCTTTTTATTTCTCCCGGTACTTGTTTAAACTCATCAAAAAGCTCGTTGAGTAAGCCTTTTCGACTTAGAAATTTTAGTCTGAAGTCTTCATGGTTTAGGCTCCTGTCACTCAACATCTTTTCGGCTTCAATACTAATATTCTTTATCTTCTCTAACACTTTTTGTTTGGTTTAAACTGCAAATATAATATCACATGGCGATTTTCTCAATTTTGAGTTTCGTTTTTGACTTGAATTTTATTTTAATTACTAATAGAAGACTTTTTGTTTTGCTAAAAAGTTTAAATCTTAACGAAAATTTTTCTAAATCTTATTAAATGAAGCAAAAATCAACCCAATTTTTCGGGCCAACATTAATTTACTCAATGATTTTATAGGTTTTTTTTGCCCTTGCCAAAGGATAAAAATTAAAATGCCACCATTCGCTGGTGATAGGGCCATAGCCGGTGGTTAACATAATATTTCGTAATAAAAGCCTGTTTTCGACTTGCTTCTGATTTAATTTCCCCTCATTCAGCATCTGATTTTCTTTTCGGGGATAGGCCAGATGTCCAAAGTAATCAAAAGGGGTGCCCATGTCAAGAGCCTGATGGGTAGTAAGATCTACAATGGTGAGGTCCACCGCACAGCCATAATTATGAATAGAGCCCACTTCGGGGTCTGCCACATAATTCTTCCGGTTTCGGCTGGGAATAGAATCCAGAGACTCCCAAAGCACCCTTTGTACACTGAGCGGACGGGCAGCATCATATACCAGAAGCGAATAGTCGGGATTCTGTTTTTTAAGTAAATATTGAGCCAATTTTAAAGCTATCGCAGGTTTTTCCTGTAAAAAAGCCTTTTCAGAATCTCCATAAATATCCTTCCCGAAAAAATTATCAGTGCTGCTGTATTTCAAATCAACTCTGATACTCGGATCGATGGACTGGATATCAACCAAGCCCTGCGACTGCATCGATAATTCCATTTCGGTGAGATGGGCCGGGGCAGAAATCGCTCCGCTTAAAGAATCAGCCTGTTCATTGATGGTTTCAGAATTTTCATTTTCAGATGAAGTGCAGGAAAGTACCAGATATAAAAAAGGGAACAAGAGGTAAAGCCTTTTTCTTTTTTTGAAATGAAATACGGTGTCTTTAAAAATCATCCCCGAGTTTTGGCTTAATCTAAATAATGACCTAATTTGCTTTAAAATAATGAATCGTACAAAAATATGGCATTAAATTATATCTGGGTAGGTTTTTTTCTGATTGCTTTCGTCGTTGCTTTGATCAAACTCATCTTTTTTGGAGATACCGAAATATTTAAAATACTCATGGAAGGGATGTTTAAATCGGCTGAAACTGCCGTAATGGACATCGCCTTGCCATTGGCAGGTGTCATGACTTTCTTTTTGGGAATCCTGAAAGTAGGAGAGGAGGCAGGAGTGATACGGGTTTTGGCCAAAGTCATCGCTCCGTTTTTTGGTAAGCTTTTCCTGAAGTGCCCAAAGACCACAAAGCCAACGGCGAGATGATCATGAATTTTTCGGCCAATATGCTGGGTCTCGACAATGCCGCCACGCCTTTTGGTCTGAAAGCCATGAAAAGCCTCCAGGAGCTCAATCCTAGTCCTGATACCGCCTCCAATGCCCAGATCATGTTTATGGTGCTCCACAGTGCAGGCCCGGTTTTGATACCTATTTCTATCATGGCTCAGCGGGCCATTTATCATGCGGCTGATCCTTCTGATATTTTTATTCCCGCATTGATTTCAGTTTACATGGCTACATTTACCGGACTCATTATTGTGGGTATCAAGCAAAAAATAAACTTTCTGGATAAAACCCTGCTCACATGGCTGCTGGGTATCACCGCTTTCATTGGAATTATTCTTTTGTATTTTTCAGGATTAAGCAAAGAAGAAATCGAGCTGAAATCCAAAATATTCAGCAATCTCATTCTGTTTACTTTTGTTGCGGGATTTGTGGGAATGGGTTTTTACAAGAAAGTAGATGTATTCCCGACTTTTGTAGAAGGTGCCAAAACCGGTTTTGAGACTTCAGTGAAAATCATTCCTTATCTGGTGGGTATGCTGGTGGCCATCAGTGTTTTCCGAAATTCGGGTGTTCTGACCGATATCACCAATGGCGTGAAATGGTTGTTTGCTTTTACGGGTCTTAATGGCGAATGGATCGATGCCCTGCCTACTGCATTGATGCATCCCCTGAGTGGAAGTGGTTCCAGGGCAATGATGATTGAATCTATGGAGCATTTTGGTGCCGATTCATTTGTGGGTCGTCTTTCAAGTGTATTTCAGGCTTGTTCTGATACCATACTTTATGTTTTGGCGGTGTATTTTGGCAGCGTGAGTATCAAGCATACCCGTTATACTTTGGTTGCAGGACTATTGGCTGACCTCGCCGGTGTCATTACGGCCATTATTGTGAGTTATATTTTCTTTTATTGAGGATGTTATTCAGGAAAGAAAATATTTTGATAGACACAAAGCTGAAAACAGGGATATCCGTCTAAAATAAATAGTATTGTAGCTTTAAATCATAAAACCGAAACTTCGGACCGAGTCCGTTTTAAAAATTTGATATGGATTTAAATGATTTTAGTAAAATAATGTTTATCAAATTTTTAGAGAGGATCTTCCGATAGCTATCGGAATTTATCTTTGTTTTTTTTCTACTTTTTGAACGGGCGGCGAACCGCAAAAAAAGTAGGGCCCCGCTGGCCAGGCGACGAACTGAAATTTATTAGTTTGAAATTTTTACTTTTAGGATTAAAATAATCAATTTGATAATCCATTTATAAAAATATTTCAGTTTAACTTAATTTCTATTTGGTAATTCCAAAAACAAAAAAAATACCTTAAACTTTATGTTGCCTTTGTGAAAAGATTTTTGATATAAAAAATGAATATCTTGCATTCCTAAAAAGCCATACCGCAAAGTTAAATGTTTTGTTAATGCCCGGTAAAATTTTGAAAAAAGCATTTGAACCCATAATATTGTCTCATATTCTTATTTAAAATAAAATGAAAGCCCTGAAATTAATCGCGATTATGTCTTTTGCCGGCATAATGATGTTCTCTTGTTCCAAATCCGGAAAAAAAGCCCTCGAAAAAGGAGACTATTTTACCGCCGCCCTTCAAGCCATTGAAAAACTAAGAAAAGATGGTGACAACTCCAAAGCCGCCGAAGTACTTCCCAATGCCTACGACCTGGCCGAAAAAGATTTACTTCGTGACATCGACAGAGCCAATGCCGCCAATCAGCAGTTTAGATACGAAAGAGTGGTAGATGGCTACAGTAAACTCAACGAACTGCATGATAAAATAGAAAGATGCTATGCATGCCGCAAAATCGTGAGCCCGACGAGCTATTTCAGAGAATACAACGAAGCTCTTGAAAAAGCCGCCGCTGAAAGATATGCTTATGCCGATAATCTGCTCAGCAAAGGTACCATTGATGCCGGAAGAGCCGCCTTTAACAATTTTGAAGACTTGCTCAAGTTTGCCCCCAATTATAAAGACGCCAGAGAAAAACTCGAAGAGGCTCTTTTTATGGGTTCGTACCATGTGGTAGTAGAACAACCCAAGATTAATTCCAAAATGTACCAGTACAGCAATGAGTTTTTCCAGGGAAAAATCGATGAGTTTTTGCAGACCAACAGGCGGTTGAATAAGTTTATCAGATTTTATCAGCCCAATGAAGCCAAGCAGCTTAAAATCAAACCGGACCATATCGTAAGGTTGGAGTTTATTGAGTTTGTGGTAGGTGAAACGCACATGAAGACCGAAAAATCAAATGTAACGAGCAAAGACAGCGTAAAAACAGGTACTGCAAAAATTAACGGCCAAAGCGTTGATGTATATGGAAAAGTAAATGCCACCATCAACCGCAACATCAAATCGGTGATAAGCAGAGGCTTGCTTTCGATGGAGATATATGACTACAGAACCAACAAAACTTTGCTGAGAGAGCAGCTGCCGGGCGAGTTTGTGTGGACCAACAAATGGTCGTCGTTTAATGGGGACGAAAGGGCCCTGACCAAAGAAGAACTCAACGAAAGCCGCATGAAAGAGGAATTGCCTCCGCCACCGCAGCAATTGTTCATTGAGTTTTGTAAGCCCATCTACGACCAGTTTACCAGCAGAGTAAAGCGGTTTTATGATAAATATTAAGGTTTAACCGATCTATTTTTTTTGAGTAATATTTTATGCCTTCCATAAGATATTACTCATTTTTTTATTTGGAAATCAAATGTCAGGCTGACCACGCTATAGCGTGGCGAGAACCTTTTGTTGTGATTTGCTTTCGTTGTCGAACGCGACCCCGGTATGATTTAGAGATATTTATGACAACCTTGTCAGTTCGACCACGCTATAGCGTGGCGAGAACCCTGTGTTGTAATTTTCTTTTATTGTCGAACGCCACCTGCACTCGGCATGCCCGTTGAAATTCAGATATTTATAACATATGTCAGTTCGACCACGCTATAGCGTGGCGAGAACCTCATGTTGAGATTTTCCATCGTTGTCGAACACGACCCCGTACTCGGCGTGCCAGTTGCAATACAGATATTTATATCAACCCTTTAACCCAAATCTTTTTCAGCCCCTACCTATCTAAAACCACATTAAGCGTTTCTATTAATTTATTTTCCGAATATAAGGCCACGATTACGCCATTGAGGTTAAATTCTGATTTTGGGTAAGAAAAAGTACCTTTAGCCTGATCCAGCGTAACCTTTTTCAATTCCTGGTCTTTATGAGGATGATAGAACCTAAGCTCACCACTACTTTTCCCGGCCGGTAATGAATAAGTAATCGTGAAACTACCTGCCAATTTCTCGGGTTTTGATTCTGAAAGATATTTTTCTGAAATCGAAATACTTGCAACCGATTTAGTTTGGCCTAAGGGCCTGCCATTTTCATCAATTTGCTGACCGAAAGAGAACATGGCAATCAGCGATAGCAGGAATGTTATTAATATATTTTTCATAATTTATTATTTATCTGTTGATTTAAAAGATTCTGTTTGTTTCAGCAAAGCCTCCAGGCTATTGAGTCGGGCATTCAATGATTCATATTCACTCAGTTTATGCTTTAAAACTTCGATTTCGGTTTGTTGCTCCTGCACGGCTTTTACTAAAACCGGTATCAATCCTGTATAATTTACAGTTTTGAAAGTTAATCCCGATGGATGCGTATTGTTGGCCACCAGATTGGGCAATACTGGTTCTACCTCCTGAGCTATCAAACCAAACTGCCATGCAGAAGGAAGCCCGACGTCGGGAAATTTCTCGGTATTGTAATAATAAGTCTTGGGCGAAAGCTGTTTTATGATTGAACCTGCTCCGGTAAAATCTTCAATGTTTTTCTTAAGTTTCCGGTCTGATGGAGATGATGCACCCGGCAATATGGCCTCTTTGGCATAGAGATTTCCTAAGAAATACCCGTTACCTTCTACCTGAAGTTTTACTGTTGGGGTGCTTGTTCCGATCCCCACGTTTCCAGTTGATGCAATGTCAATACTGCTGGTAGGTGCATTGGGTCTGATTCTAAATGGCAATTTGCTGCCATTGGTTATATCTCTGACAAAAAGTTGGCCTCATTGCCTGCCACATCCCAGGTTTGGGCCGTAAAACCACTACTGTTATCCTGCTCAAGTCTTACTCCGGGAGTATTCCCGGTTTTCATTTGAATATCCAGTATAGGATTATTTGTACCAATACCAACATTTCCATCACTCTTTACATAAAGTGCATTCGTTCTGGCTGCGGCTTCTATTCTGAAAGGTATTTTACCTCCGGTAACATCCAGAATTGAAAAAGCATTTAATCCGCCACTAGCTGACTCATTGGCTTCCAGCTCCCAGTCATTTGCCGGAAACGCCCCTGTACTTGTGTCATCAAAACCAATCCTGAGGTTATTTGCTTTAAGCTTGATTGTATTGATGCCAAAGTTTTCATTGTTAATACAGTCAATCCCAAAACAACCATCACCTTGCACGATGAGGTCGTCGGCAATGACATTATCCATTACACTTTTTTGCTCCAATATGCCATTGACATATTTGCTGTTTACCTTGTTGGGCTTCAGCTGCTCCATCGGTTTTGAAGAAGGGCTGACATTAACTTTTTCCTGAGCATAGGAAAAGACAGAGCATACTGACAACACCAAAAGCATTGTCAAGGCTCTCAATTGAGATTTTGGTTTCATATTATTAGATGTATATCTGTGATGATGGTTTTAAAATTAATATAGGAAAAATCAAACGCAAACAACATTTAATTTTACGGCAAGGTTTCCGAGCTTTTTTTGATATTTTCTTTAAAAACCAGTACTGAGGTTCGCCTTTGGAGGTATAGGGGTAACTGTGCGGTATGTTTATTTGATTATTATTAGCTTTACAAATTATGCTAAACCAAGGATTTTGAAAGGAATATTTTATGGAGAAAAAAGAAGAATGAATTATGGAAAAGCCGGAGAAAATTCAGACGCTGCATCCTGTGGAGGGTAAAACCAATAAGCTGATTTTGCTTTCCAAATACACTTTTATAAAGGAGCATTTGCTGGCTATACTTGCTACCGCCGAGCTCACCCATCTGGAATTGATGGAAGCACTCTACGAGAGGGTAAAAGATACCTTTGAAGGAGGAGTGCAATGGTATGGCGAAACCGTAAAGCTCGACCTCGAAGCCCGGGGAATCATAGAAAGAACGCTACACCAAACCTGTGAGATATAGATTGGTGAAGGATTAGTAAATTGGTGATTGATGCGGAGTATTGGGTAGAATTCGCTTTCATTTTCGGATGCGACACCGATTTGAAATTCAGATATTTTTACAACCTTTACATAAAATACAAGTTATAAAATGGAAATATCATATTATGCTAATGATTGGGAAAGTGCTGTAATTAAGGTGCCTGAAAACGGAAAAAGGATTGTAAAGTTTTTTCTTGATGGGATTCTTGAAAGTGAATTTGAGGCTCATCCAGATAGTAAAGTTGCCTATGGCAGCCAGGAAATAGACCTAATAAAAATAACTGAAGAAGAATATAACAGTTTTGGGAAAACCTGGAAGTTTGGGAAAGGTTTTAAAAAAGTTAAAATTTAGTTTCATCCTTATTTTTTACGTTCTTCAGGTGTTGCTGTGGAATTTTTCTTTGTTGTGATTTGCTTTCGTTGTCCTTCCTATGCTATTTAACCTTTTCAGAATTTGGAAATTAATTTTAAAACCATATAAAACTTTCATTTTAAAGGTTAATGGGTAAATAAATCCAGCCTCAATTTTTTAATCCAAGTTCCCCCTTTGAATTTATCCTATATTTTTTCTATTATTGTAAAATAGTTTATCCCCCATGAAATGATCTTAGACAACCAAAACGAAAACCTCAAAGTCTATCAATGGATTGACCAAAACACACAACAAGGTGAATTAGATCTAGTAACAGGGTATTTCACAATTGGGGCACTGTCTTTTTTATCCGAAAAAATCAATGAACGTATATCGAAATTCAGATTTGTTATTGGTGATATTGTTGCTAGTTCTGACCAAAAGATAAAATCTATTGATCTCCTAAATCAAAATATTGATTACAAAACTGCAATGAGGCTCACTGCCTGGGCACGTGAATCGGCAAAGTTCTTAAAACAGGCCAAAGTTGAATGTAAAACTTTAGAGCCAAATTTCTGTCATGCAAAACTCTATTTAACCAAATCAGATAAAAATAACCCTATTCAAGAATACTACATCATGGGAAGTAGTAACCTTACAGAGGCAGGAATAGGATTAAAGATAAATCAAAATGTTGAACTAAATTCTGCAGGAACAGGTACTGAATCTACTTATAGAGAATTAAAAAACTGGTTTCAGGATTTATGGGATAAACCGCAAGCCAGGTTTGAAAAAACAATTAAAACCCCTGAAGGAAAACAGGTTAAAGTAGATTTTAAACAGTATTTGATTGATGAAATATCCAAAATATTTCATGTTTATAATCCCATAGATATTTATCATCTAATACTCAAAGAACTATTTGGCTCTGAAGATGATCCTGATTTTCAGAGGGAGTTGGGTAGGTTGGAAAACTCAGTTATTTATCGCAAATTGTTTCCTTTTCAACAAACGGGAGTAGTTAACCTTATAAAAATACTTAATAAATATAATGGTGCCATTCTGGCAGACGCTGTTGGTTTGGGTAAAACCTGGAGTACGCTTGCAGTTATAAAATATTATCAATTGAAAGGTCGTGAGACCATTCTTCTTTGCCCTAAAAAACTTGAACAAAACTGGAAGCAGTTTAAAAGAAGACAGAATTCGATTTTCGAAGAAGATGATTTCGACTATGAAATGAATTTTCACACTGATTTTACGGATAAAAATCTTTCATCAGGCAAAATCAATTTTGAATATATCAATAACTCAAAGCCTAAATTGATAGTTATTGACGAAAGTCATAACCTTAGAAACGATAAATCGATTAAATACAGAATCATTGTTGATGAAATTTTAAAAAAGATTCAGGGTGATGTGAAGGTATTGTTACTTTCTGCCACTCCTATAAATAATCATTTTACTGATGTAAGGAATCAATTCGCTTTACTCACCAGAGGAGATAACCGTGGATTTGAAGAAAGTTTAGAAGTGAAAAGTCTGGACTTTACCTTCAGAGAAGTACAAGCACGTTTTAACAAATGGAATAAATTAAAAATACAATCACTTTCTGATTTCTACCAGTCAATACATCAAAGTGACTTTTTCAAACTCACTGAACATCTGGTTGTTGCACGTACCCGAAAAAACATCAGAAACCATTTCGATGCAAATTTCCATTTTCCAAAGGTGGCCAAGCCTGAGAATATTTTCAAAACTCCCCTAAAGTTGGGAGATTTCGATGATTTGCCTGACTTGATGGAGAAATTGCAATTAAATCTGTCAGCCTATCAGCCTTCACAATTTACCTTGTCCATAAAAGAAATAAATCAAAAGAATATTGAAAAGGCCAATAAAAAGAAAGTAAAAAACGAAGTACTTAAAGATAATCTTCAAAGGGAGTATTTTTTGGTAAAAATGATGAAGATTCTGATGCTCAAGCGTCTGGAATCATCATGGGTGGCTTTTAAAATTACGCTGGAGAATATCTACAATCATCATGAAAATGCTCTGAGAAAAATCAAAGTATATCAAAATACAAAAGATAAACTTTTGGATTTAGAAGACGATAACGAAAATGATTTTGAAGATGATGAAGAGCTCATGGAGTTATTGGATAATATCAATGTAGGCAAAAAGAACCCCATAAAGCTAAAAGAAATTGATGAGGCTGGCCGTCTGGATGACTTTAAAGATGCCATAAAAAAGATAAAGAGAATCTTTTGATTGTAAAAAATAATCTCAAAGATTTTGAAGCGGAATTTTTGGAAGACTCAAGGAAGGATATCAAACTCAAAGAATTAATCAAAATTATTGAGAAGAAAAAAACAGCAGAAAATCCCAAGATCGTCATATTTACGGCCTACAAAGACACAGCGGTGTATCTTTTTGAACAATTAAAAGATCAAGGCTATTCTAAACTAGGCTTAGTATTTGGTAATGACTCACACCATTCTGACATTGACAAAAAAGTTGATATTCAACGATTATTACAGCATTTCGCACCATATACCAAATTGTTTCTTGAAAAGAAATGGGACAAGTTTGCCCTAGAAAAAACGAAAGATAACTTTGAGGAATGGATAGAATGGCTTAGAATTTCTGAACCCAAAATACATGAGATTATCTCAAAACCAGTTGATATCCTTATTTCGACTGATGTACTTTCTGAAGGTCAAAATCTTCAAGATGCCGACCTTTTGATAAATTACGACATTCATTGGAATCCTGTAAGGGTTATTCAACGGTTTGGTAGAATTGACCGTATTGGGTCGCCAAATGATTTAATTAAGTGCATCAATTTTTGGCCTGCTGATTCTATCAATGCTTACATTAATTTAAAAGGTAGAGTGGAAGCCCGAATGGCCGTGATGCAATTCATTGGTTCCGAGGTTATACAGGATTTCACAGAAGAGTTTTCTCAGTTAGCCCAAAACCCTATGGAGGACCGTCAAACTGAAAATCTTTTAAAACAAATGAGCTCTTCAATTTCCGAATTGGACGCTGAAGGCTCTATGGGTTTTGATGATTTCTCTTTTGATATTTTCAAACAACAGTTGCTCGAATTCAACAAAGAAAACCAAAGGGATGTGGAAAAATACCCCAACGGTATTTTCTCTGGTTATAAATTAGAAACCACTGAAACTGAAAAAGAAGGGGTAATTTGCTTTTTTGGAGTTCTGCCCAAAAAAGATACCCAATATACCGACTACCGGATGGTATATCTCAACAAGGAAGGTGGCATAGAAACAGATAACAATAAAGTAATATTGGAAATCTTGTCAAAGCACCGGAATGACATCAGAGTGGTTGACCCTGCCATAGATGCCGGTGAAACACAAGCCATCAATCATTTACAAAATGTGGTAAATGGCTGGGTGGATAGCCAAAATACATCAAAGGCCGAGAATGATATTGGCGAAGAAATAACTGTTGCCGGTCAGAATCAGTTAGACCTGGTCAAGCAATTGCAACAAGGCAAAAAGAAAACCATAGAAGCCCATAAAAACCATGAGGTACAGTTGGAAAAACAATATGACCTCATCACCTGGATGTTAGTTAGTTAAAATTATTTATTTATCAACCTTATGAACTTATCCCACTTTAAAACTGAGTCATTTCCCAAAGCCATTAAAACGCTTTTTGCTGAGCTCAATATTCCTATAAATCCCATTTCTGAAGATGTATTCCCAGTTGAGGCTACTTTTCCATCATATAAGGCCAGTAATCCTGCTCATGCTCTTATTGATGAATTGTATGCTATTGGTACAGTTGACGATCAGGCTTTTAAGGGTGTTAGGAATATAGAGGAGTCTGAACTCGAAAACGAGGATTATGAATTCATCATGATTTTTGGCATAAAACTCAAAGATAGCCAGCACCCTACCCGAGGTCAATTGGCTGAGATTACCCGACTGGCAAATGCTTCTTTTAACAATGAACAAAAAGGTAATCCTGTTACTGTAATATACCGATATGGAGATGAAATAGCTTTAGCTAATACCGAACGCCAGACTCGAAATAGTTCAGATTATCGCCAGGGTGAAAAACTTGGGAAAGTGAGTTTGTTGAGAGATGTGAAACTTGGAAATACACACACTGGTCATTTAATGCTATTGAAAGAATTGAAATCGACTCCTAAAGTCATAGATTTCAAAAGTCTTTATCAGCATTGGCAAGTAACATTTAGTGTAAGCTTACTCAACAAGAAATTCTACGGAGAACTTCAAAACTGGTATTTCTGGGCGTTGCAAGAAGTGAATTTTCCTAATCCTCCACTAAGGATTGATTTTAGCTCTGACAGTGGTTGTGATGAAGCACTCAAGGAACACAAAGGTAAAAACGTGATTCGTTTGCTCACTCGAATTTTGTTCATATGGTTTATTAAAGAAAAAGGGCTGATTCCGGAAGAAATTTTCGATGAGAAAGTAATTGCCGATAGAATAATAAATGAGTTTGTGTCACAAAAACCCGAACGTTTGTTTTTGACAGGCAAACAGAATAGTAAATATTATAGGGCTATTCTCCAAAACTTGTTTTTGCTACTCTAAATCAACCGTGCAAACAGCGAGATTTTAGAGCTGATGGAAAACATCAAAATGTTACGCAATTGATGCGTTATAAATCCTACTTTAAAGATCCTGAGTATTTTGTTGAACTAATGGAAGCCAAGGTGCCATTTATGAATGGAGGCCTTTTTGAGTGCTTAGACAAACCCCACGAAACGCTCAAAGGCAAACAAGGAGGCGATAGGATAATCTATGTAGATGGTTTTTCCGACAGAGGGGACAATGACTTACTTGTGCCAGACTTTTTGTTTTTTGATGCCGATGAAGAGGTAGATTTAAGTAAAGATTATGGGAATACTAAGTATAAGAAATCAAAAACCCGAGGCTTAATAACTATCCTAAAATCCTATAAATTTACAATAACAGAAAACACACCTATTGACGAGGAGGTTGCCCTAGACCCCGAGTTACTTGGTAAAGTTTTCGAAAACTTATTGGCGAGTTATAATCCGGAAACTAAAACTACAGCCCGAAAACAAACTGGTAGTTTTTATACACCTAGGGAGATTGTTGATTATATGGTAGATGAAAGTCTGATTGGATATTTGAAAACAAATCTTACACTTGAAGCCGAAGATCTTGACGAAAAGTTGCATCAGCTTGTGTCATACAGCGGAATTAATCCTTTTGAAAATGACGAATCGACACCAAAGGCTATAATCAGAGCACTTGATAAATGCACGATACTTGACCCCGCATGTGGCTCTGGAGCCTATCCAATGGGTATTTTGCAGAAAATGGTACATATACTGCATAAAATTGATCCGAAAAATACTGAATGGAAAAACCGACAGTTGCGAAGGGTTGATAATGCCATTACGGAACTTGAGCAGTTAGATGATACCAGCCTCAGAGAAAGTACTATACGAGAGCTAGAAGCCCAAAAAGCAGATATTGAAGAATCGTTTGCTAATAATGAACTTGATTATGGACGAAAACTCTATTTGATAGAGAATTGCATTTTTGGAGTGGATATACAGCCCATTGCTACGCAAATATCAAAGCTACGTTTTTTTATAAGCTTAGTTGTCGACCAAAAAGTAGAGACTGCCAAAGATAACTTTGGGGTGCGGCCACTACCCAACCTCGAAACAAAGTTTGTGGCAGCCAATACACTCATTGGAATAGAAAAGCCACAAAAAAAAGGAGATTTTTTTGGTTCTTTGTTTGATAAAAACGAGGTGCAAAAACTTGAAAAAGACCTCAAAAAAGTACGTCAACGTCTTTTTTCTGCCAAATCACCCTCTCAAAAACGAACACTTCGTGAACAAGATAAAGCTTTGCGTGCTGAAATGGGAGATTTACTAGAGGAAGAGTATGGTAATGCCACCGCCCGACAACTCGCCAACTGGGACCCCTACGACCAAAACACTAGCAGCCCGTTTTTGATAAAGAATGGATGTTTGATATCCGGGAGGGTTTTGATATTGTGATAGGTAATCCACCGTATGTATTAGTTCAAAGTCTTAGTATTGATGACGACCTTAAAAAAGCTTACAATTCTTATACAGTTGCTCAATATAAAACGGATTTATATCATTTATTTATACAAAAATCAATTGATTTATCAGCATCAAATTCTGGAATTCTCTCTTTTATAACTCCAAATACATTTTTAAAAAAACAAACACGATTCTAAACTAAGAAAATATATTATTGAAAAAACCAACGCAGAAATATTTATACTATTTTATCAACAAGTATTTGAAAATGCTTCAGTGGACAATGTTATATTTCAAATTTCAAAGAACAAGTTAGAAGATTCTAAAATCAAAGTAATTGAGATTAAAACATTAAATTTTGAAAATGATTTAAGAACAAGTTTCAAATATTTCAAAAATAAAGATATTGCTTCGCCAGAATATAAATTTAATTTTGATAGTAATACGGAGGATGAAAAAATTATTGAAAAAATCGAAAATAACTCATGGGTTTTAAAAGAAATTGGAAGGTCATATTTTGGTATTCAAACACATGATAGAAATACATATGTTTCAAAAAATAAATTATCTGCAACTCATTATCCTGTAATTGATGGGGCAAATGTAAAAAGGTACGAACTTTCAGAAAGTGGTGACTTTATTGATTTCAGAAAGGAAAGTATAAAAAGTGGTGGAAATCCAACTGTTTATCAAATAGATAGAATTGTTGTAAGACAAATAGGTGAGTTTCCGTATGGTTCTATTTGTCAACCCAACCTTTACACTTTAAATACAATTTATAATATATTTTTATCAACTGAAAATGTATCTCTCAAATATGTTTTAGCTATAATAAATTCAAAAATTACCGCATTTTACTGGAAAAAACTATTCTATGATAACAAAGTAACTTTTCCGAAAATTAAAAAAGACTCATTAGAATCAATTCGCATTCCCAAACTCTCCCCAGAATTTCAAGAACCTTTAATAGATTTAGTAGATAAAATATTGTCTGGTAAAAAGGCCGGCGAAGACACACAGGCCTGGGAAGATGAAATTGACCTGCGGGTATATAAACTTCATGAACTTACTCACGCCGAGGTATTGGTTATTGATCCGGGATTTGGTATGAGTGAAGAGGAGTATGAGGGGGTAATGTTTTAAGATGCATTCTTCAACTATAATTAAAAATCAACAATGAAATTTAGAAATAGCAAATCAGAAGAAAACGACTTTGAGATCATCATCGAAAAAGAATATCTTTAAATAAACTACTCGACGAAGAAGTGTATGAGGTTGGATATCTTGAAGGCAATAAAGATTTTATACTTGCTCATTACACAGGCTTTAGTGGTTGGGAATCTTTGGCATTAATAAATTCTTGGGGGGAGGTGTGCTTTAAAGGTATCTACAGTGTTGAGTCATACAATAAGAAAAAAGGACATATATTGATAACCGTACAACCTGATGCCCTGAGTGATGAATTGGTGGCTTATCATGGGCTTAATAGGGCTGGAAACTTATTTTGGAGTGATCGATTTAGCGGGTAGAGTGGTTGGAGGTTTTCAGAGAGAAAGAATAAAGTTTTAAATTTGTAATTAAAATATTTGTATGTTTTAAAATAATTATAGCCTTTATGAACTGAGAATCTTAGCAAAAACAACTGTGGTCACTATTTTAGGTAATTATAAAAATAATATAATTCAGAATTTTATAATAGCTGATTTGAATCGTTCTAATAATTTGCAAATAATGTTCAAATGATTAAATATGCTGAAAATATAGTCTCAATAACACAAGATTATCACTGTGATCTTGAAAACGCTACACCGATGACAGTGGAGCATGTATTAGGTTGGGTGGCTCAATTTGATGGAAGTGATCAGGAATTTATATTGTCAGAATTAAGCCATTTATTCAGTCAAGGTATTTATGTTTCCAGAGAAAAGGCTAAAAAATCCATGGTTGACTTAATGCCTTTTTTAGCAAAAAAATTACAATATGAGTCAGTAGAACAGTTCTTAAACGAATCAAATTTTATTCGGATTCAAAAAGAGGGTAAAAGTCAGGACATATTATTGCAACTACTAAATGAGGTCTTAGAGGAAAGTTATGGTAGAAGTTTGGCATCATGCGGTGTAATGGGAGTCAAAAACTATATTTATATTGACGACATATTAGCTACTGGTAAGACTTTTGTAAGTAATATTGAAGAGTTACTCAAAGATGAGGAGTTGAAGGTAAAGTTGATAAACGGCCATTTAAAAATTACATCGTTTTTCTTTGCAGCCCACTCTTGGGGATTAAACAATTCAAGGTATATTTTAAAAATGAAATTTGAACAAGATTTATTTCTTAATAAAAAAGGATTCCCAGTCTCATTTTATTATTTAATAGAAAACAACTTAAGTGATTTCAACCAAAAATTGAATTTGTTTATTCCAACAAATACATCAGATGTGGAACATGAGCATTATTTAAATACTCTAACTGGTTATGCGACTAATCATAAGAATAAAGCTTACAGATCTATATATTCTCCTCCTATTGAAACTTTTTTTTCATCTAAAGAGAACAGAATTCGATTAGAAACTATATTTTTGGACAAGGGAATAGAAATTATTTCAAGAATAAGAGAAGAATCAAAGCAAAAAAATCATCGACCTTTGGGTAAAACTTACCCAAGTTATCATACATTTGGTACAGGAACGATGTTTTTCACTTGGAGAAATATCAGTAATACATGTCCCATCGTTTTATGGTGGGATGTGCCTTCACACAATTGGAAACCACTTTTTAAAGTTCATAAAAGAGGCATCAATTAAACAACCTAATTTACAAAATGGAAAAAGAATTTACGAGCCGAAAGAAGTTATTTCCTTCAGAAAACCACTGAAGCCTTTGGTGGATTGTCAAACATGGCATCTGGTTTTGGTTTGTTTGTCAATGATATAATTGTCCCATCATCTGAGCATTTGTATCAGGCCATGCGTTTTCCGCTTTTCCTGATATTCAGCATGAGATTATCTCTCAAGAAAATGCTATGCTAGCAAAAAAAGTAAGTAATAAGTATAAAGATAAATACACCCGCCCCGATTGGGAAGCAATAAAAATGAAAGTAATGCGGTGGGTTTTGGAGGTAAAATTGGCTCAAAACTGGGATAACTTTAGTAAAGTACTTCGTGAGACCGAGGACAAGGCAATTGTAGAATATTCTAAGGAAGATAAAATTTGGGGAGCTAGTCCTGTAAATGGAAAATTGGAAGGTGTCAATGCCTTAGGACGATTATTGATGGAATTACGTCAAAAATATATTCACTCTAGTCACAAAATCTATTGTGTTGAACCTCTAAATGTATCAGCTTTTCTTTTATACAACAGACCCATTGAGGTGGTATGTGATTCTGATAAATTTGCCGATTTCGAACAACTCGAGGTAGATTTTGAGTTAGCTTAAATATTAACCGTGCCCCACAGAACCTGGCTTTTGTGCTGCACGTAAAAATTTTTCAATAAACCGGGCTTGCCCCGGTTTTTTTGTTTTAAAAGAGTTATACTTGATTCAACATTCGCTGAATCTAATTCAAAATATAATTTACTTGATTAGACATTCGTCAAATCTAATTCAACATATAATTTACTTGATTCAACATTCACTGAATCTAATTTGATATATGTTTTACTTGATTCGGTATATGTCAAATCTAATTCAACATATAATTTACTTGATTCAACATTCACTGAATCTTATTGGATATATGTTTTACTTGATTCAGTATATGTCAAATCTTATTTGAAATGTTTTTGCTTTGTAACGCATGTTTGTTGGCTTATAAAAAACATCTCTTGCTTTGTAATGCATGTTTGTTGGCTTACAAAAAACATCTCTTGCTTTGTAACGCATGTTTGTTGGCTTACAAAAAACATCTGTTGCTTTGTAATGGATGTTTGTTGGCTTATAAAAAACATCTTTTGCTTTGTAACGCATGTTTGTTGGCTTACAAAAAACATCTTTTGCTTTGTAACGCATGTTTGTTGGCTTACAAAAAACGCTTTTGCATTTACTTGAATACTTTTTTTGAAGTATTTAAGCGTTCCGGTCAATGAAGTTTCTAAAACTAAATGTAATAATACCAGCTTTTAATATCCGGCTTTTGTGCTGAAATAAAAATTATAAGAAAGTCTCAGGCTTGCCCCGCCTTTTTTGTTTTCCAGCCTTGTTTTTTTACTTTTACAAACAAAACCATTTTCAATGCGAATACTATTTACCGGAGGATCAGGAAAGGCGGGGAGGCATGTGGTGCCTTATTTGTTGGAGCAGGGGCATCAGGTGCTCAATGTGGATCTTACGCCATTGCATCACCCGGGGGTAGATAATCAGATTGCCGACATCACCGACTCCGGGCAGATGTTTAATGCGATGAGTTCCTACACAGGCCTGCATGAGTTGGAGGGCGGCAAGGGCATACCTAAGTTTGATGCCGTGGTACATTTTGCGGCAGTTCCTCGGATCCTCATCAAGCCCGACAACGAGACTTTCAGAGTCAATACCATGGGTACTTACAATGTGATTGAGGCTGCGGTGAAGCTGGGCATCCGGAAGATCATCATCGCTTCGTCGGAGACTACCTACGGTATCTGTTTTGCAGATGGCCTCACCGACCCCAAAGTATTACCGCTCGAAGAAGACTATGACGTGGACCCCATGGACAGCTATGGCTTGTCAAAAGTAGTCAACGAAAAAACCGCCAGGAGCTTTCAGCTTCGCTCGGGTTATGATATTTATGCCCTGCGTATTGGCAATGTGATTGAGCCGCACGAATATCAGGAGCTGTTTCCGCATTTTTTCAAACACCCGGAAGTACGCCGCCGCAATGCGTTTTGTTATATCGATGCCCGTGACCTGGGGCAGATCGTGGACCTTTGTCTGAAAAATGACGGTCTGGGTTATCAGGTTTTCAATGCCGGCAACGACCATAACGGTGCCATCCTGACCAACAAGGAATTGCTCGAAAGGTTTTTCCCCAATGTACCGCTTAGCAGAGAGCTGGATGAATACGAGGCCCTTTTCTCCAACCGCAAGATCCGGGAAATGCTGGGCTTCAAAGAGCAGCACAACTGGAGGAAATATGTAAGTGTGTAAGTTTCATGGGCCAAGTTAATGGGATCATTATAAATTTTGTTAAAACTCTCCAACAGGGTATTGCATCGCCTAAATCTCTTGCAGATTTGAGCAGCGTTTTTGCTCACAGCCCCCTCCCTCGACGTTAAATTCGGCGATATTGAAGTCACAGCCCCCTCCAATGAAGTCAAATTCGTCGAAATTGACATCAAATTACCCTCCTGTGACGTCAAATTCATGAAATTCAATGTTAAATTCGTCGAAATCGAAATCAAATTCGTCGAATTCGATGTTAAATTCGTGAAATTCAATGTTAAATTCGTGAAATTCAATGTTAAATTCGTCGAATTCAATGTTAAATTCGTGAAATTCGATGTTAAATTCGTGAAATTCAATGTTAAATTCGTCGAATTTGATGTTAAATTCTTCGAATTCGATGTTAATTTAGCACTTTACCCCTATACTAAGGGTAATTTAGCACAAGTCTTCAACTAATTATGTGTTAAATTGGTAAAACTTTCTGTTATTTATGTCTAATAATCAATAGTTTAGCTAATTCAAGTTTCAGGTTTCGTTACTGCCGTTTTTAATGCTTAAGAAAAGCCTCACCTATGATCAATTGGAACGGCATAGTAAACCGGGAATATATCTCACTTGGTCAATATTTTGGCTAATTGGCTCTAGAAAATACCAATTGACCTCTGATAAAAATGTAGCATTTGGATGGTTTTGGTAAGTAGCACTCAGGTACGGTTTCCTTGGTTGAGCTTTTATACATTGTCTTGCAGCTTTTACACTTTGTCATGCAGCTTTTTTACTTTGTCATAAAGCTTTTACACTTTGTCTTGCAGCTTTTTTACTTTGTCATGAAGCTTTTACACTTTGTCTTGAAGCTTTTTCACTTTGTCTTGCAGCTTTTACACTTTGTCATGCAGCTTTTACACTTTGTCTTGCAGCTTTTCACTTTGTCATGAAGCTTTTTCTCTTTGACATAAGATAAAATTAATTGTAAAAACATCCCCTCCAGATAGGGTAGGGCAGGCGGTTTTGGAGCCGGCATTTTGGAATTGTGCAGCATCACAACATACGCTTTGGAGGCAATGCAGAACCATAAAATCAATAAAAATTCACTGTTCATTTGCCAAATATAGCTCCATAACCAACTCTTTAAAACGATACCTTGGCTCCGATACCTACAAACTTATTGGGCCTTAGCAGCTAAAAACAACCGGACTTTAAACACAAATCTGCACCCAAGGCTTTGGCCTGATGATGAGCCTTACTCACTGATTAAAAATATATTAATATAATTTGAAATATAAAAACAGATAATTATATTTGATTCAGAAAAATAAGATTAACGAAAGACCAATCACTGCATGGAAAAATTTACGAAATACAACAATTATCTTAAAGTACACATTTTAAATATTTTATCAAATTCAGATAATAAAAACATAATAGATATCACCGAAACTGATAAAATGAGTTTCGGGAATATGCTTGTTGGTGGCTACCGAAAAATAACACGAACTCGACAATCCAACCTTGATAACAAAATCAAAAATCATAAAAAAATGAAACGACAGATTTTTACCCTACTTCTGATTTTTACTTTCATTTCCAATTTGGTATCCGCCCAAGATGAAAAAGACTGGGGAGAATGGCGAGTAACTAAATGTTTTAAAGGTATTCAGTTTAGAACAAGACCAATGGGGACAGAACCTGGCAAATATGGATATTCAAGATATATTCAGTTTAGAAATAATTATAACACAAAAGTTGCTTTTGGTTATACAGTTAAAGGATTTCAAAAAGAGCATGATGAGTATGTTCGGATGAACGGCTCTCAATATAGAACGGAACTTAAAGCAAACTCGACTGACGATGGACTTATGTGGTTTAGTTCAACTAATGCCAATGGACAGTATATTTCTTTAGGGTATCTTCGTTTTTTAGGGGCTGATGAAACTGACGCTTCAAAAACTTATGAAGGATGCGATGACAAAACAGCAATTTCATGCAATTCTTGCACTTACAAACCAACTTATTGGTGTTCAAATTATGACAAGTCAAAAGATAAATCAAGAGCCTAAAACAATAACTTCAAACTCATCAATATCACAAGAACAAGTAAAAAATTCAATAATTGAAGATTTGAAAATTAATTTAAACCAAAATATTAGATTTAATGATGGTTCTTTTGCTTCAATACTTATTAAAGAAATTACTCTAGTATCTAATAACTTGACTATCATAACTGAAAACAGTTATTTATCAAGTTCGAGAGGAGATGAATCATACCAGTTCACAACAAAAAAAGTAATTCCAATACATCTACTAAAAAGAAATGAAGATAATGGACTGGAATCATGCAAAATATGATAGATGGGGTGTAAAAAAATGATTATTTTGACAATTATTAACAGAAATGTAACACAAGAGATTTATGGTGGCAGGGAAAAAAATTTAGGGTGGCTCGAAGAAGCATATGAGAGAGAAGGGATGGTTGGCATTGAATACGTGAATGAAAATCCATCTAACTTTATACGATTTAAACAATTAATAAATCAATTAGGAAACGAAAACTCAACACAACCAATAAACAATAAGGCTGATGAAGAAAAAACGAAGGAGCAAGAAATGCAAAATAATGCGGTAAAATTAGATAAAGAGATGAAAAGTATTGGTAATTATCTTTCTCAACTACCAAAAGAGGAGCGTAAAGTTTTAATTGATAATGCGAATGATGTTCTTAGCACTGAGGTAAATAAGCAAAATGCATTAAGTAAATTAATTAATTTGAAAAAGAAAATTGAAACTATAAGTTTTAGTAGTTTTACTGATGAGTACATTAACCAAAATATTCAATATTATCAAAACCTTTTTAAAATTAAAGGAATTACAGTAATTGTTTCACATAACAATGAACATGGATATTATTGGTTGGATGCTTCGATAAATCTTGGATATGAATTAAATAAAGATTTATATCTAGAAATTATGAATTCAAGTCCATATCCCGATTTAAATAGCATTTTAGCTACAAAGTTTGGAATAACATGGACTGATTGGTCAAAAAAAATAAAACCGAAATAAATCTAATTTGAGAGCGATATTAAAAATCTTCTTTGTTCAAATAAATAAGCAGTAGATAACAACTATAGCTTTGTTGGGCAAGCTATAATGCGACATTGTAGAATTTAGAATGAATAATGGCTGGCGGCTAGACCCCGCCTTTGATATCCTTCTAACAAACGATAAGCCGAGATAGTATAGATAAAACATATTGCCATGGATGGAGGACGAAGAAACAATCGGCAAGCCACCAACATAGTATTTATAAAAAAGGGGGCGGACGGAAGTAATTGAACATCAGTACATTAATAAACATTTTCACTATCGGACGGAATACTATGAAGCAGTTGGAAGTAACTCAACTTTGGAACAAAACCCAGCACCAGTTACGGGCGGACGAGTTCCAAATTCCCCCTTCTTCATAAATACTTGTACGTTATGCCTAATGCCAAGAGACTACGAACCGACAATGAACAGACAGACAAAACAGATGACACAAAACCAACGAATCATAAAATTAAAAGAGGTGCAAGCCAACGCTCAAAGCTAACGCTTTTGCACCAAATTTAATTTTACCCCAACTCACCCAAGCCCCATAGATAATAATTATACAAACTGAAATAGATGCAATTAATAAAAAGCAACCCTATCGTACAGTTGGTCTTCTTGTTGGAGCAACAGCAAAAGAACAAGTACGCCAAATAAAGCGACTGAACCAATTTATTGACGCAGAACAAGAGCCAGAAGATGATTTTAGTTTTCCTGCACTTGGGAAAATTGTTAGAACAGTTGACAACGTATCAGAATCGGCTTCTAAACTAAACCTTGATAGCGACAAAATGAACGCTTCTTTGTTTTGGTTTTATAATGGCAAACCAATCACCGATGAACCTGCATTTGATGCTTTGAAAGATGCTGATATAGACCAAGCTATAAATATTTGGTCGAAACTCACTACAACAGAAGATGTAACCCAACGAAATGCCTCTGCCCATAGTAATTTGGGAACACTTTATTTAAGCCAAAATACAAATGAAGATGTTTTAGAAAAAGGTATTTCATTAAAGTTGAAATTTCTTGAAAGTGATTTTATTAAAGACTTCAAAGCATTAGCAACTGATGAAACTTATAAAACTACAAAGAAGGAATTACAACTTATTTTTCTAAATCTAATTCAAACGGAAATAGAAAAAAGTGGTGGAGTAACTTCAAATAAATTTCTTGAAATACTATCAAAACAAACATTTTCTGCAAAAGAAGATTTTTTAAAAGGATTTTTTCAAAAACCTATTGAACAAATTGAAAAACAAATTGAAGAAACAAGAAAAAAACAAAAAGCTAATCCAGCAAAAGCAGGAGATTATGGAAATGAATTAATTAAAAACACTAAGCCATTATTAACCTCTATAATTTCAATCCTTGGCAAATCCGATATTAAAGTAATTTCAATTTCAGATAAAATTGCAAATGAAATTTTGCAATGTGGAATATCATTATTTAACCATTTTCACGATACAGGCACAGAAGTAGGTGAAATTGCATTAGACTTAAATAAAAAGCGAAAAGTATTGCTCTTGGAAGTGTCGTAAAAGAAAGAATATATGAAAGCATTCCAGTTGTTGAAAGATATGTTGCTGATAGACCAGAAAGAGAAAGTCAAGCTAAAATAATTGTTGATTTTGAGGCTTTAAAAAGATTAATTGATGAATTTGAAAATAAAAGTGAAACCATTGAAAATGCGAAACAATTATTAGCAAGTGCAAGACCCTATTTAAATAATGTAAAAAATATTTTAGGTAGCAATGAAGAAATTTATTTAGGAATAAGTTCACGAATTGCATCAGATGCACAAGGAATGTGTGTTTCTGAAATCAATAAGCTGCAAGAAGTATTCAGCAATTTATATGATAATTCAACAAAATTTACAGCCTTGATTTTACTAAAACAAAAAGTAAATGAAGCTTTTGATGTTACTACTACGATTGGTAATATGGACTTACGACAAGATTTTAGAAGTAGATATACAGCAAATCGAAACTCATTATCAAGTCTAAAAACTCAACTTGCAAATTTTAATACAGGTTCAAGTAATGGTTCAAGTGGAAGTGGTGGTGGATGTTATATTGCTACAATGGCTTACGGGAATTATGACCACCCACAAGTTATGATTTTAAGACAATTTAGAGATGATGTATTAAGTAAATCGCAATTTGGCAAATGGTTTATCAAAAAATATTATTTCTATTCACCAAAATTGGTTGAGAAATTAAAAAATAAAGCAGCAGTAAATTCTTTAATTCGTAAAGGATTAAATCAAATAATAAAATTCATAAAATAATGAAGAAAGCAATATTACCAATACTCATATTATCAACTTTTTTGGCAACTGCCCAAAACAAAAACATTGACTTTGAAAAAGAAATGAAACCTCTGCACGACAAGGTAAAATCTTTGCAATCGGAAAATAGAATCCTTACAAAAAAAGTAAATGCACTTTCAACCGAAATTGAAATTAACAAACTTTCACTTGACAGTTTGCGAATCCAAACAGAAGAAAACAGTAAAAATTTAGGTTTGAAAATTTCATCAACTGAAAAAAAAACAAATCAAAAAATTTCTGCCGTTGATGAATCACTTGGTAAAATATCACTTTACGGAATTATCGGGGTGCTTTCAGCAATTTTACTTTCAGGGCTTTTGTATTGGTTTTTGCGTAAAAGACAACAAACCGACAAAACCGATTTTATTGACCAATTAAGCAAAACAAAATCTTCAATTGAAGAAAGTTTGGTAAAAGAATTTGGAAAACAAACCGATTTGATGGACGCTCAATTACATTTAATTGAACAACAAAAACAACTTTACAAGCAACGCCAACCGCAGAACCTGACCACTCTTTGGCATTGAAAGTGGCAAGTGAAATCAATCTTATTGAAAGAAATATAAATTTGATGGATGTAAAAACCAAAGGCTTAAAACAATTACAAGCATCAGTAGGCAAACTAAAAGACAATCTTTCTGCCAATGGATATGAAATGCCCGAACTATTAGGCAAACAATTTCATCAGGGAATGAAAGTAATTGTTGCCAGTTCAATTCCAGAAGAAAACCTTGAAAAAGATTCTGAAATAATTTCCAAAGTCTTAATTCCACAAGTAAATTACAACGACAAAATGATTCAAACAGCCCAAATTGAAGTATCAAAGGCTAATAAAAAAAAAATATTCACAAATGAGAAATAAAATAGATTACGGCATTGATTTAGGAACTACCAATTCGGCAATTGCAAGAATGGAAAATGGTGTACCAACCATTAAAAAGTCAGACACATTAAAAGATACAATTCCTTCTTGCATACACTTTAATAGAAGGCAGGATATTCTAGTCGGAGACACTGCTTTCAATGTATTGAAAAATGATAATGCAAGGGCCATTAAAAACTTTTGAAAAAGGAAAACTAACACATTCACAGAGTTTAAAAGAACAATCCGTACTACACATTCTTATGAATGTTCCAATATGAATAAAAGTTTTTCATCAGAAGAATTGTCTTCTGAAATTTTGAAAAAACTAAAATCATTTGTGCAGGATGAAAATATTTCCTCAATAGTAATTACTGTTCCTGCAAAGTTTCTGAATCCTCAAAACGAAGCCACAATGCAAGCAGCAAAACTTGCAGGTTTTAAACATATTGAACTATTACAAGAACCAGTGGCTGCCGCCACTGCTTATGGTCTTGGTTCAAAAAGTAAAGACGGCTTTTGGTTGGTGTTCGATTTTGGTGGAGGAACTTTTGATGCCGCTTTGATTAAAGCAGAAGAAGGCATTCTAGCTGTAAAAGATACTGATGGCGATAATTGGCTTGGAGGTAAAAATTTAGACGAAGCAATTGTTGACCAAATTATTATTCCAAATCTTGCAGAAAATTTTGCAATTAAAGCGTTTTAGAAGATTCAGAAAAAAGAATTATTAAGAAATGCTGTTAAATTTTATGCAGAAGAGGCAAAGATTCAATTATCATTCAAAGACACTCACCATATTTTATCACAATTAGGAGATTTGCCATTTGAAGATGAAAATGGAGATGAACCAGAAATTGATGTAGAAGTAACTCAAAAAGATATGGAAAATGTGGTTGCCCCTATTTTCCAAAAAGCAATTGATATTTCAAAAGAATTATTGAAACGAAACAATTTAAAAGGTGCTGACCTTGGTGCATTAATTCTTGTTGGCGGTCCAACTTATTCGCCAATTTTACGAAGAATGCTTAAAGAGCAAATCACTGATAAAGTTGATACTTCTGTTGACCCAATGACAGTAGTTGCTAAAGGTGCGGCTTTATTTGCTTCTACAATTTCAGTATCAGACGAAGTAAAAGAAACAACAAGAGATAAAACCAAACTTCAATTGGACTTAAAATATGAAGCCACTTCGGTAGAGTTGGACGAAATGGTAAATTTAAAAGTCTTGAAAGAAAAAACAACAGGTACTTTTCCTGATAAAATTTATGCCGATGTAGTTCGTTTTGATGGAGCTTGGTCGAGTGGCAAAAAACTAATTGGAGAAAAAGCAACCATTTTAGATGTGCTTTTAGTTGAAGGTCGTTCTAATTCGTTTGAAATAAATGTATATGACGAAGCAGGTAATAAATTAGACTGTCAACCAAATCAATTTAGTATTTTACAAGGAATTAGTGGACTTGATGGAATGCAAGTTTTACCATATCATATTGGAATTGGCAAATATTTTCATACGGAAAAAAAAGATTTATTTAAATCAGTTCCAGGTTTGAGAAAAAATAAACCAGTACAAATGGAATGGGGTAATTAAATGGCTTAAAAACAAGAAGTGCCATAAGACCGGGTATGATAAAAGATATTATTCGCATTCCAATTTATCAAGGAGATTTTAACGCAGAGGGTACAAATCCAGTTCTAAATAATTTCATTACCGAGGTAATAATTACAGGCGAAAGTTTACCTGCCTTATTACCTGAAGGAAGTGATGTAGAAATCACCATTAAAATTGATAGTTCGCAAATAATGAAGTTTATTGCTTACTTCCCTTTATTAAATCACACGGAAGAATTAGAAGTAGATGTTAAACTAAAGAGCCGCCGACAGAAGAACTTTTGACAAAAGAAATAGCAAAAGCTAAACGAACAGCTCAAAAAGTAAGTGCTGATGATGTTTCAGAAAAATTAGAAGCTCTTGAAGAACAATTAGAAAATGAAAAAGGAAGTGCTGATGGAAAAATGAAAATTCTTGATGGACTACGTAAAGAATTATTGAAATTGGATAGTGTAGAAAAAACTGCCGAATGGCCTAAGGTAGAGGAAGAGTTGAAAGAAACTTTTTATGATTTTGAAGATTTAATAAAAAAGATTAAAGCCAATGGCGATGATGAAAATATGAATTTGGATAAAGAGGAAGCACATATTCAAGAATACAAAAAAACTATTGAGCAAATTATTAAAGAAAAGAACATAAAAGAAGCGAAACATTTAATAAGTGAAATTGGGTCATTAGATTTTGAAATTCGTAATGCAGTTACAGGTAATGCAATAGACATAAACTTTTTAAAACAAATTGATGGTGATTTCAATACCTACAATTGGAAAGACAAAAACAAAGCAAGACAATTAGTAAATCAAGGTTTGCAATTAGCCACAGCAGGCAATACAACAGCAATTAGACCAATTTTGGTTCAAATAATTGGCTTAATGCATGATAATGAAAAACCAAAAGATACATTAGGTTAATCCTTAAACTTTTACCTTTTAAATGGAGAATATAAAACAAGGCATATTACCAAAGAACTTTTCAGTAAATGAGAAGTATTCTGTTATGCTTTTTATTAAGCAAGGGAGCAATGCCGAAACATACAGAGTAAAAGGGAAAGACGGAAAACTGTACTTTCTTAAACTATTCAATTATGCAAAACTGCATCGTTCTGCATTTGATAGCGAACATAATTTATTAGAAATTGAATTTTTAAAATCAATTGATAATCCAAACATTGTTACATACAAAGACAGTGGCGAATTAATTTTTGAAACTAAAAAGTATGGCTTTTTAGTTTTGAACTTTATTGCAGGCGAAACATTAGCAGAACATATTACAAGGGAACCAATTTCATCACTTTACGATTTAAAGCAAATTGTTACAGGTATTTTGAACGGATTAAATTATTTACATAGTTTACCAGATCCAATAGTTCACAATGAAATTACGCCACAAAATATAATGTTGGATTTGTCAGGAGACATTCCACAAGCAAAAATTATTGATTTTGGTTTTGCAAGGTCATTTCATCAATCTTCAAAATCCTTTTCAAAAGATGGTTTAAACTTGAATTATGTAGCTTCTGAATGTTTTAATAATTTTTATTCTCCTCAATCTGATTTGTATTCTGTAGGTGCTGTAATGTATAATTTGCTTTTCGGGATGTCACCTTGGTTTAAAGACATTTCAAAATTTAAAGCAGACAGAACAAAAACCGAAGATATTATATTAGAAGAACGCCAAAAGAAACTTTCATTTTTAAAAGTTTCAAATGATATTGTGGACTTTGAAGAATCTTTTTTAAACATAATTAAAAAATCATTGCAAAACGACCCTGAAAATCGCTTTCAATCTGCTAATGAATTTTTACAGGCAATCAATGGGGAAATAAAAGTTGAAGATGTGGACACTATCCAAAAAGTAAAATCTGACGATAAACCGTTAACGAAAATTCAAAGTCACAAAGCAAACGGTAAAGGGTTTGATGCAATTGCAGGAATGAACGAACTGAAAGCACAATTGAAATTAGATGTAATTGATGCATTGTATAATCCCGAAGAATATGAAAAATATGGTGTAACAATTCCAAACGGTATGCTTTTGTATGGTCCACCAGGTTGTGGCAAAACATTTTTTGCAAAACATTTTGCCGAAGAAGTAGGCTTTAATTTTATGTTGGCAACACCTTCCACACTTAAAAGTAGGTTCGTAAATGCAACACAAGAAAACATTGCAAAGATGTTTGAAGAAGCAGAAAAAAATGCACCTACAATAATTTTCATAGATGAAATAAATGAGCTTTTGCCAAATCGTGATAGCGATGCACATGAAATGTCGAAGAGTGCAGTAAATGAAATGTTGGCACAAATGGATAGAACCGGAGAAAAAGGAATATTTATAATTGGTGCTACCAATTATCCTGATATGATAGACCCAGCAATGTTAAGAGCAGGGCGTTTAGATAAGAAATTTTACTTGCCACCACCCGACTTTGAAGCAAGAAAAGGAATGTTTGAAATGTATTTAAAAAATAGACCTTTGGACTTCGGAATTGATTACGACAACCTTGCAACTTTAACTAATAACTATGTTTCAGCAGATATTGAATTTCTTGTAAATGAAGCATCTCGTTTGGCATTAAAGGAGAAGTCAAGAATCGGTATGACAATTTTAGAAAACACTATCAAAATAACTAAACCATCTGTACCAATACAGGAATTAGAAAAATACGAAAGAGTAAGAGCAAAAATGAACTTTGAAAATACCGAAGATAAAAACGAAAGAAGACCAATTGGTTTTAATACAAACAGAAAATAAATTAAAAAAATGGAACATATAACATTTGACAAACTGTTATTAAAAACGGCTTTTTGCTGTATGGCATCTGACGGAAATATTGATAATCGAGAAATCACATTGATAAAATCAATGTGTGAAAAATCTTCATTGTTTGATGATTTTAATTTTCAAGAAGAGATCAATAGACTTGTTACAAAAATTAACACGAATGGGAAAGAATTTATTACTTACTATTTTGATTTGCTAAAAGCAAACTCATTGACAGAAAAGGAAGAATTAACACTAATTGACTTTGCAATACAGACAATTAAAGCAGACGAACAAATAAAATATTCTGAAATTAAATTTTTCAAAAACATTCGACACAGATTAAAAATAAGTGATGAAAAAGTTTTGGCAATCTATCCTGACATTGAGCAATTTTTAGAAGAAGATATCATAACTGAATCATTTTTAGACAAAATAACCAATCAATATTTAGATTTGGCAGAACTGCCAACATTTGAACATATTAATTTAGATATAACCGAATAGCCAATGCTTTTGGTAGCACATTTGCATTTTTGCCAAGGCACAAAACCAACTCTAAAAAAATGCAAAAGAGCTACACACCACGACACGACAAACATAGATGAAATGAACAGACAAATAAAGGCACTAAGGCATAACAGGGGTTTGAACATGGGGGCAGAAGTGGTAAATTCGACATTTGTACTTCTATTTAGCTTTTGTGGTTTAACGAACATTTGTGCTTCTAATCTCCTACTGCGTCAAACCCCAAACCGTTGGTGGCATCCGTAAGAAAAACTCTACTAGTTTACAATTCAAATTACTCATATAATCAAATTCGACTAAACATGAAAAATCTATCTTTTATCTTATTTCTATTGACAAGTTATATTTCAATCGCCCAATCTGCAAAAAAGGCATATAAACAAATAGAAAATAGCCCGAACATAAACGACTTTACAAATTATTTGGAAAAATATCCTGATTCAAAATATTCACTAATTGTTACTACTAAGCAACAATGTTTACGAAGAAATATCGATTGGGAAAATGCCTCAAAAACTAACACAATTGTAGGATATAGTCAATTTTTAGAAAAATATGAAAACTTGAATTTGGAATGCTCAATTGAAAATTGGAATGTCGAATGTCCTAATCAAACAAACCAAGCTAAAAACAACAAATACTGTTTGACTCATATAAGCGACTGGAAACTTACAAGTAGGGCTGACGACATATCTCACTATAATGAATTTTGCAAAAAATACGAAAACCCTCTCTATAATTGTGATGGAAGCATTGTGAAAAATATTGAATATTCAAGAAAGAAGATTTCTTGCCTTCAAGAAATTTCAGACTGGCGAATTGCCAAACTTGGTGATGATAGTACAAGTTATGCTACATATCTAATTAAATATGAGACAAAACTACTTGAATTGTGTGCATCAAAAGTAACATCAAACGTGGAATATGCTAAAAGCAGCCTTTTACAAATTGAAGAAAATAAGATGTGGATTTCTACAAAAAAACAAAATTCTATTGCAGAGTTTTCTAATTTTATCAGCAAGTACCCAAATAGCACTTTTTCAAAAATAGCAATGGCTGAAATAGAAAATATTAAAAATTGGAAAATTGCTAAAAATGCTAACTCTCATAAATATCTTAGCGATTATCTTATAACACACGCTAATTCTCAATTTGCCGACAGTGCAAAAGTACGCTTGGAAATAATAGAAAAAAGTGATTGGAGGAAGGCATTAAAAATACATACTTACAAAGGGTACAGTGATTTTCAAAAGAAATATCCAAATGGATTTTATTATAATAAAGCAGAAGACCAAATCGTGGAAATGGAAATTCAGAAAGCTAAAAAGCAATCACCACTTTCAAACTGGTTACCAATGGAAATTTTTGATTCAAAGGAAAGAGATAAAGAATTTAGTAGTATTTCTATGAAAAACAACACTGACTATACCATTTATATAGTCCTTAGTGGCGTTGATAAAAAAAGGCTAAAAATTAAATCAAAAGAAAATGCAACTTTCAAGGTGAGAAATGGTCAATACACACTTTCTGCATCTGTGATAGGAATAAGTAACGTTAAGCCTTTTTGGGGGGAAGAAAAATTTGTTGGATTTGAATATTCTTCAACTTGGAAAATTCAGACAGAGATAGATAAAATGTATGAAAATATGTTTCGTAATTTAGAAGTACCAGATATGCAAAAAATCAATCCTATTAAAAAACATGAAAAATAAAACAGTAATTTGGTGGATAGGCTACATTTTCATTGTAATACTTTCGTTTTTCTTAGTCTACGGTTTTATCAAAAAACTTGTTGGTAATTCATTCTTAACAATGTTAATTTTCTTTGGTTGGATGTATGCCCTTGACACTATTTGGTCATTGATTTTAGGTTTTTCACCTCGGAATAAAAAATAGTTTTCTTTAAAATTTCAAACTGTTTAAACACATCAAGATTTCAAATACTAAAAAAATCACCATAGATAAAATTAGGCTTTTTCTTAAAAGTATTGTACAAATGTCAAAATTATTGAAAAAGACAACTCATTAATTGTTAAGAAGGACACTGTTCTTGCAAAAATAGCTTGTCTTGGTTCAGACGATATAGAAATTAAAGGCAGTCCAAATTTTCAAAATGCCATAATCATGGCAATTCACGCTGGAATTGGCGTAACTTAGGGTGTTTTTATCTTAGGTTTTATTTCGGCAATGCTTGGTGGTGGACTGGTTTACATAATAAAAGGCTCTAAAATAAAGGCACTTGAACAACAAATCATTGACTATATCAATGAAATTATAGCACTAACAAGGGTTTTTCTGTGGACACATTTTCGGACAACAAAGCGGCAGCTCCCAACATGTCTTTGTGTCAAGTGGGGGCTGGCGGAAGCAATTGAATATTAGGAACTTTAATATACATTTGTACTAAGGCTGAGCAGAAGGAATTCTATTTCCTAATCGGTTAGATACCCTGTGTGTTAGCGGTAATACCAAATGAGACCCAACTATAACAATGCATTTTGATATTGACGATACAATAAATGACCTTTCAAAAAAAGACGGTAAACTTGTAATTTTTTGTGGTGCAGGAATATCAATTAACTCTGGACTGCCTGCTGCTATCCCCATACTTGATGAAATACTAAACCATCTTGAAATTGACTTTGAAGATAAAGACAAATTAATTCATTCTGACTGGACATTGGCAATGCCATTTGAAATGTTTTTTGAAACTTTTTTAGAGAATACTAATGAACACCAGGTTCTTGATATTTTTAAAGACGGCAAACCTTCAACTAATCATTTATTAATTTTAAAATGTCATCGTCATAAATTAATAGATGAAATTTACACTACAAATTTTGATTTGCTGATTGAAAAAGCCTTTGTATATAATAAAGAGGATCTACTTGTTTTTAGAGATGAACAATCTTTTTCGACAGTTGACAATATATCTACAAATTGTAAACTTATCAAAGTACACGGAAGCATTGATAACATTGAATCAATTCGTACAACATTATCAACAATTACCAAAAAGAGCCTTACCAAGGAACGAGAAAAAGTAATAGACAGAATTTTTGCAACACAAGATTCTGATAAACGGATTTTGATATTTGGCTACAGTTGCTCTGACATTTTTGACATCGTTCCAAAAATTGAAAAAATTTTTAATCCACGAGTGAGTATCTATCTAATTGAGCATAATAAACTTATTGACACAAAAGATAGTGTAATTATTGAAGACATCTGTTTAAAGAAAGACAATAATCCATTCAAAAACTATAAAGGATTAAGAATTAAAGTAAACACAGACTCGTTTGTTAAATGGCTTTGGGATAATTTGGATAGTGACTATGTTACTACAACAGATTTCAATGACAGGTGGAAAAGGCACGTTGAAAAATGGATTAAAGGATTTCATTCTCACTATTTAAAGTTTACAATTATTGGTCAATTATTCTACAGAATAACAAATTATACTCTTGCTTTGAAATATCACCAAAAAGCATTAGACGCAAATGAAGACAGTAATAAAAGAGGAGAAGGTGCTTCGTATTCAAATATGGGGCTTATTTATCACGATCTAAAAGAATACGACAAGGCAATAGTAAACTTTGAAAAAGCAAGTATCCTTTTTAGCGAGGTAGAAAACTTTCATTATGGTAAAGCTGCAACTTTTACAAACTTAGGCTACTCGTATATTTATAAACCCAATAAAATAAAAGCCCTAATCAATTTAAAAAAATCATTACTCATTTCTCGAAAGCAAGAATTTAGAGAAAAAAACTATGTGAATCAGACGCACTTTGTAACTTAGGACTACTCTATGAAAAAGCAGGTGAGTATGAAAATGCAATTTATTATTACTCACTTACACTTGAAATAGATAAGCAAGGGAACAAATCAGGAGAAGCACAAACTTTTTCGGATATGGGCAGGATTTATAAATTGAAAGGGAATTTAAAGGAATCATTGAGGTTGTTTAAAGCATCAAACGAAATAGCACTTAAAGTTGGAATACAATCGCTATTAATTTATACAAATCAACAAATGGCCGAAATAAAATTAAAACTACCGTCTGACAAAAAGCACTATCGCTAACAAAATGACTTCCCCGCAAAACGGGGCAAGCTGTTCAGGACAACATAATGCGAAATCGTGGCCTTTAGAATGAAGCATGGCAGGCAGCTAGCAAACGTTGCCCGGCCTTGAGCTGATCAAGGCCACATTGACTTCGGACTCGGCGTCTCCGTAGTTTTTCTCCTTTTTCTCATATCTGAGCTTTTTGTCTGTTGCTTTGTGAGTTTCTGATGGAGTTTCCTGCGGAGTTTTGACGTTTTGTATTCCTCAATACGATAATTCCAGATATAATCCGGATCCAGCATAATTCCCTAACCATCAAGTTTTACTTGCCTAAAATAACCATGGAAATATATAGCTACAACATTCACAATATTTATTTATTCCAAAAGCATGCTCCTGATTCGATTATTTTTAAAATTAATTTCCAAAATTGAAACCTATTTTTTTGTTGGTAAGGAAGCTTTTGTAATTATAAAAAAAATGCCTGATATAATCCGAAAGTCGTTTTTACAATTTCATATAAAAGATGCCTTGATAATTTCGGGGCATCTTTTTGGTTTAATATCAAAAGTTAATACTTCGTTTGTGTAACAAGCATTACCATTAAAGTCCTTTATTTTAAATAGTTTTATTTTTTTTAAAAAATATTGTTATGAACGTCGAAATATTAGCTCGAATTCAGTTTGCTTTCACCATTGCATTTCATTATATCTATCCTCCCTTAAGTATTGGTATCGGATTGATTATGGTAATTTTTGAAGGATTGTATTTAAAAACCGGCAAAAATGAATACGAAATTTTAACCCGATTTTGGTTGAAAATTTTTGCTATTACTTTCGGAATTGGAGTTGCTACCGGAATTATCATGGAATTTGAATTTGGTACCAATTGGGCAGTTTATTCGCGTTATGTTGGGGATATTTTTGGAAGTGCATTGGCGGCAGAGGGATTGTTTGCTTTTGGATTAGAAAGTACATTTCTAGGAATCTTAATCTTTGGTTGGAACAGAGTTTCACATAAAGTACATTTTATATCTACAATTGGTGTTTTCTTTGGTTCTATGTTTTCTGCGGTTTGGATTGTGGTGGCCAATAGTTGGCAACAAACTCCGGCTGGTTATCATATAGTTGGAGAAGGTTTGAATGCCCGAGCTGAAGTTACCGATTTTTGGGCAATGGTTTTTAATCCGTCCAGTGTGGATCGAATTATTCATGTGTGGCAAGGGGCATTTTTAGCAGGAGCTTTCATGGTTATGAGCGTTCATGCTTATTATATCAGAAAAGGAAAATATATAGAATTATCCAAGAAAGCATTTAAAATTGCTTTAGTGGTTGCCACAGTAGTTTCGTTTACACAATTGATTTCGGGTCATAGTTCAGCAGATGGCGTTGCAGTTAACCAACCGGCAAAATTGGCTGCTATGGAAGGACATTATAAAAAATCGGCACCAGCAGATTTGTATCTTTTTGGTTGGGTGGATAAGAAAAAACAAGAAGTAAAGGGCTTAGGTGTCCCCGGAGGATTGTCTTTTTTGGTTCATCAAGATTTTAAAGCACCTATTACAGGATTAAATGCATTCCCTAAAGAAGACCAACCCAGTCAGGTAAATGCAGTTTTTCAATTTTATCACATCATGATTTCAATTGGAATGTTTTTAATTGCAATATCTTTTTACGCTTGTTTTCTTTGGTGGAAAGGAAAATTGTTTGAAACCAAATGGATTATGTGGATTTTTTCTTTCTCGGTTTTTTTGCCTCAAATTGCCAATCAAGCGGGTTGGTTTGCTGCTGAAATGGGACGTCAACCCTGGATAGTTTATGGGCATTTGAGAACAAGTGAAGGTTTTTCACAAGAAGTTTCGGCCAATCAAATTGTGTTTTCATTGATTTTGTTTTTAGCGGTGTATTCGCTATTATTTCTCTTGTTTTTATATTCATTAAATAAGAAAATCAAACACGGTCCTTATGACCATGAGCACCAAAATCAATTAGAAACTATTTAAATTAATAAAGTATGGAAACATTTTTAGGTATCGATTATCCTACACTTTGGTATTTAGTAGTGGGTTTGTTATTTTCAGGTTATGCCATTTTAGAAGGATTTGATTATGGAGCAGGAGCTTGGCATTTGTTTTTTAGAAAAGATGAAAGCCGTCGAATTGCCATTAATGCAATTGGACCACTTTGGGATGCCAACCAAGTGTGGTTAATTATTGGCGGAGGGGCTTTATTTGCGGGTTTTCCGGTGATGTACGCCACTATGCTTTCTGCAATGTACATTCCGTTTATGCTATTTTTGATGTTATTGGTATTACGTTCTACAGCTATAAAATTTAGAAGTGCTGAAATCATGTTGTGGTGGAGAAAAACATGGGATATTATTTATTTTGCGTCCAATACATTAATCGCCTTTTTGTTAGGTGTGGTTTTAGGAAATGTGCTGCAAGGATTTGAATTAGGTGAAAATTACAGCTACAAAGGTGGTGTTTTCTTTCATTCCTTAGTCCATATGCTATCTTGACAGGATTTACCACATTATCAATTTTTATGACCCAGGTGCTATTTTTCTTTTATTAAAAACCGAAGGAAGATTACATACCCGATTAACCTTTCTACTAAAAAAAGGAATGATTTTTTTCATAGTTATTTTTTCAATAACATCATTATATACTTTGGTTTTTATTCCAGGTGTTACTGATAATTTTAGAAATAACCCGCTTTTCTTTATAATTCCAATTTTATCATTTTTGGCTGTTGCCAATGTACCCCGATTGGCTTCCAAAAAGAAATACTTTCAAGCCTTAGTCTTTTCTTCATTAACTATGGCTTTTTGTTGATGTTAGTGGCGTTTCAGTTATACCCTACTTTATTGATTTCGACCATTGATCCAAAATACAGCATTACGATTTACAATGCTGCCTCCTCGCAAAAATCTTTGGGAATAATGTTAACAATCGTTTTAATTGGTGCTCCTTTGTTAGCAGGCTACTTCATTTTTCTATATAAAACATTCAATGGAAAAGTAAAACTTGATGATACAAGTTATTAAAGCTTTAATTTATATGTTCTGATTATATCGGGGCGTTTTTTTAAGGAGTAAAAATATTGTGGTGCTATTATCGAAGAAAATCCAATTGAAAAGCATACGAGTCAGACACTAGGTAACATAAGAGAAATTGAAGGATTTTTATTTGAAATATTTACACGGGTAAAACCATAAAAAACAAGATCTCTAGCTATCACCAAAAAGGCTTCCTCTGCAAAACAAAGCAAGCTTTTCGGCAGAACATAATGCAAAATCGTAGCATTCAGAATGAAGCATAGTGGGCGGCTAGCAAACGTTGCCCGACCTTGAACTAATCCGGGCCACACTGGGCTTCGGACCCTGCGTCTCCGTAGTTTTTACCTATGAGCTTTTCGTCTGTTGCTTTTTGAGTTTCTGATGGAGTTTCCTGCGGAGTTTTGACGTTTTGTATTCCTCAATACGATAATTCCGGATATAATCTGGATCCAGCATAATTCCCCAACCATCAAGTTTTACTTGCCTAAAATAACCATGGAAATATATAGCTACAACATTCACAATATTTATTTATTCCAAAGCATGCTCCTGATTCGATTATTTTTAAAATTAATTTCCAAAATTGAAACCTATTTTTTTGTTGGTAAGGAAGCTTTTGTAATTATAAAAAAAAATGACAAATATAGACCGAAAGTCGTATTCACAATTTTGATAAACTAACCGCAGACCGGCAAAAATTCATAATCAAATTCGAAAACTAAATTGAAAAATTGCATGATTACCAATTTTTGGTAACTTTATGAAAAAGTTTAAGTGTAATGAAAAATACATCAATATCACTCGGAAATTATTTTGACGACTTTGTGAGTATTCAAGTATCGGAAGGGCGTTATAAAAATGTCAGTGAAGTTATTCGTGCAGGACTTCGACTTTTAGAAGACGAAGAAAGCAAAGCAATCGCTTTGAGAAATGCAATTCAAAAAGGTTTAGAAAGTCCAAGAGTCGAAAATTTTGACTTTGATGAAAATTTAATACGACTAAAAGCCGAAAAAAGGAAAAATGGCTAAAGTTATTTTTAGACAAGAAGCAATTGACGACTTGAATAATATTTGGGAATATACTTTTGAAAAGTGGTCTGAAAATCAATCTGATAAATATTATGCCATGCTGAAACTTGCTTGTGGTGAAATTGGCAAAAATCCTGAAATAGGAAAGAATATAATGAAATAGGTAACAATTTACTTGGATTTCATACAGGAAGGCACGTAATATTTTATCAATTGGTTTACGAAGATGAAATTGAAGTTGTTAGAATTTTACACGAACGGATGGACTTGAAAAACAGATTGAACGAATAAATAACTGCCACCAACAAAAAACCTTCCCTGCAAAACAAAGCAAGCTTTTCGGCAGAACATAATGCGAAATCGTGGCTTTTAGAATGAAGCATTGCGGGCGGCTAACAAACGTTGCCCGGCCTTGAACTGATCCGGGCCACGTTGGCTTCTGATGTTTTTACCAATTAAACGACTGATTTACTAAAGCTATGGGCTTTTCGCCTTTTACTATATGAGTTTCTGATGGAGTTTGCTGCTGAGTTTTGATTTATTGTGTGTATTTTCAGTTCTTTGCCTTTTTTGGCTAATTTCTATCTTTTCGAACATACCATCTCTTATCCACGCTCATGCATGAGCCTTAGCTTTATGTTCATTCCACATTTTCTTGTAAAAGACTGGTGGATAGCTTGATTAAATTTTTAAAAAGAAAACAGTTTAATTTGCCATTATAAATCAATAATCTATATTCGTAAGGTCTTAAGGCCTGCATTTTGTATTTATCCACTCCAAAAGTTTAAAAGCTCATAGTTTTTTGAGGATCTGAGAAACAGAAAGTACAGCCTGATCATATTGGTGTAGTGGCTTGGAAATAAAATACGTAGTGTTAGTTTATTTTAACAGAAATAATAATAATGATAAAGAGAATTTTAAAGATATTTTCAATAATTCTTTTGCTTTTAATAGCATTTAGTTTCTGGATTTCGCCCCGGCTGGGTGGACTACTGGATTTTGGAAAAGAAAGTATTGACAAAGAAGTATTTCAATTGGAATTTGACTCCTCCGCTACCGGGAAATATGAATTGGTTTATGAAGTCAATTCCGAAAGGGAAGATCTGGTAAAACTTAGACAGGAATTTAAACTGGATAGTATAATAGCTGATTCCAGGACTGATTTTGAAAAAGTAACAAAAATTCAGAGTTGGGTTCAAAGCCGATGGAAACATGACGGTGACAATTTGCCGGAGAAAAATGACGCTCTGTATATTTTGAAAGAAGCCGAAAAAGGAAGGCAGTTTAGATGTGTAGAATATAGTATAGTGGCCCACCAATGTTTGCAATCGCTTGGTTTTGTGGTCAGAGGCCTGGGTCTGATGACCAAAGACATTGATAAGGTAAAGTCAGGTGGAGGGCATGTGGTAAATGAAGTTTTTTTGAAAGATGCCCGGAAATGGGTTTTAATTGACCCTCAATATGACATTATTGCCACTTACAACGGGATACCTTTAAATGCGGTCGAACTACAGAATTGTATCGCAAACAACCTGAATTTCGAAATCATAAATCCCAATAAAACTATTACTAAAAGTGAATACAAAGATTGGATTGGTCCATATCTCTATTATTTTTCCACCACCATAAAGGGAGAAAGAATTGAGATTTGGGATAGAATTGTTGGAAATAAAAGGCAATTGACACTGTATCCAAAAGGAGCTGAAAGACCGGCATATTTTCAAAACCTAATCAGGATTAATAACAGTTTTTATACCCATTCTGTAAATGACTTTTATCCTAAAATAAATAAATAAACAGGATTTGGGGGTGAAAAAAAACATTTTGTAATTCATTGTTTTTCAGATAAATAAAAATTAGAATTACTCTGGAAAGGAACTTTGCATCGTACCTGACAAAGGCCCAATGTTTCTACGCCAAAAGGAAGGGTAAAGGCAAGAGGATTGGGTTTTCCCCTTGACCCGCTTTTAATTCAATAAAAACATATTGCTTAATAATCAAAGTTCATTGCTTAGTAAAATGATTTCATTGATTTATATGAAAGTTCATTATTAAGTAAAACGGTATAAGGATTTATGAGTCCAGGAATCTATCGGAGCAAATTGCACTCTTTTTATTGCCAAAAATAGTTTCAGAAGTAATTGCCCTAAACTAACCAAAGTTTCTCCAGGTTTACAGATACTTCAGTCAGCCTTCTTCTCGAAATCTGTATTTCAGAGCCGTCAGAAACCCATAGTTTTTTAGTTCCGGGTGAAAAATCAGAACAAAAATTAAGGTTTACAATAAAGGATTTACTTACTCTTACAAATGGAAATTTCAGGAAATTCTGATAGTTTTTTAAGGTATATGACATCATGACATAGCTGCCATCTTCAAACACAAACTTGGTGTAATTCTGTATTCCTTCAAGCTTTATCACATCATTTTCGGCATTTTCTATGAGCAGCAAATGACTTTGGCGGGGTTTATTTTTCATGGTTTCATTTATTTTGTAATAGACAACAAATGAGGTGAAAGGTTAAGGCTTAAATTCATTCATTATACGTAATTACTACTGAAGAAGCCTTCAATGTATTTACTTGCCAGGTTCCGGTTCCAATTGTGCTTTGTAATCGGGGTTCAATTACGATAAAATAGGAATTATTAAGATTATCTATGATTAATGGAGAATTAAAATTTACTATGCCACTCCGGTAGGTATTATTATTTGGCAAAGGGGTTTGAAATTCCGAAACTATATATGCACCGCCATTCAATGTCGGGAAATTAACTCTCATCAATTTAAAAACTAAATCATCAGTTGTAGAATTATCGACAAAATAGAACTTTAAGGCAGTTACCTGAGTTCCATGAGGCAACTCAATTGGGGAGAATACAGCACCCTGAGTAGTAGGGTTAAATCCTAATAAATCATTGGTATAATTGATTTTAGTAAAATCAGATCCTGTCGAAGGCTTAAATTTTGAAGGATGAATACTTAAGTATTTTGTTTGCGGGCTAGTTGTTAAGGTGCCATTGGCATCGCTATAAACATATCTTGTTCCTGTTCCCGCTAAACCGGATGCACGAATATTTCCTGCAACATGGAGTTTTTCGGCTGGGTTATTTATTCCTATGCCTAATCCGGTACTATTTACCCTCATTAGTTCAGTTGACGATGACGCATTATTTGCCACATAAAATACATGAGAGCCATTTGGAACATCTACCTGATAACGTAAGGCATTTCCGTTTACTCCAAAACCTACATATTGGTGATCGTTATTTGCGAATTCATACATTACAATTTTGCGGTTGGCAATAGTTGAGGCAAATTGAAGCGGTGCATTTGGTGTACTTGTTCCGATACCAATGTTTCCGTTTCCTTTAAACCTCACATTCTCAGTAAAGGCCAAACTTCTTCCATATCCAAAAACAAAATCATCCTGATCTGATGGTGTAAACAATTGAAATTTTGCAGCCTGAATGCCAAAACCATAATGATTGGTGGAGTTGCTTAAGTTGCCGCCATAAAATGATATTTTATCACCCAGATCATCCTTAAAACTCATTTGATACTGTGGAGTAGTGGTATTTATTCCAATTTTTCCATCATTTAGTATAGAAAATCTTTCTTGAAGTTGCCCAGCATTGCCAATTGCATTTGTAAAAAAACCCATTCTCGCTTCTGTTTCTGATTTGCCAATGGTTTTTATAGCACCGGTATAGTTTGAACCAGTTCGGAAAAATATTCTATTTTCAACTCCATTTGCCAATGTCGATTTATTATGTAATTGTAACATATCACTGGTACTTGAGCTAAGTGAAAAAGCTACGCTATTAATTTTACCACTATTACCTGAATAATAAAATATCGAATCTGTACCTTCATAAATTCCAAATTCATCGGGAGAATATGATGGGTTGGGTGTGTAAGTATGCTTAATACTAAAAGCTGAGTTAAAGTCAATACTGTTATAGCTTTTCCATCCCCATGATTGAGAAGGAACAAAACTTTGCAATTGAATTTTAGAATGGCCAATTGTACCCCCAAAAAAAACTGGGGGAGTTGGGAGGTCACCATCACCTTGAATTGTTAATTGTGCAGTTCCTGCTTTTTGGAAAATTTTCAAATGAGAAGCATCAGTAGGCGAGATTGTAATAGACTGTTGTCCGAAACAAAAATTAGAAATTAATAAAGCAAACAAAATCTTTTTCATGGCTAACAAGTTTGATTGGTTTCGGTACAAATTTCCGTAAACCATTCATGCTCGTCAATCGGATAAATATATGGTTTTTAGCTAAATCAACTTGTCCATCAAAGCTTTCACCACCGCCTCAGACTTTGAATTTACATGTAGTTTTTTGTATATATTATTAATATGGCTTCGCACGGTACCCATACTTATATAGCAATTGGCAGCTATCATTTTGTAAGAGTCGCCGTCAACGAGACATTTCAAAATGTCCAGTTCACGGTCTGATAGGTTGTTTTCTGTATTCTTAACGACTTTAGGCTGTGCAAAAAACTCCAGAACCTTTCGGGCGATGGCCGGGGTCATGGGTGAGCCTCCATTGTAAATCTCATGAATGGCCTCAATGATTTCGATGATTTTGGATTTTTTGAGCAAATAACCAGATGCACCAGCTTGCAATGCACTGAAAAGCTTGTCGCGGTCTTCAAAAACCGTCAAAATCAAAATATTTACATTTTCATATTGCTCTTTTACCAATTTGGTGGCCTCTATGCCATTCATTTGAGGCATATCTACATCCATCAGAATCACGTCTGGAAGTGCATTTTTACAATGCTGAAGAATTTCAATTGGTGATTCATAAGCCCCGAGGAATTCAAACTCCTCCGAATTTTGCAGCAAATGGGCCAAACTGGTTCTAAGGGTAAGGTTGTCTTCGTACAATGCTACTTTGATCACGTTTTGGCTCATTTTTAATAAAGGCAAAGTGAATACTATTTTTTTAAGTAAGCAATCAGATATATATATGGTTTTTATGTTCAGAACTTTATGGACAAAATAACTTCAGTTCCCTTTCCAACTTCACTTTGAATGTCCAGATCAGCATCAATTTTCTTCGCCCGGCTGTGCATATTTTTCCGACCATTTCTATCCGTATGTTCTTTTATATCAAAGCCAATTCCTTTGTCTATAATTTTGAATATTAATTTGTTACCTGCAACTCTTCCCTCAATGTGAGCACTTTTAGTTTCGCTATATTTTACCAAATTATTTATGGCTTCTTTCAGTATCAAATAGATGTCCCTACGTATGCCCATATCTATTTTGACACTTTCAAGCTCAGGTGAAAAATCAAATTTGAAATCAATGTCTTTGGACTCCAACATGGGAATAGCATAGGATTTTAGCCGGGTTTCGAGATTATAAAACTCATCATTGTCGGGGTTGATGGTCCAGATGATCTCATCCATTTTTTCAATTACATTTCTGGCATCATTGCTTACCTGAGACATGATTTCAGGATTAAATTGCTCCTTTTTTTGTTGAAATGCCACCAACTCTGAAAGTATAGAAATACTGCTCAGCGTACTTCCAATCTCATCGTGTAGGTCTGCGGCTATTTGATTGCGGAGTTTTTGCGAGGCCTGCAATTGTTTCAGACGGTTTCTGGAAACCACATAAGCAAATGCAAAACCAACCAGCAAAATGCCGAATATGGCACCGAAAATCCAGGTATTTTGTCTAAAGGCAGCGTTTTTTTGCTCCTCCTGCAATACTTTTATCTGTTCTTCTTTTTTGTCACTTTCATACTTTGATATCAAATCCTGACGCAATTGTTCGGAATTTTGAGCCGCCAAAGAATCTGCATATTGTTTTTCCTGCACTGAAAACTTGTAAGCATTCTTGAAATCGCCGGTTTCAGCATAAAAATCAACCAGGGCAGATACTGTTGCTTTTTTGTCTAAAATATCCTCAATTTGATCGATAAGTTTATGGGCTTCTTTCAAATATTTTTCAGCCTGAGCATATTTTTTCTGCATCATATAAACATCTCCCAATGCCAAATAAGCCGTGCTCAAAGCGTTGGCAGATTCGGCAACTTTACATATTTCAAGGTTTTTATTTAAATACTTCAGAGCCTCGGGATAGTTTTTCAATTGTGTGTACATACGGCCCAGGTTGGACAAAGCATCGGTTTGTAAAAGCAAATACTTTTCGGTTTCAGCCAATTCCAGGGCCTTTTTGTAGTGTTTTATGGCTTCTTGAGGTTGTTTTTTTAAATCGTAAATATTGCCAATACTATTTTCCGATATCGCAACATTTTTTATATTGTCATATTTTGTGGCCAATTGCTGACCTCTCAAATAGTATTCAATAGCCTTATCATATTTTTTATCATATTTATAAATGTCTCCCACCATTTCATAAGGGCCACTATCAGGAAGTTTGATAATCTTTATGTTTTTTTCCTGCACTTCTATGGCTCTCATGGCATAAACCAAGGCACTATCACGTTGTCCAAGGTCATCAAAGGCAACGGCAATATTATTCAGTGAAGCTTCTACCAAAGAAGGGTGCAATTTGTAATTGGTAACGACTTCCAGACAATTTTTAAAATTCCTCAAAGCTTCTCTGGGCTGTGATTTATTGGTTGCAATTATGGCTTTGATAAGGTAACTGAAATAGATTCCACGGCCATAGTTCAATTTTTCAGAAACGGCTTTTTGTACATTCGCCAAAGAATCAGCCTTCTTAAAATTGAGGTCTTCATAAATTAATTTCAAAGCATAGGGCCTTATGGCCCTTATGTAAACGGTATCTGGTTTAGTATAATTTTTAATGAAAATTGCCAATGAATCCTTTGTTTTAGGAATAATTGCAGGATCCTGTGCCTGGAGTTTGTTGGGTAAAATATAGAAGGAAAGAAATAAACCAAATAGGGAAGAAGTCAGAAGTCTGATTGGTTTGAATTTTAGAGTTTTCAATAAAATCATAATAAAATTAGAATCAGGGTTGACATAAAATTTGCAGAATAAATTTTAAGGTCAAATAGTAGCCCACTGAATTTTATTTTATGGAAAAATTAAAGGAGAAAAAAATAGCTCCTCCTCTTAAATCACAACCAGGATTTTTTATGCAAAAAAAAGCCGGAGTCCCCCCCGGCTTCTTCTACTTATAAATACTTACTAACTTTCTAACTTACTAACTTTCCAACTTACTAACTTCCTAACTTTCTCTTCACAAATCAGAAAAATCAAAACTTTCCAAAAAGCTCGTATTGAATATCCCCGACTGGAAGGTTGGGTCATCCATGAGTTTAAGATGAAAAGGAATTGTAGTTTTAACGCCATCAATGAAAAACTCCTGAAGGGCTCTTTTCATCCTTACCAATACTTCCTCTCTTGAGCGGGCCGTTACGATAAGTTTGGCTATCATCGAATCATAATTTGGCGGAATGGTATAGCCAGCATATACGTGCGAGTCCACCCTTACCCCATGTCCACCTGGAACATTGATTTGTTTGATCAATCCAGGACTAGGTCTGAAGTTCTGCATAGGATCTTCGGCATTGATCCGGCATTCCATTGCAAACATTTTAGGGAAATAGTTTTCGCCCGAAATAGGCACCCCTGCGGCCACTTTTATTTGTTCTTTGATCAGGTCAAAGTCCGTAACTTCTTCAGTGATAGGATGCTCTACCTGGATACGGGTGTTCATTTCCATAAAATAGAACTTGCCGTGTTTGTCCAGAAGAAACTCAACTGTACCAGCACCTTCATATTTAATGGCTGCCGCTCCAGCAATGGCTGCTTCACCCATTCTTTTTCTTAAATCATCAGAAACAACCGGTGAGGGGGTTTCTTCTACCAATTTTTGGTGCCTTCTCTGAATCGAACAATCCCTTTCTGAGAGGTGGCATACTTTGCCAAACTGGTCACCAACTATCTGAATCTCGATGTGACGAGGTTCTTCTATATATTTTTCAAGATAGAGTCCGTCATTACCGAAAGCGGCCCCTGATTCCATTTTCGCGTCGTCCCAGTTTTTCTGAAACTCATCCGAATTCCGGATAATTCTCATCCCACGGCCACCACCACCGGCAGTAGCTTTGATTATAACCGGATAACCGATCTCTTCGGCAAGTTTAATGCCTTGCTCAACCGTATCAATAAGTCCTTCTGAGCCCGGAATACAAGGTACCCCAGCTTTTTTCATGGTCTCTTTGGCCGTAGCTTTATCGCCCATGAGGTTGATTTGGTCGGCCGTAGCTCCAATAAATTTAATATTGTAATCTTCACATATCCTCGAAAACTCGGCGTTTTCAGACAAAAATCCGTAGCCGGGATGTATCGCATCGGCGTTGGTCAGTTCGGCAGCAGAGATTATACTGGGAATATTGAGATAGGATAGTTTACTGGCTGGCGGACCGATACAAACGGCCTCATCGGCGAATCTTACATGGAGGCTTTCTTTATCGGCAGTAGAATATACAGCTACTGTTTTGATGCCCATTTCTTTACAGGTACGAATAATCCTGAGAGCAATTTCGCCCCTATTTGCAATTAATATTTTCTTAAACATAGCTAAGTTTATGATTCTTTAAACAGGAAACAAATGAGCTAGGCTCAAGAAGGGTCAACCAAAAACAGTGGTTGGTCGTATTCTACAGGAGTGGCATCGTCCACCAATATTTTAACGATTTTTCCTGACACTTCTGATTCGATTTCATTGAAAAGCTTCATGGCTTCCAGAATACAGATTACTTTTCCGGCTTGAATTTCATCACCAACTTCTACAAAATTTGGTTTTCCGGGGCCGCCTGATCTGTAAAAAGTACCAATCATAGGAGCTTTTACTTCAACAAGTTTGCTATTGACAGCAGGTGCTGCAGGTTCGGCATCGGCAACTTCTTTGGCCACAGCGGGTGCTGAGTGCTCCGGTAAATAGCTGATCGGAGAGTTTTCAATAACCGGAGCGGTTACATATCTTACTCCACTTTCTACATTTCTTTTGATCTGAAGTTTCAGCTCAGCAGTTTCAATGTTGACTTCATTCAGGTCTGATTTCGAAATAAAGTCTATTAATTTCTGAATTTCTCTGGTATCCATATTTTTGATTAGGAGTATATAGGTTTTGTTGCAAATGTAATAATTATCAAAACTCAATTACATTTTCACTATTTTTTATTTCTCTTTAACTCTTGAATCGTATTCGTAGGTTGTCGTATTAACTTTGATAAGCTCGTCGTTGTCAATAAATAAAGGCACTTTGATAGTAGCACCGGTTTCAACTTTAGCGGGCTTGGTCGCATTGGTGGCAGTATCGCCTCTTACGCCGGGTTCAGTATATACAATTCTCAGTTCTACATACGAAGGCATTTCAACCGAAAGCGGGGTTTCTGTTTCAGCATGAACAAGGATGTCGATGTTGGTTCCTTCTTTCATCAAATCAGCCTGCGGTACCATGGCCTCATTGAGTGAAATCTGCTCAAAAGACTCATTATCCATGAAGTTGAAGCCCATTTCGTCCTGATATAGAAACTGATACGGTCTTTTTTCGATTCGGGCGGTAATCACTTTTTCACCCGCCGTAAAAGTATTGTCGAGTACTTTTCCAGACTTGATGTTTTTAAGTTTAGTTCTCACAAATGCACCACCTTTACCGGGTTTTACATGCTGAAACTCCACTATAGTATAAAGGTCGTTGTTCCATTCAAGACAAAGTCCGTTTCTGAAATCTGCTGTTGTTGCCATAATTATTTTTCAATATTAAATCTTATACTAAAATACGGATGGGTTTCTCCCAAACCTATATAATCAGTTTTTTTTGAGTTTTTGTAAATGTTAAATATGGATTTTTGTTTTAGTATGCCAAACAAAAATGTAAAGGACTCGTTGATTGTGAAATGTACATAAAGATTAGAGCTTACTGAGTTATTACTTTCCTTAGAAAGGAGGCTACTGAACCTCAGGTGTTTGAATTCCGTATTCGGTTCGATATCGGCCATTGTAGAATCAATGGTTTTTTTAAAGCCAAAATTAAAAATTTCCTGCGATACACCTATACCTACACCTTTGAAAGCCAGTTCGAGACCCACCGGGAAATTTAATTTTGAAGCTTTTGTTTTTTCATTTAATGCAAAAAGCTTTGCATTTTTAATGTCCTTGTGATTCCACGGAACTGCAGTGTAGTTTTTTAACTGGAAGTTTAAACCGGCAATTAGTCTTAAAGCAGGTAGCTTGCTAAATTGAATGGCTTCACCCATAGCAACCTGATAAGTATTACCCGTTTTTGAAGGAGAATATAAAAGACCGTAATTGCTGAATGTCCTTGCATGTTGCCCTTTTGCACTCAATGCCAGGGATAATATCAGAAATATTATAGCCTTTATTTTATTCATATTAAATAGCCCACTTAATATAGACTGATCCCCAGGTGAATCCACCTCCAAAAGCTGCAAGTATCAGATTATCACCTTTTTGGATTTGGCTCTCATAATCGTGCAAACAAAGCGGAATGGTGGCAGCCGTGGTGTTGCCATATCTTTGAATATTGATCATGACTTTATCTTCGCCGATTCCCATTCTGTTAGCAGTGGCGTCGATGATTCGTTTGTTTGCTTGATGCGGTACCAGCCATTTAACGTCATCACCTGTCAGATTGTTACGCTCCATGATTGCTGCAGCTACGTCGGCCATGTTGGTTACGGCAAATTTGAATACTGAAGGACCTTCCTGATGGATGTAGTGCATGTGACCGTCAACAGTTTCATGCGAGGCAGGGTAGCGGCTACCACCACCTTTCATGATCAGGTGATTTTCGCCTGTGCCGTCTGAATGTAGGATATGGTCCACAATACCTTCTTCGCCATCAGTAGGCTCAAGTAATACTGCTCCGGCTCCATCACCAAAAAGCACACAAGTAGTACGATCAGTATAGTCAATAATGGAAGACATCTTATCGGCACCTACTACAACAACTTTTTTGTAGCGTCCGGCCTCAATAAACTGTGAGCCGGTAACCAGAGCATAGATAAATCCGGAGCAAGCTGCCAGAATATCAAAGCTCATGATATTGGGGATTCCCACTTGTGTACATACCAGATTGGCAGTAGAAGGAAACATATAATCAGGTGTAACCGTGGCCACAATGACCAGATCAACGTCTTTAGGATCAGTGTTGGTTTTTTTGAGGAGGCCTTTTACGGCTTCGGCTGCCATGTGTGAGGTGCCAAGTCCTTCTCCTTTTAATATACGACGTTCTTTGATACCGGTTCGGCTGGTGATCCATTCGTCGTTGGTTTCAACTATTTTTTCGAGGTCAGCGTTGGTTAAAACATTTTCAGGTACATAACCGTGAATGCCGGTAATTGCTGCTTTTAAACCCATTTTATAGTCTATTGGCCTAAGCCTTTTAGTTATTAAATACTTCTTTTATTTTTTCTACTACGCCACTTTCAATCTGTCTTTTGGCAAGCAATATCATATTTTTGATGGCTTCAGGGCTTGAAATACCATGGGCAACGATTACGTTTCCGTTTACCCCGATTATCGGGCTGCCACCCACTACCTCATAGTTCATTTTGTCAATGAGGTCGTCATGGATACCTTTTGAAGCGGCATGTTCATAGAGTGATTCGCCCATTTTGAAAAGGATATTTCCGGTAAAGCCATCGGTCACAATCACATCTGATTTTCCATCAAATAAATCGCGGCCTTCTACATTACCTATGAAATTGATTTTTTTGTCGCTTTTCAAAAGCTGATGAGCAGCCTGTGCAAGTGTGCTCCCTTTTTCTTCTTCAGCACCGATATTTAGCAAGCCTACAGTCGGACTTTCGATACCAAGTGCAAATTTGGCATAAAGACTACCCAGTTCGGCAAATTGCAAAAGCACTTCCGGTTTGCAGTCGGCATTGGCACCGATATCAAGCATGATGCTGTAACCCCCTGATTTTAAAGGGAAATATCCGGCGATTGGAGGTCTTTGTAAGCTTCCGATGGTGCGAAGGGTAAACAGTGAGCCTACCATCATGGCTCCAGTATTGCCGGCACTACAAAATGCCGACACCTGACCTTCTTTTAAAAGCTTAAACCCAACTCCTATGCTGGAATTGGGTTTCTGTGAAAATGCCCTTGTAGGGTGTTCATGCATCTCAATTACGTCATTGGCAAATATCAATTCGATACTTCCTTTTCTGTAATCGAGGTCATGCAAAACCTCTAAAATGGCATCTTGTTTTCCGATTAATACAATTTGATAATCTTCTGGTAATGAATGGGTGGCAAGTACTGCTCCTTCTATCACTGCACGGGGTGCAAAATCCCCTCCCATAGCATCAACTGCAATTTTTTTCATCGGCTTTTTAAAATGTAAAATTCAGGAATCTCTTTTCAAACAAAATATTACTGATAGTTTTCAACTACCAATTTTCCGCGATAATAGAGATTTCCTCCCCTTACGTGAGCATGATGACGCAAATGGACTTCGCCTGTTGTTACATCAACAGAAAGGCTTTTTGCCGTAAGTGCATCGTGGGTTCTACGTTTATCTCTTCTGGTTTTCGAAATCTTCCGCTTTGGATGTGCCATATCTAAACAAATTTACTATTACTATACAATAACTATTTTTTATCTTTTATGTTCAGGAGAGCCGCCCATCGTGGGTCAGTTTCCTTACTTTCATTTTCTTGTTCAAAATCCTGATCCTGATAAACCATAACACCATCTTCAGAACCAGCTACTTCCTCCCTGAAACGTGGATGAAGTTTTTTAATCGGAACCTGTAGAAGTATAAAATCAAAAATCAGTTCAGCAATATTGATTTTTGGAGTTCCGAATGGAATCATGTCCATTTCGTCACTTATTTCTTCTGTTTTATGTCCAAATTTATAAATATGAGTTTCAGTTATTTTGAAATCCTCCTCAAAAGGTTCAAGACATCTGTCACAAATCAATTTTAGTCTGGCATTTATTTCAAAATTTAGCCTGACAAGGGTAGTTGTTTTTTCCAGAAAAACCTTCGCTCTGAAACTCCCACCTTCTAATATTTCCTGTTCAAAAATCGAGAAAAAAGAATCATCACCTTCAAAATCATATTCGTAGGTTTTGGTTTCTAAACCATGAATGTTTATGTCAAATACTGAAAATTCCCGATTCACTTTTTTACAGAAAGGCTGCAAATTTAGGTTTTTTTTTTCTGATAGAAAAGTTTTGAACTAATAAAAATCTGTTTTCCAGGTAAATTGATATAATATTTGCCTTTTTCAACACTTTGCTTCTATCTTTAGGTTTCAGAATAAAATTTATGATTGTAATTGATATTGGAAATACCGACACGGTAATTGGTTTTTTTAAGGAAGAAAAATGTATCAATACTTTAAGAGTAAGGTCATTGAAAAATGAGAGTCCGGTTTTTTTCGAATACCGAATTCTGGATTTTATGCTGGAAAACAATCTGGCCAAGGAAGATTTCAAACATGCGGTGATAAGTAGTGTGGTACCTATCCTGACACCTTATTTTGTGAGATTTTGTGAAAAATTCCTTAATCTTAATCCTTTTGTGGTAAATCCTGCTCATTCCGGGTTTCTCAAAATCAATATTGACATGCCTGAGGAGTTGGGTTCTGACCTTTTCGTCAATGCCCTTTCGGCCCTTGAAACTTTTAAAACCGACTGCATAATTGTGGATTTCGGAACAGCTTTGACATTCACCGTTGTGAAATCAGAGGGTATCATTGAAGGAGTTACTATTTTACCCGGTATAAAAACAGCTTTGAAATCACTTTTTTCTGATACCTCTCTATTGCCGGAAGTTAAACTTGAAAAACCTGAATGTGTGATTGGCAAAAACTCAATGCATGCGATAAGAGCCGGTGTGCTTTATGGTTATGAAGGTATGATTGTGAAGCTTTTGGAAAGAATAAAAGCCGAAATTGGAAGGCCGGTAAAAGTATTGGCAACGGGTGGCTTGTCGGCAGTATTGACAGATTTGGCTCCAAACTTTGATAAAATAGACATAGACTTGACCATCAAGGGGCTGTATCTCTATGGTCAGAAGTCTATTTATAAAATTTCTTAAATCTGATATATTCTTCCACTTGCTCCGGCACCAGGTATTTTACATTTTTACCTTCTGAAAGTCGTTTTCTGATATAAGTTGCGGAAATGTCGAGCAGAGGAGCCTCTACAAAGGTCACTTTTGGATGGTTTTTGAAATTGTGCTCCTGAGTATTGGGTCTCGAATACACATACAGGCTATAGTACTCCAGAATTTTCTGATAGTTTTTCCAGTTTTCAAATTGCACCAGATTGTCTTCGCCCATGATGAGCGTAAACTCATGCTGTGGGAATTTTTGAGCCAAAACAGTAAGGGTATCAATCGTATATGAAGGCTTGGGAAGGTTAAATTCTATGTCAGAAACCTTAAATGCCGGGTTGTCAGCAATGGCTTTTTCGACCATGGTGTATCGGTCAAATTCATGCAATAGGGAATTGTTTTTTTTAAATGGATTTTGGGGCGAAACCACAAACCATATTTGTTGCAAATCCGTGGAGGTGGCCATGGTATTGGCGATAATCAGATGCCCGACATGGATAGGATTAAATGAACCAAAAAACAAACCGATTTTCATTTGAAGGGTCTTAAATTTTTTTCAAACATTCAATGGTTTTTCCTCAAAAACCAATTGGTCTGCGGTAAATTGATCATAAAGTTTCTGAGCTTTTACAAATGAAGACTCCAGGTCGTCATTGAGCAAAACCACATCAAACTGATCCTGAAAAGCCATCTCAAATTTAACTTTATATAATCTTTCCGAAAGGCTTTCCGCCGATTCGGTTCCACGACTTACCAGTCTTTTTTCCAGTTCTTCCATCGAAGGCACTTTTACGAATATCGCCAGTGCATCATCACCAAAATATTCCTTAAGTTTTAATCCACCTCTTACATCCACATCAAAAATCACATTCTTACCTGCAGACCATAGCCTTTCTATTTCTTCTTTCAATGTGCCATAGTAGCCTCCGGGGTAAACTTCTTCCCATTCGATAAATTCTTTGTGAAATATTTTTTCTTTAAACTCATCGATACTGAGGAAATAATAATCTTTTCCGTTTTCTTCAGCCCGGCCCCGTCTGTCGCGGGTGCAAGCCGATATCGAAAATCCCAGATTTGAATTGTTTTGCAGAAGGTTTTTGACCAGGGTGGTTTTACCCGATCCGGAGGGTGCACAGAAAATGATGGCTTTGCCTTTGTTCATAAATAGTAAATAAAAAACCACCGAGGTGATGATTCGGTGGTTCAAAACTAATAATTTCTTTTATTTTAACAGAAAAATAAGTCTTTAATAACTTTAATTTTTATCAATAAACCTAAAAGTAGAATTGTTGCTATCCCGATTTTTAGTTTTATGATATCGAGTGTTTGCTGTGGGCAACATTTTTTTTCGACTTTGGTCTGAAGAGAAACTTTTATTGATTTTTCAAGTTCATAACCCTCAATACAAGGTTTACATACTTCAATATTATCTTTAAAATGCTCCAATTCTTCGGGAGTTGCGGAACCGTCCAATACTGCCTGAATCATCTTCATGCATTTATTATGATTCTCACATTGTTCTTTCATTATGGCATTACCTGAGCAAAGAGTCATTCCAATATACTGATTTGAAAATTAACGTAATTCTTTATATCCCATTGATTTAGCATAAGAACGCAATTTCTCCTTCAATAAGTTCCGTGCCCGGTGTAATCTTGATCTAACCGTACCAATCGGTATGTCCAGAATCTTCGCCATCTCTTCATAAGTAAAGCCTTCGATGTCGCAAAGAATGATCACTGTCCTGAAATCTACCGGCAGACCGTTGAGTGCCATGGCCACTTCGTCACCTATTAAGTCTTGTACCGCTTCTATTCTCAGGTCCGAAGTCGATTCGAATTCGGCGTCCTCAGTGCTGTTGTAAACAGTCTCAACTTCCTGATAATCAACCTTTGAAGGTTCTTTGCTTTTTTTGCGGTAGTCGTTGATAAAGCTGTTTTTCAATATCCTGAAAAGCCATGCTTTGGCATTGGTGCCTTCCTGAAATGAATTGATAAACCTGAAGGCTTTCATGTAGGTATCTTGCAGGAGATCGTTGGCATCGTCCTCGTCGTTGGTCAGGCGAAAAGCAAAGTTGTACATGGAATCTATGTGAGGCATAAATTCTTTATCAAAAATCTTGTACTTTTCTGTTTCGGAATACCGTGGCCGGGTTTCTTCGATCAATTCGCCTTCCTCTTCTAACTCCATAGCTTTTACCATTTGTGCAAAATTACCTCATTTTTTTTACAAACTCAAAGTAACATCAATTTAGTGTCTGCTTTTCTAAATTATTTACCAAAGGTTTAATAATGTTGCAAGACAAGGAATATGATATTTGGATATATTATTTTATTACTTTTGCAAAAATCAATGTTTAAAGTGGCAAAAAGAAATGAGATAGGCGAACTGCCGAAATTTTTTGACAGATATATAGTTTTGAGCGATGAAAACGCTGAATTATTGGATAGTTTGGAGCAATATTCACCCGAAAATATTTTCTCTGACCTAAAAACCCTTGAGGCGATTGGTGGAAAAGTATATGCTGCCGGTAAGTGGTCGGTGAAAGATATTTTACAGCATTGTATTGATACTGAGCGGGTAATGGCCTTCAGAGCTTTGGCCTTTTCAAGAGCCGATGAAAACGAACTGCCCGGATTTGATGAAGAAACTTATGCACAGCATACTGTCGCTATCAATAGGTCAATTGAAGATTTGATTCAGGAATTCTCCACCGTCAGAAAATCAACTATTTCTCTTTTTAAAAACATGGACAAGATGATGGTGCTCAGAAAAGGCACAGCAAATCACACACATATTTCACCGCTCGCCTTGGGATTTGTAATAGTGGGACATCCCAGGCATCATTTTAATGTCATCAAAGAGAGGTATTTTGATTTGGCCAAATGAGAGGTTTTTTGGTGGTTTTGATGTTGGTAGCCTCCAACGCCTTCATGACGCTGGCGTGGTATGGGCATCTGAAATTTGCAGAATGGCGTTGGTTCAATAAATTAGGTTTAATTGGAATTGTATTGCTAAGCTGGGGACTGGCACTTTTTGAATATATGCTGCAGGTTCCGGCCAATCGCCTGGGCTATAAGCCAAACGGTGGGCCTTTTAGCCTGATTCAGTTAAAGGTAATTCAGGAAGTAATCACCCTCCTGGTTTTTGTGTTATTCTCTGCTATGTTTTTTAAAAATCAGAGTCTTCATTGGAATCACTTTGTGGCTTTTTTCTTTTTAGTGCTTGCTGTATTTTTTGTTTTTTATGATTTTGGGTAAAAAAAAGTAAATTCTGGTCTCTTTCTAAAATGCAATTATTGCTGTCTTTAATTTTTATACCATGTTTTTAAGGCCAAATAGCAGAATAAGCTTTTTTTTCTTCGGTTTTATGCTGATAATTTTTTCTGCAAATTCTCAGAGTTTGAAGCGGGGTCCTTATATACAGATGATTAGTTCAAATTCGGTAACCATCAGATGGGAAACCAATGAATCGGGATTTGGAAAAGTGAAAATAGGAGAGAGGCAGGGTCAGCCGGATAAAGAAATTGCTGAAATTATTTCATTATCATCACACATTTTTCCTTTTGAAAAATTAAAACCAGACACTAAATATTTTTATAGTTTGGAATTAGACGGAAAGGTTTTGGCAGGCGATTCGTCAAATTATTTTCAAACGGCTCCTTTGCCTGATAGCCGGAGAAAGCTCAGATTTGCGGCTTTTGGTGACTGTGGTACATTGCAGCCCGAGCAAGTTGAAGTGGCCGGGGCGATTCAGACATATTTCAAAGGACAACACATCGACGGGATGCTTTTGTTGGGCGACAATGCCTACAACAGCGGGTTTGAATCAGAATATCAAACCAATTTTTTTCAGATTTATGATAAATTCTTTCTGAAAAATACAGCACTTTGGACCACTCCTGGGAATCATGATTATGGTGACAACCGCACATGGGAGCAAGATCACAACGGGGTTAAGCCGGCTTATTATTATCTTTTTTCTGTACCTACCAAAGGAGAATCGGGTGGTGTGCCTTCGGATAATCAGGCTTACTATTCGTACAACTATGGCAATGTTCACTTTATTTCTCTGGATTCTTACGGACTCAATGGGGGTAAACTGATGGCCGATACCACCAGTCAATTGATAGAATGGTTAAAAAAAGATTTAACTGAAAATAAAAGTCTCTGGACTGTCATATTTTTTCATCATCCTCCTTTTACCAAAGGCTCGCATAATTCTGACACTGAACAGGAGCTCATCAATATCAGGCAGAATTTTGTTAAACTTATTGACCAGTTTGATGTCGATCTCGTTCTTAACGGGCACAGTCACAATTACGAAAGGAGTTTTCCGATATCAGGTTTTTACGGTAATTCCGAGCAATTTGAAAGCGAAAAATTTGCTGTTTCCAATTCTTCAGGAAAATATGATGGCACTGAAAATTCCTGTATCTATGTGAAAGACACAAAAGGTACGGTTTATGTTGTTTCAGGATCTTCAGGATGGGTCGGAGCCCATTCGGTCGGGTACCCGCACAAAGCGATGGTTTATAGCAATTCAGAAAACACAGGTGCAACAATTTTGGAATTTGAAGGTAATAGACTGGATCTGAAGTTTATATCCAACAAAGGAGTGGTTCAGGATAAATTTTCCATGATAAAGAAACCTCGTAAAAAGTCTTTTTTTGAAATAGAATGTGGAGATAAATTGGAAATTATACCTTCCTGGAAAGGAGATTTTAAAATAGAAGGTGTTAAGGCAAGTGGTTTGGTGGTTGATAGTCTGAAAAATGACATTTCATTTGTAGTGAAGGATTTAAAAAACTGTGTTACCGAGGAAATTCAGGTAAAGATAAACCCATTGGCAAAACCACAAGCCATTTCAAATTCACCTGTTTTTCAGGGTCAAACTTTAAGATTATCTGGTAAAGGTGACCCAAAAAGCTCTTTAAGCTGGAGTGGTCCACTTCTTAAACAAACGACAGGTCCGGAGGTTAGTGTTGAAAATGTGCAATACAATCAATCAGGAACTTATATTTTGGAGGCTCAATTCAAGTATTGTTTAGCAAAAGATTCCATAAAAGTTGAAATCCTGCAACCACTGGGACTTTCCGGAGAAATCGAAAATGAAGAATTAAGGTTATTTCCCAATCCCGGTATTGATAAACTTGAAATCCGGACCGTTTCGGAGGAAATAAAAGAGATTTTGCTAATAGATTTTACAGGGAAAAACAGGAAACTAAAATTTAAAGAAACAGAAAACAAGCATTACATATTTAATCCTGAGATTGAATTCCTTTCGGCATCCAATTATTTTCTAAATGTGATTTTTAAATCCGGAAAGAGTAAAATAGTCCGGTTTTCTAAATTATAAAAAAATGAGTTACCGGTATTCCGATAACTCATTTAAATAAAACTTAAATATTATTTCAAAATAGCATCCTGAACTTAATGGTCTCTTCCAAGGCTTTGATTTCCTGTATCATTTCTTTGGAATAACTCTTCTCAATATCTACGATAACATACCCAACTTCTTCGGCGGTTTTAAGGTATTGACCTGTGATATTGATATCATGTTTGGCAAAAATATTGTTAAGTTTCGCCAATATACCAGGTACATTTTTATGAATATGAAGTAGGCGGTGAGAGCCATGTAATACCGGAAGTTGTACTTCAGGGAAGTTTACACTGCCGGTTGAGCTACCATTGTTGACATATTGAAGTAGTCTCTCCGGCACATAAGTTCCAATACTATGTTGGGCTTCTTCAGTGCTACCACCAATATGAGGGGTGAGTATTACATTACTTAGTCCCTGAAGTTCAGACACAAATGGGTCCTGATTGGTTTTGGGCTCTTCAGGAAATACATCCACGCCGGCACCTTCTACTTTTCCTGATTTTATGGCCTTGACCAGTGCGGAGATTTCGACTACTGAGCCACGGGCAAGATTTAAGAATATCACACCATCTTTCATTTGAGAAAATTCTTTTTCTCCTATCAGATTGGTGTTTTCTTTCCGGCCATCTATATGCAAACTTACCACATCAGCCACTTCAAATACCTCTTTCATCGATCTGCACTTTTTGGCATTTCCAATGGGCATTTTATCAACAATATCATAGAAATACACTTCCATACCCATCGCTTCGGAAATTACTGAAAGTTGAGTTCCGATATGACCATAGCCAATCATTCCTATTTTTTTGCCTCTAACTTCAAAGCTGTTAACAGCCGATTTGTCCCATTCTCCTTTATGCATTCCATTACTTTTTGGAAACACTTTTCTGATCAGCAGGAGCATTTCGCCAATTGCCAGTTCGACTACAGAACGTGTATTGCTATAAGGAGCATTGAAAACTGCAATCCCTTTTTTGGTGGCAGTTTTGAGGTCTATCTGGTTGGTGCCTATACAGAATGCCCCGATAGCAATAAGCTTTTCGGCACTCTCAAGCACTTTTTTGGTTACGTTGGTTTTTGATCGGATACCCAGAATCGAAACATCTTTTATTTTTTCGATGAGCTCATCTTCATCCAATGCACCTTTTATAAATTCTACATCAAATCCCTGATCTTTAAAAGCTTCTTTCGCTGCCTGATGTACATTTTCGAGCAATAAAACCTTAATCATTGATTTTGGGTAGGATTGTCCTCTGGGCAGTTGATTGTAAAACAAAAATTCGTCCAGGGTTTTTATTACAAAATCGGCATTTTCAGTCACCGAAATACGCTCTACATTCTCAGTGAATGCATAGAAGCGGTCTGCAAATCCGGATTTTTTTATTTCATAATCAGTAAAGCCATCGCCAATTACCGAAACGTGGGCATCGAGTTTAAGGCTTTCCATTAATTTGATTTTACCGCCAGTTTGAGCCAATACGTTGTTCTGGTCACAACCCGTGATATTGCCTTCGGGATCAAATTCGAAAGTGTTGGCATAAACGTTTGCAGGGTTGAGCCCCAGCGATTCGATTATGGGAATAATAAATTCCTTAAAACCACTTGAAACCACCAAAATGTTTTCGGAATACTCTTCAAGAAAACTTTTATTTCTTAAAAATGAATCCGAAATATTGTCATGGAGATAAGTTACAAGTGCGTCTATATGGCTTTTTGAGGCTTTTAGCAGTGAAAGTCTTTGGCTGAGTGCCTCAGAAAAACTCAACTCACCACTCATTCCTTTTTCTGTGATTTTCCTGATTTCAGCAACTGTTTTTTCTCCTTCAGGGCTGTTTTCAAGGGCTATGGCAGCTAATTGGTCAAGACCTTCAACTTTAGTGATTGTGCTGTCAAAATCGATTACGAAGATTTTTTTTTCGGTTGTATTGTTCACCTTTTTAAACGTATATTTTTTTACAAAAATACCGTTTTTTAATTTTTAAGGCAGAAAAAAAAGTAATTATCTTTTCTTAGGAAGTTTTTTGCTGTCAAAAATGCAAGTGCAGATAAAAAAAGTCAAAAAAAACGGGACATACAATTATTGTAGTCCCGTATAATTAAATAATGTTTTTTTTAAAGAAACTGAGCTTCTTTTCCAAATTTAGCGGCCAAAGCTGCATAAACCACAGCACGGTATTTGCTACGGTTGCTTGTACCCAATTTTGTCAAAACTTCATCAATTGCTGCCATTAATTCAGGACCATCGGCGAGACCTAGTTTCTTTATCAGGAAATTTTGTTTTACCGTTTCTTTTTCTGTGTCATCTGATCCTGAAACTTTTGAAGAATCGGCATTGTAGATTGAAGGACCCAAGCCCTTGGCAACACCAGTCAACAGTTCTTCTGAAAGTCCCATTCCATACTCAGCATTCTGTGCCAAATAGTCAGCCATGCATTCATTAAATTTACTCATTTTCTTATAGAATTTATTGGTTAAGAAATCTATCCAAATTTAGAAATTAATATTTGTAATAACAACAATTATTAATGTAAAAATATAATTATTTGTAGAATTTTTTTAAGTAAAATATTGGTAAAAAGCAACTTAACTTATTCTGCTTTAGCTTTATATTTAAAATATGTAGGCGAATTTAATCTTAGATTTAAGCCAAACCATAACTGTGTGCCAGTAAGCCTGTCAAATGATGTAAATACGTCTCCATTGTAGAAATTGAGGTTAAGTTGATTGCTTAGATTTTTTTTCCCGGAAAATAATAATTTGGTAAAAAGGCCAAGTTCAAACCGTTCAGTTACTTTTCCTCTGATTTCCATATTGGTTTCAAAGTTAATTCTTGGGTATTTTTTTAGTGCCTGGTATTCAATACTTTCCGGGTCCGACAGCTCAGGAGGTTGGCGGTAATCGAAAAATATTTTTTGAAAAGGCTGGTTTTGCTCTAAATTGTTTAGCCTGATATCCAATCCTGCACCCACCAACAGGAAAGCCGAACGACTGACCCTGTCAATAACCCAGATGGTTCTTTTTGTTTTGACAGGCAAAAGTATTATATTTTGATTGTTATAAATCCGGAAAGGAAAAGCATAAAAACTGTTTAGCTGTATCTGATGTTTTGAGATACCGGTCTCAAAATAATATTTTTCGTTTCGATTTATTCCAAAATTTACTTCCAAAAAAGACTCCATTGGAGATAAAACACCTGTCTTGAAATTTACAGGTTCTGACGAGCTAAAATAACTTTTGCCAAAACCCCCATTGATAGCGGTGTAATATTTAATTGTAAACGATTCCAGATTAGGCATGGCGATTTTCTCAAAATCCTTTTTCCTTTTATTAGGTTCCTGATAATAGGGTGTTTCCTGAGCCATTACTGGCAACGATATTATGATGTACAAAACAATTAAAAGGCTTTTACAGGGCATATCAGGAAACTTGAATGATATCAAAAATAAATTTAGGTGCTTTTTCTTTGAGTCTAAATACTTTTGATATTAAATTTGCACAAATTAAAATCGAAATATTATGTCAAATATTGTTGAAAGTGTGCCTTCCTGGTTAAAATTAACTGTTTTCTTTTTGATTTTAGCTGTTTTAGCCCTTTTTACTGATTTATTTACTTTTGTTGTGGGTACACTCATCATGATTGGGGTATTTGCTCAGGGTTATAACAAAGATCACCTTTCAGAACATTAATTTTTTGGACAAAAAGATATATTTAGCCTGCCGGAAATTTCGGCGGGCTTTTTTTTTTCGCTAAAAAAAATCTGGAGGCTATTTGATTCAATAATTTCATTGATTTTGGTACCGAATAATAATTTTTTAATAAAAATTATTAACTACAGTATTTTGAATGAAATTATTAAAAATTTAAATTTGGAATTATTGAAAATATATTCGTAGGTTTAGAAAAAAACGCTATAATAACAATGTTAAAAGGATTAAAACTAGATACAACCACTGAAAAAAACATTAGTAAATGGTTAAGAGGAAAATATGACGAAGAAACAAAAAATCTGATAAACCAACTGGTTTCTGATGGGAATGTTACTCAACTAACAGATTCTTTTTATAAAAATCTTGAGTTTGGAACCGGAGGAATGAGGGGAGAAATAGGGGTTGGTTCCAACCGAATGAATAAATATACTGTGGGTGCCGCCACGCAGGGATTGGCCAACTATCTCAATAAGTGTTTTCCGGATCAACCTATTAAAGTGGCTATAGCCTATGATAGTCGTAATTATTCACCGGAATTTGCTCAAATCGCCGCAGATATCCTTTCTGCCAATGGTATTACAGTTTATCTTTATAAAGAACTGAGACCAACACCGCAGCTTTCTTTCACTGTAAGGGAACTCGGCTGCCAGTCAGGCATTGTGATTACTGCCTCGCATAATCCCCGTGAGTACAACGGATATAAAGTATATTGGGGAGATGGCTCACAGGTGGTTTCGCCACATGATAAGAATATAGTAGAGGAAGTAAATGCCATTACGAATGTAAAGAATATCAAATTCAGAGGCGTTAAAAAACGTATAAAAATGATAGGGGAGGTTTTGGATAAAAAATATCTAAAAGCTGTAAAAAGTATTGCTGTAGCTCCCAGGATTATCAAAAAACAAAAAGATCTTAAGATTGTTTTCAGTTCAATACACGGCACGGGTATCACTATGGTACCTAAGGCTTTGGCTCAATTGGGTTTTGAAAATGTAAATATTGTAACAGCACAGGCTACTCCTGACGGTAACTTCCCAACGGTAGTTTATCCCAATCCTGAAGAAAAGGAAGCCATGACAATGGCACTTAATCTGGCAAAAGAAATAGATGCCGACCTGGTAATAGCGACCGATCCCGATGCCGACCGTGTGGGAATGGGTGTAAAAAACCCTAAAGGAGAATGGCAGCTGCTTAACGGTAATCAGGCTGCAAGTTTGATTATTTATTATCTGCTGAAAGCCTGGAAATCTGCCGGAAAACTTACCGGTAAGGAATTTGTTTGTAAAACCATCGTGACGACCGATCTGATTGATCAGATGGCCGCCAAATCGGGTGTGGACTGTTACAATACACTTACCGGGTTTAAATATATCGCTCAGGTAATCAGAGAACTCGAAGGCCAGGCTACGTTTATTGGAGGCGGAGAAGAGAGCTACGGTTATTTGATTGGAGATAAAGTAAGAGATAAAGATGCGATTGCAAGCTGTGCCATGATTGCTGAACTCACCGCATTTGCAAAACATAAAGGATTGAGCCTGTTTGACTTCCTTGCCGATATGTACAAGCAGTTTGGTTTCTATTACGAAGGCCTGATTTCGGTTACTAAAAAAGGAAAAACAGGAGCCGATGAAATCAAACAAATGATGGCTGATTTCAGAACCACGCCTCCGGTTACTCTGGCCGGATCTAAAGTAATCAGAATAGATGACTATAAAGCACTCAAGAGAACAGATGTGAAAACAGGGGTAATCACAGATATCCCATCCGGTAAATTAGGGATTGAATCCTCAGATGTATTGCAGTTTTTCACCGAAGATGGTACCAAGTTTACTTGCAGACCGTCTGGAACTGAACCCAAAATCAAATTTTACATAGGCGTAAAAACCAAACTGAAAACCAAAGAAGAATTTAATAGTACACTTAAAAGTTTAACAGACAAAGTTGCCCGGATTGGAAAGGAATTAAATTTGAATTGAGTAATACATTAAATATCCGATGGTTTTGTATCAGCATGTTTTTGCTGGTAAGTGGAAAGCTATATCCTCAAGTTAAGCCTTCGGGCTTGATGGCAGCTCCTGAAATATTAAATATTGAAACTTCGGGCCGGGATAATAAATTTCAAAAAAGCTATAATCTAAAGCATCACGAAGACAGAATTAAAGTTTATTTAAAACCTGTTGAAGCTCAGGGCCAAAAAGTCGAGTACTATTTTGGGATAGATAAAAAACAGCTTTTTCAGGAATCCAAAGTCATCTGGAAAAAAGTAGATACTCCGGTATTTAAATTTGATGTTTTGTTACCCGGAGAATATGTGTTTTTTGTCAAGTATAAAGTTGAAAACGGATCACAGTCCGAATCCCGCTCTTTCGATATTCAGATTGAAAGACCCTGGTGGCGTACCTGGTGGTTTTGGGGTGCAAGTTTCATATCATTATTTGGGATGTTTTATGGACGTGAACGCTTCCTGAAGTTTTGGGCAGACGAAGAGCAGCGACACATGCGGCAAATCGTCGAATTGGAGCTGCGTACACTGCAACTGCAAATGAACCCCCATTTTATATTCAACGCCCTCAATTCGATTCAGTCTTATGTAATGACCCACGATGCCCTTACTGCAAATAATTACCTTTCAAAATTTGCCCATCTGATCAGGATGTTTCTTGATTCTTCCCGTAGTAAATATACTTCTCTCAATGAAGAAATAAGAATGCTCACTTTATATATCGAGATGGAGTGTTTGCGGTTTGAAGACAAATTTGATTTTGAAATAGTTGTAGATTCTGATGTAAACAAATATCTGGAGATACCCACCATGATATTGCAACCTTTTGTTGAAAACGCCATAAATCATGGCTTGAGGTATAAAAGAGTTAAAGGATTATTGAGTTTGAGATTTTATCTGGAGGGCAATTATCTGATTTGCAGAATGGTTGATAATGGTGTGGGTAGGAAAAATTCAAAGGAAATACAATCGGGGACCCAAAAAGGTTATCGCTCACAAGGATTAAAAATAACAGAAGAAAGATTAAATACTTATAACAAGATAAACGACACCAATATTATTTTCATCATTAAAGATAATATTGAAAATCCTTCATCACCGATAGAAGATGTAGGCACAGTTGTTAAAGTAAAATTTCCTATAAATTGATAATTAGTATGAAAAACTATGTAATAATTGATGATGAACCGCGGAGTGTCGAAACGCTTCATAACATTGTTACTAACTTTAGTGACTTCGATTTAAAGTATTTGGGTTCGGCTCATAATATTGAAGATGGTTTTAATCTTATAAAGCAAAATAAACCCGATTTGGTATTTCTTGATATCGAAATGCCATTCGGTTCAGGGTTTGATTTGCTGGAAAAATTTGAAAAAATAACGTTTCAGGTGATATTTACTACCGGATTTGACCAATATGCTATCACTGCCATAAAATTCAGTGCTTTGGATTATTTACTTAAACCTATCAATATCACAGAATTAAGAGAAGCTATTGGTCGGGCCAATGCGAAAATAGAAGAAAAATCTGGCTCCGAAAATCTGAAGGTTTTACTTGAAAATCTGAAATTATCTAAAAGCACTCAAAACAAAATACCTCTTCCTTCACTCACAGGTCTGGATCTGGTTTCGATTGACTCCATCGTTCATTGCCAGGCCGATGAAGACTACACGCATGTGTTTTTGAAAGATGGCTCCAAAAAAGTTGTTACCAAAAGCATCAAAGACTTTGAAGAGCTGCTGGTAAACTATGGTTTTTTCAGGGTGCATCATTCTTATTTGATAAACAGGGTTTATATCAAAAAATACACCAAAGGTGAAGGAGGGAGTGTTTTGACCGATTTTGATGTAGAAATCCCGGTTTCCCGCCGACGCAAAGCTGAATTTCTTCAGTGGCTCAATGAGCTTTAAAATCCGGAAAAGCATTTAATTGCAAATAGCCATATTCTGTTTTTTCAAAGCAGAAAGTACTCACGCCATTGGTGATACAGATATATTTTGCCTTTAAAGTTAAATTGTATCTTGTTGCTTGCTCAATCACTTTCTGGTCGATCTTTACCTCACGTGCTTTACATTCTACCAATAAAAAAGCAGCTGCCTGATTATCAAATACTAAAATGTCAGATCTTTTGTTTAAGGTATTATAACTCAGCCCTGACTCGAGTTTTATCAATGATTTTGGGTAGTTTTTTTCATAAATCAAAAAGTCCACAATTCCCTGCCTCACTTCCTCTTCCGGTGTTAAAATCACATATTTTTTTCTTAAATAATCAAAAATGGCCACCTTACCATCAATCTCCTTATATTTGCGACCATTATTTTTTATTTGCTTCATCGGGAATCTTTTTGTCTCAGATTGAGTTTTAATCTTCAAATTTTAAATAAACTAATTATATATGCAAACTAAAGATGAAATAGTAAAGAATTGGTTACCTCGCTACACAGGTACACCCTTAGAAGAATTCAAACCATACATCCTTTTAACTAACTTCTCAAATTACGTAAAAATATTTGCTGAAAAATATGGCGTGGAAGTAAAAGGTACCGGAAGTGCTATGCAAACCGCCTCAGCAGGCAATATTACCATAATAAATTTTGGAATGGGAAGTGCCATGGCAGCCACAATAATGGACCTGCTCACTGCGATTCAACCCAATGCCGTGTTGTTTCTAGGTAAATGTGGAGGATTGAAAAAAATTACTGAGTTGGGAGATTTTATACTTCCTATTGCCGCCATCAGAGGAGACGGAACCAGTGATGACTACGCCCGTCCCGAAATCCCCGCCTTGCCTTCTTTCCGACTTCAACGTTCGGTTTCTGCCATGATTGTAAAAAATGAAATGGATTACTGGACAGGCACTGTTTATACAACCAACAGGAGGGTTTGGGAACATGACGAAAAATTTAAAGATTATTTGAGAGAGATAAGAGCACTGGCCATTGACATGGAAACCGCAACCATTTTCACGGTTGGATTTGTCAACTCCATTCCTCACGGAGCCCTATTGTTGGTGTCTGATAATCCAATGGAACCAGATGGAGTAAAAACTGAAGCCAGCGATAAAAAAGTAACTGCCAATTTTGTTGAGAAACATATTCAGATTGGCATTGATGCACTCAATGAACTAGCCAATTCGGGTGAATCAGTTAAACACCTGAGATGGGAAGATCAGAAATAATCAGATATTTAAACATAAAAAACGCCCCGAATCATTTGAGTCAGGGCGTTTTTTTTAAAGGAAAAATCAATTACAATAATCTTTTATGACATTGTAAGCAGGTGCATAACCCAGTTCGCCTGATTTACTCAAATCAAAACAACCACCATTATTGTCACCAATTGCATTTTTGATTAGACCACTCACATAATACGCCGCTGAATATTTTGGATTGATTTTAATTGCATTATTGATGTCAAGCAGAGCTTCTTTTTGAAGACCCAGATTTGACCTTACCATTCCCCTGATAAAGTGTGCCTCTGCATAGGTAGGATTAACCTCGATAGACTTATTTAGGTCAATAACGGCATCTTTCATATTTCCGGCTTTGTAATTGGCCACACCCCTGGTATAGAAAACCTCTGATTTCTCGTTGGTATAATCAACAATTTTGATTTTTTCATCCACACTGTTTCTAAGATTGTCAAGTGTAGCTTTGGTAAAAGATGCCGAATAGCTCTCTTTCGCCATTTTGGTGTCTTCTTTTTGGTCTAAAACTTTATTCAAATCTGAAATTGCCGCCTTTTGGTTGTTAAGTTTACTCAATGCAAAACCTCTTCCATAATAAGCGGCCATATAGCCGGCATCCAGGGCAAGACATTTATCATAATCAAATTTGGCACCGTTGTAGTCTTCGATTTTACTTTTGGCAAATGCTCTGAAATAATAGGCTTCAGGGTCTTGAGAGTCAAGTTTTAATGATTCATCAAAGTCAACGATAGCATCGGCGAAGTCATTTACTTTGATCCGGTTTTTCCCTCTTTCAGCAAATGTTTTGGCTCTTTTTGGGTTAATGTCGATAGATTTTGAATAGTCTGCGATACTGCCGTTGAAATCATCAAGTTTTGATTTACAAAGACCACGGGAATAAAATGCCTGATATTTTTCTTTATCACCGGGATTTAACTCAATCACTTTTGTAAAATCTTGAATCGCCTTATTGAGATCGTTTAATTTGGCTCTGATTGTACCTCTTTGTAAGTAGGCATAAGCATCGTCGGGTGCAACTTCTATAGCTCTGTTAAAGTCTTGAAGTGCGGCACGGTTATCGTCCTGGTAGCTTTTGCTTAGTCCACGATACAAATAAGCCATAGCATCTCTCGGGCTTAGGTCAATTGCCTTGTCAAAATCAAGTATTGCTCCCCTGTTGTCTTTAAGTGCCTGTTTAGCAAGCCCACGGTTAAAATAACTCTGGGGATTGTCGGGGTTCATCGAAATGGCAATGCTAAAAGAAGAAAGTGCTCCGATAAAATCATTGGCTTTGCTTTTAGCAACTCCAGCTTCAAAGTGCTCATTTGCAGTCTGTTGAGCATTGATATTCAAAGTATAACCTAGTAGTACAAATACTAACAGATAAAGTTTTTTCATCAGTAAAAGATTAATTTTTGCCCAAATATAATACATATTTCAGCGAAAAAAAGCGACAAAATTCACAAAACTTTTTGTAAATCAATGGGTCAGACTCAATCCAAGCAGGACAACATAAGCCAATGAAGTGAGTGCTAATGTTTTTAAATATGGGTCAGGATTGGGGTTTTTACTAACCTGAAACCCATTTAGAAGAATTAATGGAAAGGAAATTAAATAATATAAACTTATGTTTTCCTGTGATTTTACGAAAAAAATGGTACAAAAAATAGATCCTAACAATAATGCCCAATGGTAAAGAATCGCCTTTTTTCGACCTAATTTTACAGGAATGGTATGCTTGCCGGCTGCTTGGTCTGACTCCAGGTCTCTGATATTATTGATGTTAAGTACGCCAGTTGCCAAAAGTCCACACGCTATTGCAGGAAGAATAATATCAGACTCAAAAGATTGGGAATAAAGGAAATAGCTTCCCAGGACTCCAACCAATCCAAAAAAATAAACACCGAAAGGTCACCAAACCCTACATATCCGTATGGGCGGGAGCCTGCAGTATAAAAATATGCGGCAAGGATAGCTGAAATACCTATGGAAAGAAAAATGAAAAAGTTGGTTGTGAATCCTCCGAAAGCTATATAAATAAGACCCAAACCCAGTAATAAGGAAATAAGAACAAATAATTTTACGGCTCCCAGCATTTGTTTCTGTGAAATTACGCCAGCCTGCACTGCCCTTGCCGGGCCTACTCTTTCCTTAGAGTCGGCACCATTTTGACTGTCGCCATAATCATTGGCAAAGTTGGAAAGTACCTGTAGGCTAACTGTGGTACAAAATGCCAGAATGAAAATTGACCAATTGAAAAAACCTTTGTAGGCGGCCAGAAATCCGGCCAGGATTATACTTGAAAGTGCTAAAGGCAAGGTGCGGAGTCGGGCCGCACCCAGCCAGTCTTTAAATGAAGGAGAACGCATTATATACCTACTGCTTTGATAAAATCAGGATCAGTGGGCAGAATTTTAGACGCAAAAAAATGAGTCAGCTGCCCGTTTTCGTTTACTACATATTTACAGAAATTCCAGCTTGGCTCTTTATCGTTCCAGCCATTAAGGTCTTTTTGACTCAACCACTGATAAAGAGGATGCTTTCCTTTTCCGGTTACTTCTATTTTTTCAAACATCTGAAAACTAACCCCATAGTTTTTCTGACAAAACTCGGCGATTTGTTCATTTGAACCCGGTTCTTGTTTCAAAAAGTCATTGGCAGGAAAACCCAAAACCACAACTTTATCTCCATATTTCTCATGGAATTTTTGCCAGTCGGCGTATTGAGGAGTGAATCCGCATTTAGATGCTACATTAAGCAAAATTACTTTTTTGCCTTTGTATTTGTCCAGATTTATAGTTTTGCCATCAAGAGTAACCATCGAAAAATCATAGAGGGATCCTTTCATATTGTCTTTTGCAGATGCCTTATAGACCTCTTTTTTTGAGCCTAATATGTTTTTCAAAGTTTTTCTACCTAAAAAAGCGATTACTGAAATCAATCCCAAAGAAACAATCAGAATTTTCATAATATTATGTTTATTACTTAATACCAAAATTTTGATCAAATTGTTTCATATTTACCCAATTTTTTTAACATCTGGATATGTGAATTCAGGGCATTTATAAAACTTCCTTTCGAATTATAAACAAAACCAAACTCTTCTGCTGTTTCCTTTACGATTTTCGAAATTTTACGGTAGTGAACATGAGATATTTTTGGAAATAAATGATGCTCAATCTGAAAATCCAAACCACCGATATACCATGACAATAATAAGTTGTTACTGAAGAAATTGGAAGTGGTTTTTAATTGATGTACCGCCCAAGCTGACTCAATATGGTCATGACTGTCAGGAATAGGTTGGTCAGCACCCTCAACCACATGTGCAAGCTGAAAAACAGTGGCTAAAATCAAGCCAGCAGTCAGGTGCATTGCCATAAATCCTGCAAACCACTGTCCTAAAGTGATATCGAGGAAATACATGGGAATTACGAATATGAAAATAACATATAATATCTTGGTTATGAACAGGATAACGAGTTGTTTGGTTGTAAAAGGTTTCACAATTCCGGTTTTTGCCAATGAATTAAAAAATGGAATTTCTTTAAAATCTTTCCATAAAAAAGAAATGGTCATCATGCTGTATAACAAAAACGCATAAACATATTGCACTCTATGATAAATTCTGAGGCGATCGGCCTGATTGAGTCTAAGCATAAATTTGCCTGTAATATCCTCATCAAGATGCAGAATATTGGTGTAAGTATGATGCAATGAATTGTGTTGGATTTCCCAGTTGTACACATTGCCACCCAGCCAATATAGTGTGCTGCCAAATAGTTTGTTAACCCATTTTTTCTTAGAAAAAGACCCATGTACGGCGTCATGCATAACACCCATACCGATACCGGCGGTGCCCAGGCCCATCACTATGGTAAGAATCAGATTGATGTAATTGGGGAAATGGCCCAACATGATCAGACCATAAGCGACAAAGAAAGTAGAAATGAGAATAATGGCCTTAATCATAATAGTGTTTCCACCCGATTTAGGTTTATGATTTTCTTTAAAATAATTCTCAACTTTATTACGGAGTGTCGGCAGAAACTGTGCCTCACTGATATTCGAAAATTTAACCTTGTTCATTTTGTTCGGTTTTTTTACTAAATACAAAGGTCAGTTTTAATTTTTTCTAAAACAAATTGTATTTTTTTGTTTTTTATCATGTTTTTTACATAAATCCAATTCTTAAATTATTAGGCTAGATTAATGTGTTTTGCTTAATTTTGAAAATTATTGGGAAATATTATGAGGTTGTTTGTGCTTTTTCTTGTGTTTTTGAGCCTAAAAATTCCGGCTGCCGGGCAGCTGGCACATTTTTCCGATTGGGTAAAATATGACACACAATATCTGAAAATTGAAATTTCGCAAGATGGTATTTACCGACTTACTTATCAGGATTTAAAAAATGCAGGGGTTTCATCTTTTAAAAATTTGAGCCTTGTACATCACGGTAAAGAAATAAGCCTGATTACACAAAATGAAACAGATTCAGAATTACTTCCGGGTGGTTATATAGAGTTTTATGCCGAAAAAAACAAGGGCGAACTAGACTCATTGGTTTACAGACCAATGGTAAGAAACAACCCTTTCAATAGTCTTTTCAGTGATATTTCGGTTTATTATATTTACAATTCTGAACAAACACCTATAAGAACAACAGAAAGTTACGCAAAACCCTCCAAAGATACTTCAGCATATTTTATTGAAAGTGTGCTTTATGCTCCCAATACCCAGTATTCGCTCAATAATTCTATTGGCTTGCTGCCGGTGATTCAACAAAGTTTTTATGAACCCGGAGAAGGCTGGTCGGGTGAATTCACCACCACTGATACTACCAAAAAAATCAACATCAAACTGCCCGGTATCAAAAATAATGGCCAAAAAACTGAGATTTTTTTAAGCCTGAATGGCAGATCAAGACTTTTTCATAATCTCAATTTGAGCCTCAATACTAAAGTTTTGCGAAACAGGATTTCGATTCCACCTTTTGGTGTTTATACCGATACTCTTGAGGAAAATTCAGGAGCTCATGAATTGAATTTTGAAATTAAAGGAAATAATAAAGGGGCATTTGATTGGTATTCAGTAAATTATATTGAGGCAAAATTTCCCAAAGGTTTTGAAAATTTGGTTTACCCAAGAACATTGGACTTACCGGTAAAAGACTCGATGATAATCTTTAAAAAACCGGAATCAACTTTCCGTGTTTTTGATATTTCTGATGATTTAAATATAAATACAATAAATATCACCCAGGGCTCTGATTTTCAATATTTCAGTTCAGGAAATCCTGTTAGGCTGTTTGTGACTGATAAATTTACTAAGCCAAAAATTGCAGGAATAGTTTCTTTCAAAAAAAGAACTTCAAAACCCGAATATCTGATTATTACTCACAAAAGCCTGAAAGAATCTGCAAATGAGTGGGCCAGTTACAGAAATAGCAAAGAAGGGGGTGAGTTCAGGTCAGAAGTGGTTTTTATAGAAGACCTATATGATCAGTATTTTTTTGGTGAAAAAAATCCACTGGTAATAAAAAATGCAGTGGCTGACATAATGGACGCCGTCTCTGATAGAAAAAACCTTTTTTTGATTGGTAAAGCAGTCACTTTTCCGGATGTCTTGAAATCTAACCAGGAACTGGTGCCATCATTTGGGTATCCGGGATCCGATGTTCTTCTCACTGCAGGCCTCTTTGGTGTTGACCCTGATATGGAAGGCGTGCCTACGGGAAGGCTCAATGTTACAAATAATACAGAAGTCAGAAACTATCTGAAAAAAGTAAAGGAATTTGAACAAATAAAATCGGCAGAGTGGCGTAAAAATGTTTTGCATCTGAGTGGCGGTGAAAATAATTTTGAGATGTCATTGCTTAAAAACCTGTTGATTGAAAACGAAAAGGGTGTAAAGACCGGCCCTTTCTCAGGCGAGGTAGAAGTGATGTCAAAAAAGCAAACAGGTGAAATTGAGGAAGTAGATATAAGCACACCTATCAACAAAGGCGTAAGTCTGGTAACATTTGTGGGGCATGGTTCACCTACAATTATTGACCTTAACATTGGTTATAGCTCAGATCTGAAACGTAATTATAACAACAAGTCAAAGTACCCGTTTATGTTTTTTAATGGCTGTGGGGTAGGCAATATATTTTATCGTTACAATACCCTCAGCACTGACTGGTTGATTACACCCGACAAAGGTGCGATCGGACTTTTTGCCAATTCTTTCTGGAGTTATTATAATTCCACAAAAGAATATCTTGACCTCATGTACGGAAATTTTTTCCAGAATGATGATAGCAAAAACGCCACAATCGGAGAGATCCATCAAAAAATCAATAAAACGCTTTCTGCCAAAAAAGCCGATAATTACATATTGGCCGATATGCATCAGGTAGTTTTTCAGGGTGACCCCGCACTTCGGATTTTCCCTGTATCCAAACCTGACTACCTTGCCGATTCCCTTGGGATGTTTGTTCAAACTTTGAGCTCGTACAATGCCATTTCCAAATCTGACTCCTTTATTGTTGGGGCTGTTTTGAAAAATTATGGCAGATTTTCGCCCTCTGAAAAAGTTAAATATCTGGCCAAAATCACTCAGGAATCCGGACAATCAATAAGTTTTAATCAAACCGGTTCTGCATTTGCCAAAATGGATACCGTGTTTTTTAAAGTGCCTTATTCAGACAAAATAAGAAAAATTGAAATAAAGATTGATCCCGAAAATGGTATTGAAGAATACAATGAGGCTAACAATGAAGTAGCTATGAATTTTCCGGGACAGGCGGAATGGACCGAAATAAGTTCAAAAACCTTATATCCTGAAAACTTCCTGGCTGATGTTCTGAGGCCATTTTTGGAGGTGAAAATTGATGGAAAAAGTATTGAAAATGAGCAATTAATAGCAAAAAATGCTTCTCTGACGGTGATTCTCAATGACGACCGCAGCCTGAAGGCACCCGATGGTCTGGTAAAAGTTTATCTGAAATCCTGCGAAACCTGCCAATATTTGCCATTGGATATGAACAAGTTTGTCGTAAACCGAGTTTCTGACAATCAGATGCAATTTTTACTTTCCGACCTTCAATTGCAAGCCGGCACGCATTGGTTATTGGTGCAAGGTGCCGACAAAGAAGGGAATACCGTGGGAACTCCATTTGAGATAAGCTTTAAAGTAACTGATCAAAGTTCAAAAGGTATTTTGATAGTTTTTCCAAATCCTGCCGAATCCGATGTAACTGCAAAAATTCAGATTGTAAGTCCTGAAAATCCCATTGGAGGTGTTGTTTCTGTTTTTGAAACCTCAGGTAAAAGACTTTTTGATTTACCGTTTTCACCGAAAGTGGGCCCTAACAATGTGTTTTTGCCTGTAAAAAGTCTTTATGGAGCTGGTAGTTATATTATCAAAATTAAGGTCGATTTTAAAAATTCGGTATCCGAAACCCTGGAATCCAGAGTGGTGATAAGATAAAAAACACTGAGATTATTTTCCCGGAACCAGGCTGACCAATTCATATTTAATGTCTTTTCCACTCGAAATTATGCCCTTTCCTATGCATTCGGGTGTGACCTGACAATATTCCAGGTCTCTGTCTCTAAATTCAATCATGCCAATTCCGTTTGCGTATCTGGCGTATTTTAACTTTCTGTCAATAAGTGACGAATCGTTTTTTTCTATCACAGCTAACAAAGAACCTGAAGAAAATCCGCTAATCGAAAAAGTACTTTCTGTAATCTGACATTTTGAGGATTCCTCGGGTAAAGAATTATATTTGTTGGGGTTAAAAGTTAGCCCATCACTCACTGGAAATATCATTTTTACAAAATCAATGTTACCTTCCTTTATCATCAGGAGGTTTGGATTTCTACTTCCTTTAAATACACTCTCTGATTGGTAATCTCCTGAAATAGTGGTGCTTATATTTCTTGAAATCAAAAATTCAGTTCCTTCGCCTGATTGAGAAACATTGATGATTTGTTCTTTGAGGTAGTATGTTTTTTTTATGGGTTCAGCGTTTACTGCATAAATATTTTCAGTGACTTTGTAGATTCTCCTGGCGTTTTCTTCAACGGGGTAGTAGTCAGTTTTAGCAGGTTCAAAATCATCTTTACATGACCATAATATGCTGACAATAAGTAATGTTAAGACCCCAAAACGTCGAGCCAAATGGCCAGATACATAGTTCGTTGCACGTACCATAAATCGTCTTTATTGATTTTTTCTGTAAAAATAGGGTCTGAATCAAAACCCGATACATTGTTGTAGATATTTTTATCGGCATATTTCCAAACTTCATGATTATCCGGAATCAATTTCCCGTAAGATTCCCATAAATCTTTGAAAATAGCCTCTATTAGTTTGTCAAAATCGCCTTTCCCTGTACGGTTTGTAAGATTTTCTGGAGCCACTTTTTCCAATGCTTGCCGTATGGTTCCTCTGCCTCTTCCATGTGAAAATTTTTCCAAAGGACTCTGAAAAAGGCTGATATTCAAAAGCCGGGCATCAAGTAAGGGATAAAGGGTCCTGCTGTTGGTGAGCTCGTCAATCAGACCAAAAGTTTCTAAAGCATGTACTCCCAATCCGATAAAATTAGAATTTAACTGGCTTTTTTGGTGCCTGGTGCCTGTTTTCAAAAACAATGAAGCAAAGTCAACTCCTTTAAATTGAGTAGGACTTTTTTTATTCAATTTGCTTAAAATGCTTTTCAAATTTATCCTGTCAAATAAATCAAATACACTTAAATCAAAATCCTGAAATAATCTGAAAATAAGCTTTAAAGCCGGCCAAAGAGCGTTTTTTTGAAATATTTGTAATGATTTTTTTAAGAAATAACCCGAAAGGAATGATTGAAAAGTTTCGGATTTACCGATTTTTTCCCAGGAAGCTACTTTTTTTGAATAATATAAAAATAAGCTGTTTTTTAAGCTTTTAAATGCCCTGTTTTCAAACTGAATTTCCAGATATTCCAAACCTTCACCTGCAATGGTATCGCCTCCATGACCACTCAGAAGTACTTTTTCATTTCCGGAATTAATGATTTTGCAAATATTTCTGCAGGGAAAAGCATCAGTTCCGGTTGCATACTTTTTGAAGCCCAATCTTTAAGAATTACAATGTCAACAATTGGTGGCGATATTTTTTTTAATGGAAACCCAAAATTTTCAGCGATTTCTTCTGCTAAGGTCTCATCTTCTGTTAATTCTGAATCAGTTTTGAAATAAAAAGCGGTGTGTTTTTTGGATTCATAATTTAGCAAAATGGAAATCAAACCGGAATCAAGGCCGCCACTAAGATAAGTACCAACGGATTCAAATTTTAAGCTAAAATCTTTAATTTTTTCTTTAATTACTTCCAAAAAATCTTCATTGGATGCTTCAAAATGAACCAGACTTTCATTGGGTTCTTGTTTCAAATTATTGATTTCATATGTCAGAATATGACCCGGCAGCACTCTTTTTATGTTGGAAAAAAAAGTGTCGGCATTTATATTCTGATCCGAAATTTCAAAATCAAGATAAGCCTTTATGTATTTGTTGTCCAGGTTATTTTCACCTGTTTCTTGCAATGATTTGATCCGGTCTGAGATGCAGATTTTATCATTAATGAGTGAGAAATAAATGCTTTTTATTCCGAATAAATCTCTGAATACCTGAAGTTTATGAGTTTTTTTTGAATAAAAAATGATGCTGAAGCCAACATGTAAATCTTTGAGTATTGAAAAATTACCTGCGGAAAATTCCTTTCCAATATTTATTTCCGGATAATTATCCTGAAAATGACGGTCAGTTAAAAGCAACCATTCTTCGGTTTCCTGCACAAAAGCATCGCCATTGTGGATTATTGAATAAGGTTTTAAAGAAAAATCAATCGAAAAATAAAACAAGGCCGGCTTTTTTTGAGTACAATTTACAACAAAATCATGGCAAAATCACTTTCAAATTTTGATTTCCATTTATTCCAATTCTTTTGCATGTTATCTTTGCAAAAATCAATAAAACAAAAATTCGGTGTCTGACTACTTAGCGAGCCTTAATCCCCCACAATACGACGCTGTAACCCACGAAAATGGTCCTTTGATGATCATTGCCGGTGCGGGTTCCGGCAAAACACGTGCTCACCTATCGCATTGCCCATCTGATGGGGCAGGGGGTTGATCCGTTTAATATTTTATCGCTCACATTTACCAATAAAGCCGCAGAAGAAATGCGGCATCGGATTGAAAAAATAATAGGTTCTGAGGCAAAAAACCTTTGGATGGGTACTTTTCACTCGGTTTTTGCCAAGATTTTAAGGATCGAAGGCCATCGTTTGGGTTATACTTCCAATTTTACAATTTATGATACCGACGATAGCAAATCACTGATAAAAACCATCGTAAAGGAATTTGGATTAGACGACAAAACTTACAAGCCCAATTTTATATTAAACAGAATTTCAGGAGCAAAAAATAATCTGATCAGCTGGCAGGCTTACAACGAAAATCCGATTTTTCAGGCTGAGGATACCGGAGCTCAGATGCCCGAAATCGGCAGGATTTTCAAGACCTATTCCATGAGGTGTTTTTCTGCAAATGCTATGGATTTTGATGATTTGTTGTTCAATACCAACGTTCTTTTTCGGGATCATCTGGACGTGCTGAACAAATACCAGCATAAGTTTAAGCATGTGATGGTCGATGAGTTTCAGGATACCAATATTTCTCAGTACCTGATTACCAAAAAACTCTCTGCGGTAAATCAGAATATTTGTGTAGTGGGCGACGATGCTCAGAGTATCTATGCTTTCCGCGGGGCGAATATTCAAAATATCCTTAATTTCAAAAAGGATTATCCCGACCTGAATGTGGTCAAACTGGAGCAAAACTACCGCTCGACCAAAAATATTGTAAATGCTGCGAATTCCTTGATAGCCAAAAACAAAAATCAGCTGGAAAAAAAGATTTTTTCAGACAATGAAGAAGGCGACAAACTGGAAGTAATCAAGGCTCATTCTGATAATGAAGAAGGTAGAATCGTGGCTAACGCTATATTTGAGTCAAAAGGAAGAGATGGACTCAGGAACCAGGATTTTGCAATTTTATACCGAACCAACGCCCAATCACGGGCATTTGAGGAGGCCCTTAGAAAAATAAATATCAAATACCGTATCATTGGCGGACTGTCTTTTTACCAGAGAAAAGAAATCAAGGATATTCTTGGTTACCTGAGGTTTACGGTAAATCAGCAGGACGAAGAAGCCTTTAAACGTATCATAAATCTGCCTAAAAGAGGGATTGGGGACACCACGGTTGCTAAAATTTTGGTAACGGCATCAGAGCAACAGAAACCCATTTGGGATATTGTGAGCAACATTAAAGTTTATTTTGATGGCAAAGCAGCGGGTTCTATCGAAAACTTTGTAAATCTCATAAAGAGTTACAAAATCATGATGGATGATGAGAAAGACGCCCATACCATCGCCATGCAGGTGGCCAAAAGTACCGGATTGATGCATGAGCTGTACATCGATAAAACCGTGGAAGGAAAAGCCCGGTACGACAACCTCGAGGAATTGCTCAACTCCATCAAGCAGTTTACCGACAACCCCGATGTGGAAGACAAATCTTTGGGTGCTTTTTTACAGTCGGTTTCACTGTTGACCACCGCCGACGACGATGGCGATGGCGATCCCGACAAAGTAACCATGATGACCATTCACGGTGCAAAAGGGCTGGAATTTAAACATGTATTCGTAGTTGGGATGGAAGAAAACCTGTTTCCGTCGCAGATGATGCTCAAAAACCGGGATGACCTGGAGGAAGAACGCCGTCTGTTTTATGTGGCTATAACCCGGGCCGAAAAACGCCTGACACTGACCTATGCCGAGCAAAGATATAACTGGGGTAAGCTTAATTTCTGTGAAAAAAGTCGCTTCATTGAGGAGATTGACCCTATTTATCTAAAAGAAACCGATAAACCCGGTGGAGGTGCTTTTGGTAGCGATTCATTTGACTTTCAAGGCTTCCAACGCAGAGTAATGCCTGCTACCAAACCGGTACAAACTGCTCCGCCTACCCGAAGCCAGACCATAGCAAACTTAAAGCAGGTGAGCCAGATAAAACCCGCACAACAACATGTTCCATCGGTTGATTTTCAGGCTTCTGATACAAAAAATCTCAAAGCAGGAGACAAAGTAGAGCACCAGAAGTTTGGTTATGGGACCGTGAAAAAGATGGATAATCTGGGTCCGACCGCCAAAGCTGTCATAGAATTTGACAATGAAGGTGAAAAAACCTTATTGCTGAGTTTTGCAAAACTGAGAATCGTGGAATAAGATATTTCAGTCCGAAATACTGTACAATATCTTCTGAAAATCTGATTTGTATTTTGGGAAATTGTCTTTTGTAGCCCAAATTAGCACCTTGTAATAGGACTTTTGAGTTTCAACTCCGCCCACGAAATACACAATCGTATTTTGGATTTCCTCGTCATAGTATGATGCCTCACTTTCTATAAAGCTCACTTCTCCTATTTTCTTTTGTGAACTTTTTCCTATTGTGCGGTCTTTGGTATCTTTTAAAAACCCTTCCATGAAATTTTCGTAGTATTCCGCAGTATTGGTGAATTTTATCTCTGCCAGGCTTAATTCTTCTTTGGTATCCACGATTACAAAACCTGCCAAATCTTTAATCACATTTTTGAATTGAAAAACAGAAGCATCGTTTAATCCGACAGTTTTATCCATATAGTCGGGCAGGCTGATATTAAAAACATGGCCGGCTTTCATGCTCACCATTTTGGTTTGTGCAGAAGAATTTTTAGTACTAAAAAATACAATTGAAGCCAGGAGGAGGAATTTTAGTTTCATTTTTAAATTGTTTTTATTTGAAAAATACGGACTATTCAAAAATAACAATATTTTTTTTCAAAAAAATCAAATATGTAAAAGTTTTATTGGAAGAATCAAAAAAGTTGGGGGGATACCAATCTGAAGTTGCCTACCGGTGGTAACTAGGCGTCCCCCTTCATTTTTTTGCTCGCCCAAAAAAACGAAGCAAAAAAAGGGCGGTCTGTGCAAAATGTCACGAAAAATTTCATTTTGCCATCATAAATTAGAAATTTCCTTGTGGAAAATTTTTCTAAACACTGCACAGACATTCAAAGTATTTTCATTTGATTTAATTAACACCTACTAGTTTTTGAATTTATAATTATCCCCCAACATTTTGGATTGATCCGTTTTATTTTGTTACAAAAAATCCATTCAATTCAATTTTTGATAACTACGAAAGCATTGAGCGAAGTGGCAATAATAAGCCAGATGATGTAAGGTGTTATAAGTAAGGATTTTATCCGGAGCTCAGGAAGTTTTAAATAAAAGATGTAAATCACAACAAGAAGCAACAAAACTATTACTGCCAATGAAATACCCGTCAATTTAAAATAAAAAAACAAAGGGTTCCAGAGAATATTCAGCACCACTTGAATACCAAAAACCAGCAAAAATCCAGAATTCAGTGAGATGTTTTTTGTCGCATAACTCATAAAAATCGAAAAACAGACCATAATGGTGGTCCAGGCTGCTCCGAAAACCCAACCCGGGGGCGTCCAGGGGGCCTTATTCAGGTTTTGATACCAATCTGATGTAACACCAGAATTGGTAAATAGCCCACCTAAACCTAAAGCACCAAAATTTATGATCAGGAAAATTATAAGTCTTAAAACAAATGAACTAGGCATTTTGTATTGTTTGATTATGAATTTTTAACCTACTGCCATTGTTTGTGTCCTCACAAACGAAATAGTCTTTGTTTGTGTCCTCACAAACAAAAATCATCGCCATTGTTTGTGACCTCAAAACGAAATTGCCATTGTTTGTGTCCTCACAAACAAAATCATCGCCTTTGATTGAGTCCTCACAAACAACACCTTTCTTATGAACCGCTTGATTATGATTATTTAACCCGATTCGAAGGATATTGTTTAAAAATGCCAAAGTTATTCCCTGAAATTAAGGCCTCTTTATCACTTCGGAGTTTTTGAAAAAAGAAGGTGTACAGTCAGTCGAATACTGGATAGGGCAGGGAGCAATCAGGCATTGCGGTTGAATTAATGTCCACTTACATACCAGATTACAGGCATCGTCAATCACATAATTTGTCATTGAAGAAAAAGGCACAGTAACAGAAAAGACTCTGACCATTTTGCCTTGATAGCCAAGCCATTCTGTACCATAAGTTTTAACATTAAGCAAACTAAGCTCAGGTGCATTATTGGGATATGTGCCGGGGCTTACCCCATTTTTTGAAACAGTGATAACTATTGATCCAAATGCAGAACTTCCACCAGGCGTAAGTGATGAAATTGCTTTGCCATCAATAGTGCCAATACCTGATAAGCACGCAAAAGGATTATTAGTAATCGATGTGTAAAAATTCGGACAACAACCGGTAGTTTGAGCAAGTAATTGACCTGAAATCAAACTTACAATGAACGCAAATGCGATTTTTTTCATTTCTGATGTGTTTTAAAAATTGGGAATAATGTTTTAATTCAGATTTTGTGGAATTATCTGTAAAAAAGGGAGATAATTTTTTCCTGAAAATCAGGATGAAAATAGTACTAAAGTTTTGAAATTCAAATTTTTGGAGGAGTTTTTTTTTACCCCTCCAACTGCCTTCGGTACATCTGAATCGTATTTTCCAGACCATAATACAGTGCATCAGATATCAGGGCGTGTCCGATGGAAACTTCAAGCAATCCCGGAATGTTTTTGTAGAAATACGCCAGATTTTCCAGGCTTAAATCATGCCCGGCATTGAGACCCAAACCTACTCTTTGGGCCATTTCGGCTGCTTTTATGAAAGGCTCAATGGCTTTTTCACGATCTTGGGGATATTCCGAGGCGTAAGATTCGGTGTAAAGTTCTACTCTGTGAGCTCCGGTTTCGGCAGCGGCAGAAACCATTTCCGGTCTGGCATCCACAAAAATTGATACCCTGATTCCCTCAGACTTATAGATTTTTACAATCTCTTTCAATCTTTTCAGATGAGTGATGGTATCCCAGCCAGCATTGGAGGTCACAGCACCCAGTGCATCGGGCACTAAAGTCACTTGTTCGGGTCTTACGGCCAAAACCACCTCCTGAAATCTTCCTTCCCTAGGGTTTCCCTCAATATTAAACTCTGTAGTGACGATTTTTTTCAAATCAAAAACATCCTGATAGCGAATATGTCGTTCATCAGGCCTGGGATGCACCGTGATGCCCTGTGCCCCAAACAGCTCACAATCAATGGCAGTTTTAACGAGGTTAGGCATATTACCACCCCGGGAATTTCTTAATGTGGCTATTTTGTTGATATTGACCGATAATTTTGTCATTTTTGTATTTGATTTTTCGAAAAACCAAAATTCGGGAATAAACAGAAAGATTTAACAATAAATACTAAAAAAATGTCATTAAAAACACAAATAGATGCCGATATCAAGGCAGCCATGCTGGCCAGAGATCAGGGAAAATTGCTTGCATTGAGAGATATTAAAAAGCTGATTTTGATAGAAGAAACCAAGCCGGGTGCCACGGAACTGACTGAAGCCGACGAAATGAAGATTTTGCAAAAGGCTGTAAAACAACGCAAAGACTCGGTGGAAATCTACAAAACTCAGGGTCGTCAGGATCTTTTGGATAAAGAATTGGCCGAAATCGCAGTGATAGAAGTGTATCTTCCAGCTGCTATGTCAGAAGAAGAACTTCAAAGCCAAATTGCTGCCATTATCGAGCAGGTAGGAGCCAAGGCACCGTCTGATATGGGCAAAGTGATGGGCGTAGCCTCAAAACAACTGGCCGGAAAAGCTGAAGGAAGGGCGATCTCAGAAATGGTCAAAAAACTTTTGGCTCAATAAACATGGCCACTTTAGACTTGATTTTGTTGGTTCCAATCTTGATTGGAGCCTTTCAAGGTTACAGAAAAGGCCTTTTGATTGAGATTCTGGGGGTCATTGCATTTATTGCTGCGGTGGTGTTAGGTTTTAAATTTCTTAGTCTGGGGTCCAGTTTTTTGGAAAGTGTTTTGGGCAAAGATACTCTGCACTTTATCTCGCCGTATCTGAGCTTTTTCATCATTTTTATTCCGGCCATTTTTTTATTCCGGAAAGTGAGTGGTATGCTGCGTAAAGCCGTTAGACTGACTTTTCTGGGTGTACTGGATGGGATTTTAGGTGCTGTTTTGGGTGGAGTAACCGCCATGTTTGGCATCAGTTTGCTGATTTGGATTGCCGGTAAAATCGGAATTACTTTTCCTGAGACTTCCATAGCCCAAAGCCAGTTTTACCCTTATGTGAGCTCTTTTGCTCCTGATATCATTTCAAAAATCTCTGACTTCCTGCCCGGCGGCAACTGGCTGGAATATCTCAAAGGACTAAAAGAAAAGATAGCGGACTAAATCAAAAAAGCCTTCAGAATACTCCGAAGGCTTTTTTGTTATGAAGAAAAACTGTTTATAGCTCCATTCAGATTTAACAAGTTCAATCTCCAATTAACTCATTATCACATTAATCAGTCGTCTCTTCTTCCCAAAAACAACATTACATAGTACATGAGGTTGGCGATGGCTGCGAGAGCACCTACTACATAAGTTCTGGCTGCCCAGTCGAGAGCATCTTTGGCCATGCCGTGTTCCGAATTGTTCACAATATTTCGGGTGGTCATCCAGGCAAGGGCTCTTTTGGAGGCGTCATATTCAACCGGTAGCGTAATCAAAGAAAATGCTGTGATGGCCGCATTGGCAATGATTAAAACGATTAGCAAAAGATTACCGATGGCACTTCCCTGAGAAAGCATGTAAATACCCCCAAACATCAAAAACATGTTGAGCATACGCATCACATTGGAGGCCACATTTACTGCGGGCACCATAGCCGAACGCATCTTCAGGGCAGCATAAGCCGTGGCGTGCTGCACCGCATGGCCGCATTCGTGGGCAGCTACTGCCGCTGCTGAGACACTTCTGCCATGATATACATCAGAACTGAGGTTAACGGTCTTGTCAGCAGGGTTATAATGGTCGGTAAGTTCACCGTCCACCTGGGTGATTCTTACATCATAAATATTATTGTCATGCAACATTTTCTCGGCGATTTCGGCACCGCTAAGGCCATTAGATAGCCCAACACGCGAATATTCAGCGAATTTGCTTTTTAACCGGCTGCTCACAAACATACCGATCAACATAAACACTACACCAATTATCAGAATCATTTTTTAATTTGTTTGATTTGAATTTAAAATTAACACAATTTAGACTTAAAACAAAAGTCACAGTCACAGGGTTTCTGTTTGTGATTAATTCTTTATGAAAATATGGTTTTTGTATTTGAATGGTGGCAAAAAAAAAGGTTGAAAGCAAGAAACTGTTAATCTGATTGTTGCGGATTTTTATATTTCTGGTTATTGGGTTTGAAATAAAAATAAAAAGCTGAAAACCATAAATTAAGTCTAGTACAAAAACAATTTTATCAATTTAAATAATATTCCAATTGTTCCAATTATTATTAACCATAACCACAGTTTACCTTCACTTTTTGTATTAGGTAAATATCCTTTTTTTAACCAAATACCAAAAATAATCATGATAATAGGTGTAATAAAACCAACAATCGTTTCAATCATACTTATATTAATTAGCCATTTGATATTTTTTCGATTTGACTTTTAAGAAGAGGTAAATCCCTAACAATAATAGTCCAAATGACTTCATCCGAAATGTTATCGTAACTATGAATAATTCTATTTCTTGTTCCAATAATATTTTTTGCATTTTCGACTGGAAAGTTGCAGTCAATCTTTAAAATTCTATTCATGGCCTCACCAATTATTTCGAGATTTCTCTCTATGGCTTTTTTGGTCTTTAAATCACTTTTATATGCAATAAAGTCTCTGCGGTCTCCTAAAAACTCAAATATTTCATCAATGCAAAGATTTATATCAATAAGCCAGGCTTGAATTTTAATATCCATAGATTTTTACCTTGGTGTTATCAAGTTGTTGTCTGAACAATCTATTTTTTATTGCCCTGTCTTCTAATAAGTCAACATTTCTTTTTAAAATTTTCTCAAGATTGTTTTTTAGATTGAAGTAAAGGTCTGTATAGTTGAAAGGATCATTTTCATCAAAATCAACCACCAAATCTATGTCAGAATTCTCATTAAAGTCATCTCTGGTCACTGAACCGAAAGCAAATAGAGTTTTTACTTTGTTGGTTCGGCAAAGTTCCTGAATCTGATCAATTTTAATTTTCTCAATTTTCATAATAAAATCAAGTTTTTAGCAATTTATTAATTTTTTTTCGAAATGTATTATTTTAAGCATCTTAATGTTTTGAGAAAATTTAATATGAGAATTTATAGTCTGCTTTAGACTATGGTTTTTAAAAGAATATAGTAATTATTTCACAAAAAAAAGGAAGCCCTCACAGACTTCCTTTTCAATTAATCGTAAGAAAAATCTTACATATCTTTCATTTCACCTACCACTTTGGTGATGGTTTGTTTAGCGTCACCAAACAACATCAGACAGTTAGGATAACCAAATAGTTCGTTTTCTACTCCGGCGTAACCTTTACCCATACTACGTTTACTTACGATTACCGTTCTGGCTTTGTCGGCATTCAGAATTGGCATTCCGTAAATCGGACTCTGAGGATTGGTACGGGCCGCAGGGTTAACTACGTCGTTGGCACCTACTACAAACACGATGTCTGTATTAGGGAAATCATCGTTGATATCGTCCATTTCAATGAGTTTGTCATAAGGCACGTTGGATTCGGCCAAAAGCACGTTCATGTGACCCGGCATACGACCCGCCACAGGGTGAATCGCAAAACGGAAGTCTATGTTACGTTTTTCGCATTGTTCCATCAGTTCTTTGATAATGTGCTGTGCCTGAGCTACTGCCATACCGTATCCCGGTACTACAATAACCGATGAAGCTGAGTCAAAAAGCATGGCGGCTTCTTCTACACCTACTTCTTTCACCACGATTTCGGATCCTGCTGCACCACCACCTGAGGTATTGGTTGCACCAAAGCCACCTAAAAGCACGCTTACCAGCGAGCGGTTCATGGCTTTACACATGATATTTGTCAGGATGATACCCGAAGCACCCACCAAAGCACCTGCCACGATCAACACGTTGTTGTTAAGCACAAAACCTGTAGTACAAGCTGCCATACCCGAATACGAGTTAAGCAAAGAAATTACTACCGGCATATCGGCACCGCCAATCGGGATAACCACCAAAACTCCCAGGATAAATGATACTACTGTTAGGATGATGATATAGATATAGTCGGCTTGATAAATTACAGCCAAAACTGAAAGGACTACCGAAACAATAAAAAGCACTAGATTTAAAGGATGTTGGCCTTTAAAGATAATGGCATTGCCATTTACTTTTCCAGACAATTTTCCCCAGGCTATCATGGAGCCTGTAAATGTGATACCACCGATAAACACACTTAACATAATACTGATTACGGTAATTATGTCAATATTGATTACATGTTCCTGTGATTTTAACCAATAGTCGGAAATTGAAACAAAAACTGAGGCTAAACCACCGAATCCATTGAAAAGAGCTACCATTTCAGGCATTTGAGTCATTTCTACTTTATAAGCAGTATAAAGACCAATGGCTGAGCCGATTATCATACAGATAAAAATGTCAATCAAACTGATTGCTTCCACCTGAACCACCGTGGCTAAAATGGCTATCAACATACCAATGGAAGAAATCATATTTCCACCTCTGGCATCGGAAGTCTTGTTCATTTTTTTGATACCTATAATAAACAAAACTGAGGCTATCAAATAAGCTAATTGTATATATACGTTCATTTCTTATTTCTTTTTAAACATTTTTAACATACGGTCAGTTACTGCATATCCACCTGCCACATTGATCATAGCAAAAACTACAGCTAACATTCCTAACCATTTACTTAGGGTCGAATAACCCAATTCGTTGGTTGCCAAAATAGCTCCAACAATCGTGATTCCTGAGATGGCGTTTGAGCCTGACATCAGTGGGGTGTGTAGGGTGGGGGGAACTTTGTTGATCAGCTCAAATCCCAGATAACTACCCAGTACCAACACATATAATAATATGATTAATCCTTCTACATTCATAGTTTTATTTGTTTAAAATTGACTTAGTAAATTCGTGAACCAATTCACCATTATGGGTTATCAATGACCCTTTGGTTATTTCTTCTTCCATTTCCCATTTGAAACCATCCTTGTCGGCAAGGTGTATCAACAATGTAATGATATTGGTACCATATAATTGACTTGCATTCACTGGTAATTGAGCCGGAAGGTTGGAATCACCAATTATTGTAACGCCATGTTTTACAACAGTTTTATCTTTTTCCGAAAGTGCACAGTTACCGCCTGATTCGGTTGCCATATCTACTATTACTGAACCGTTTTTCATAGATTTTACCATTTCTTCGGAAACCAGCACAGGAGCTTTTTTACCAATTACCAAAGCGGTGGTAATTACCAGATCGGCATCTTTTATGTGTTTTTCGACCAATTCTTTTTGTTTTTGCAAAAACTCGGCTGAAACTTCTTTGGCATATCCTCCTTCTACTTTCACACCTTCTACGCCTTCTACAGTAAGAAAACGGCCACCCAATGATTCCACCTGTTCTTTGGTTTCAGGTCTCACGTCGGTCACCTCAACCACCGCACCTAGCCTTTTGGCTGTAGCTATTGCTTGTAAGCCAGCTACACCTGCACCAAAAATCAAAACTTTAGTAGGTGTAATAGTACCGGCAGCAGTCATCATCAACGGGAAGATTTTACCCAGTGCATTGGCTCCGGCTATCACGGTTTTATATCCTGCAAGGTTGGCCTGTGAGCTAAGAGCATCCATTTTTTGTGCCCTGGAGATACGCGGAACTGCGTCCATTGAGAAAGCCGAGGTTTTTCTGGCTTTTAACGCATCCACCACCTCCGGAATCGTATATGCATACAAAAACGAAATTGTGACATTACCTTCTTTCAGAAGCTTAACTTCATCGGTTGTAAGGGCATTAACTTTTAAAACTACATCTGACTGAGCGATGTCTTCACGGGTTGAGATTGTTGCACCGGCTGCTTGATAGGCTTCGTCAGAATAGGACGAAAGGGCACCGGCGTCTTTTTCGATGGCCACTTCAAAACCTTTTTTCAATAGCTGCTTTACCGTATCGGGGGTTAGGGCTACACGGGTTTCAAGTGGTTTTGTTTCTTTTAAAACTCCAACTTTCATATTATTATTAATTCATTTTTTGTAAACAAAAGGGTTTTTTAATTATAAAAATCAAGGCAGAACAAATTCGTAATTCAATCAATTTCAGGTTTAATTCGCAAATTACTTTTAGTAAAGAATACTTACTACCTTTTTTAAATTTTTTTTAAAGTTATTTTCGATAACCCCCTAAATATATGATTACTAGCATTTTTTTTTCTAATATTAAGAAGGTATCATATATTTTTTTGGCCAATATATAGTCCTGAAAGTACTGATATTAAGCCTGTTAAAGTGTGATATGTGAAGGGTTCATTCAATAAAATTCCAGAAAAAATAAACCCGAAAATGGGGCAAAGGAATAAAAAAAATGACGCTTTTACGGTATTAAGTTTTATTAATCTTAACCAGAGGTTCACGGCAAGAATTGAAACAGGGAAGGCAAGCCAAAGAATTGAAAGACTCGATTGCCAGTTAAAAATAATGGGTTTTTGCTGTAAAAATAAGGTTAGTGGCAGCATGAAAAGTCCACCCAGAAGCACCTGCCAACCATTGATGGCTATCCGGCTTAAATTCCATTTTTTTTCTGAAAAATAAATAGAGCCCACACTATAACTGAGCATACTCAAAATCAAATAAATAATACCTCTGTAAGTAGCAAAACTGTTAAAAAGTAATGGCCAAACCGCAATACCAACACCAAAAAGCCCTAAAGTCAATCCAATGATCTGATTGAGTTTGATTTTCTTTCCAAGCCAAAAACCTGAAATCAAGGTCATCATGACCGGTGTAAGTGAAGTAGAAAGACTTCCTATTCCGGCAGCGACTTCGTTGATTCCCAACACAAAAAGGCTCAGATATAAGGTGATGTTGAAAAATCCAAAAACAGAAAGGGCGACCCATTCCTGCTTTTTGGGCATTTGAAATTTTTCGAAAAAAATATGATAAGCTAAAAGACTAATGCCCGCCAACAAAAACCTGAACTGGAACAACATGAGAGGCTCCATGAATTTAATTCCAATTTTTGCCGCCACCGAAGCCGATGACCAAAAGAAGGCAAAAAGGATACCCAGAAACAGGAATTTCAGGTCTTTCATTTTTTTATGATGGAAAGTGCATTTTCGGTGGTTTTTTGTTTTACCTCTTCACCCGAAATTTCATAAATATCAGCAATTTTGCCTATCACAAGGTCAAGATATGCCACTTCGTTACGTTTGCCACGGTGAGGTACAGGAGCAAGATAAGGAGAATCAGTTTCCAGGACGATTTTATCCAGCGGAATTTCCTTCAAAAATTTATCCAGACCACCATTTTTAAATGTAACAACTCCCCCAATTCCCAGGTGAAAATTTAGTGCTGTTACTCTTTGGGCATCTTCAAAATTTCCTGAAAAACAATGAAATATCCCACCTAAATCTTTCCACCCGAAATCATCAATCAGGTCACAGCAATGCTGAATGGCGTTCATTTGTCCATCTTTTGAGCTTCGGGAATGAATACAAATGGGTAGGTTGTACTTTTTTGCAAGTTCCAACTGGGCTAGAAAAGCCTTTTCCTGATTTTTGACAAAAGAAAGATCCCAAAAGAAATCAATGCCAATTTCCCCTATCATGATAAAGGGTCTTTTTTCAAGGAAATCACTTAATAATTCAAGCTCTTTTTCGAAATTTTCATCTACATAACAAGGGTGAAGGCCCATCATAGGTACACAAAATCCCGGGTATTTATTTTCCAGCTCCAGCATACCGGGTATGGTTTCATGATTACAATTGGGCATCCAAATTTGAGAAACCCCTGCATTTTTTGCTCTTTCGAGCATGGCTTCACGGTCTTCGTCAAACTGTTCGTCATAGATATGTGCGTGGGTTTCGATGATATTGGCCATAAAAAAAAGTCTAATTTCTTGCAAAATTAGACTTTCAAAATGCTAAAAACAATTTATATCAATTACAAAATGGATTGACTTTTATATGAACTTTGCCACCAGCCGCAGGAGCAAAATGAGTTCCTGGTTTTAAAGTTACCTTTTTTGACTGAATAAATTGATTGGCCGTCCCATTTACAATATAAGAATTGTTACTGTAATTGCTTATAATTAATTGATCTCTGCCAGTTTGTTGGGAATCACCGGAATTCCATGAATAGGAAGCGTTAGGGATTATAGGTGCATAGGCAATATCATCAGCAAAAATGGCACTTAAAATTGGAGTAATAAGGATGATAGTACGCATTCTAACTCCCTGGTTTGCAGTAAATATAGTTCGGCATGCTCTGTTTCCATAGGTCATGATATTGTTTGTCTGAGGGCTATAAGATGTTCCACATGGGTCATTCCGACCTCCAACATAGGCACAAGCTGCGTTTACATTTGAATTTGGATTAGTGGGGTCATCAGCAGGAGTATCGCAAACCAAATCTCCGGCCGATGTACAATTGTAGCATCCATTTGCCGCACTTCTTGTCACATTTTCAGTTCCATAGTAAGTTTCAAAAGTATGGTATAGCCCCAAACAGTGTCCTAGTTCATGACCCATAGTGGTCAAATTAGTGGTTGAGCTAACCGCTGATCTCACAAGGCTCAGAAAGGTATTAGGGATAGCGTAAGCAATGCCATTTAAACCACCATTATTATCATATAAAACATCATGAATAAAAATGTTCATACAACCTGACACTTTATACGGGTTTAATTCAGTAGGTTCATTATCAGCATCATGTGAATTAAGGTCAGTGCTATTTACTTGTTTGATATTTAGTAACATAAAACAAATATTATGAGCTTGATATTGATCTACCATATTTTGAAATTGCCTTAAAACATCGGCATCAGTGGCTGCTCTGTTTGTACCATCGTCATTGGCAAAAACGGTAATAAATACTCTCAAACAATAGGGAGTGTTTAATGCCAAAATGGAATTTAAACTATCTTGTTTGTCTTTTTGTATCAAAAGTGGAAATGGCCCTGGCTTGGTTCCGCAGTCTGTACCCTGGGCTAATGAATCAGCTCCAATTGCCAAAATCATTAATAAAATTGCTAATCTTTTCATTTCAATAATGTTTTCAATTGGTCAATTTCTTTCTGCTGTTTGATGGTATAGAGTGTCAATTCCTCTATTTTAGCCATCATTTTGGTCATCAACTCTGCCACATGGGCACCTTTTTCCAGAACTTCTTTGGCTGATGGGACATTTGGCAAGTGCTTATTTTCCCTGATGAAATTCTCAACTTTTTCTAATTCTTCTAACTTATAGTTCTCTTCAAAAACATAATCGGCCCAGCCTGTTTCCACTATTACCTCGTTAGCTCTTATAACACCTAATACATCAAGTTTATTATTTGGACTTACAGTTCCAATTCCCACATTTCCGTTGCCCAGGATAGATAAAATATTGCCTAGACCTGAATAATAGATGTTGAAATTTGCATTAGCATTGGTAGCATCAGGGTAACCCCATAAATCCCAGAATTTTGTTGTCCCAGCATTTTTAAATGTGATTCTTCCACCATCTGCACTTGAAGCTTCTTCTAGCATAAGGTGTGGATTTCCAGTGCCGCTGTTATATTTAATGTGCATTTTACCAGCAGGAGCATCCAAGCCTAATCCCAGTTTATGATTGATATCTAAGTTTAAACCGCCACTTGTGTTTTCTCCATGAAAAAGTTTAATTTGATTTTGGGCATAATTAAAGAGAATATAACCCGAAGCGAACGAAGGAGTGGTTTGGTCGTTAAACCTTATGCCAGAATTTGTACCAATTGCAGTTGGTGAAAAATATAAAAATGGAGTAGAATCATTAATTTTAATATCGCCATCTTTTACATGTAATTTAGATTCAGGGTCAATAGTGCCAATTCCAAGATTTCCAGCAGAATTCAAGGCCATTCTGTCCAATGCATTTGTTCCCCAAATAATCCTGTTGGTACCACCGGTTGCAAATTGTCTAATATCGCCTGCACCTCCACCGTCTGTGGCAACACCAATCCTGAAATTATTAGTAGCATTTCCAATTCTAAAGTCTCCTTGATCTGAACTTCCCAAATTCCAACTTCCTCCTAATATATCTAGTCTGTGGGCTGGATTATCAATTCCAACGCCTACTCTTCTGGTAGTCAAATCTGCTGTCAGAGCCGGGCCAGTATCTCTCGTAAAAACAAATCGATCAGTGGTATCTCTGTATTGTAACCCCCAATTTGAATATCCTGGTGAATGTGAAATAACCATTTTATTTGGATTTAATAATCCAGATGGGAAAAGGTTAAGTGTTGGGAATGTTCCTGAATTTGACAAAATATTACCTGACGAATTATTTCCAGGTAAAATTGTGACAGATTGGCTGATTACTAGTTGATTGCTAAAAACTAGTAATAAAAAAAGCAGGTATTTTTTCATGATAAATAGTGATTTTAAGTAAAAAAAATCCTATTGAAATTATATTAATAAAATCAAAAGTTTAGTTGTTTTTTATTTTAAGGACGAATGTTTTATTTTATGGAATTAACAACTTTCTAATCCTGATTTACGTCATGTTTTCTGATAAAATATTTGAAATAAAATCCTCAAAAGAACAAATTACATTAAGTTTGTGTTGTTATTTGTAATAAGTCTAATTTAGAACATTTTGAGGACAGTAGCTGATTTAAAAGAGGGTGAAAATGGGGTAATTTCTGAGTTTTTGGATTCAAAACTCGCTTTGAAGTTGCTTGAAATGGGCTGTCTTCCAGGTACTAAAATAAAATTACATCATAAGGCACCTTTGGGATGTCCCTATTGTATCTCAGTTGATGAAGACTACGAACTTTCACTAAGAAAGTCTGAAGCTGATACCATTGTTATTGAATAAAACCGCATGAAAGTAGCACTGATAGGAAATCCCAATTGCGGAAAATCATCTCTTTTTAATCACCTGACAGGTCTTCGTCAAAAAATCGGTAATTTTCCCGGAGTTACGGTTGACAAAAAAGTAGGGTTTTGTAAGATTTCAGACGGTCGTGATATTCAGGTTATTGACTTGCCCGGCACCTATAGTTTATATCCCAATTCACTTGATGAGCAGGTGGTTTTGGAAGTACTAACCAATCAAAACCACCCCGATTTCCCGAGTTTGGCAGTAATTGTGGTTGATTCTTCCAATCTTAAACGAAATCTTTTGCTGTTTGAAGAGGTTAATGACCTCGGAATACCAACAATTCTGGCATTAAACATGCTGGATGTGGCCAACGAAATCGGAATCACTATCAATACTCCAAAGCTCGAAAAGCTTTTAGGAGTGCCTGTGATCGAGGTGAATGCACGTGAAGGAATAGGGGTAGAAGGTTTGAAATTGACCATTTTCAGGTCTTTTGAGAAAAAAAGTATTCACCATAACGAAGAAATAATCCCTGAAAAATTTCTGGAAATAGCAGCAAAAATTAAGGAAAAGTTCAGATTAAAAACGCTTTATGCAGGTATTCATTTTTTGGCACAAAATGAAAAACTATCTTTCCTGAAATATTCTGAGAAAGAATATCTGAAACATCTTGCTACTGAGGTCAATTTTGATACCGATGATTTTCAGGCGAAAGAAGTGATTAGCAGATATAAGGATATCAATGCTACATTAAGTCAGGTTGTTGAGGTAGAGTCCGAAAAGCATTCCAGATTGACTTTTACTCAGAAAGTGGACAATATCCTGATTCACAGAGTATGGGGGTATGTGGTTTTTCTGGGCATTCTTTTCTTTATTTTTCAGGCAGTTTTTACACTTGCCAGCTATCCAATGGATTGGATTGATACGGGGATTAGTACTTTAAATGAATTTTTAAGAAATAATTTACCCAATAGCCGTCTCACTGATTTACTTACCGAAGGCCTTGTGGCCGGGGTGGGAGGAGTGATGATATTTATTCCGCAAATCGCTTTTCTTTTTACATTTATTTCAGTGCTGGAAGAGTCGGGTTACATGGCGAGGGTAGTTGTTTTGATGGATCGTTTAATTCGGAAATTTGGTTTGAGTGGCAAAAGTGTGGTGCCATTAATCAGTGGTTTGGCTTGTGCGGTTCCGGCTATTATGTCGGCCAGAACGATTGGTAACTGGAAAGACCGCCTGATTACTATAATGGTCACACCTTTGATGAGTTGCTCGGCAAGATTGCCTATCTACACCATTTTGATTGCTATGGTAGTGCCTGATACTAAACTTTGGGGGCTATTCGGATTTCAGGGTTTGGTACTGATGGGACTGTATTTTTTAGGCTTTTTTGGTGCTTTGGCTGCTGGCTGGGTGATGAAAAAAATGCTAAAAACGCAGGAACGAAATTATTTTGTGATGGAGTTGCCAACTTATAAAAAGCCCAGATGGAAACAAGTGGGTTTTACGATTTTGGAAAAAGTAAAAACTTTTACTTTTGAAGCCGGTAAGATTATCATCGCCATATCAATAGTTTTGTGGGTTTTGGCCTCTTATGGCCCGGGAGAAGGATTCAATAACGCCGAAAATCGTGTAAAACAACAGTTTCCTAATCTTAATGAAACCGAACTTGATCATAAAATAGCCTCAGAAAAACTTCAGAACAGTTATGCCGGGATTTTTGGGAAAGTCATAGAGCCGGTTATCAAACCATTGGGGTATGACTGGAAAATAGGCATTGCCTTAATAACCTCATTTGCTGCCCGCGAAGTTTTTGTCGGGACAATTTCTACAATTTACAGCATCGGAAGTGACGATGACGCCACCATTAAAGAACGTCTCAAACGGGAAATAAATCCGGTTACCGGCAAGCCTGTATTTTCTACTGCCACCTCTTACTCTCTGTTGATGTTTTACGTATTTGCCATGATGTGTATGAGTACTATTGCTGTGGTTTACCGTGAAACCAAATCATGGAAATGGCCCATGATACAATTGGCTTATATGAGTGTTCTGGCCTATGTATCTGCCTGGTTGGTCTATGTGATTTTGAGATAAAATCTTCTTAAAGTATTTATTATCTGGCAATTAAAACCTTTTTGAGTTTTGATTGAATTTTCCTTTTCATTTCTTAGTTTTGTAAAAAAGAAATCAAAAATGCTAACGACAGTACAAGGTATTTACGAAAACGGGAAACTGGAATTAAACGAAGCTCCTCCTACTTTGGAAAAATCAAAAGTTTTAGTGGTTTTTTTGGAGAAAACTCAAGAAATAAAAAACAAGAAAAAAGGTGTTGTTTTAGGAAGTCAAGTTGGGAAATTTGATTTACCTGAAGACTTTAATGATCCACTTGAAGATTTGAAAGACTATATGTAATGAAAATAATTATCGACACACAAATTTTTATTTGGACTATTAGCCACCCTGAAAGACTTTCAAAAAATACAATTGATTTATTACAGGAGAATGATATTTTTTTGAGTCAAATAAGTTTAATGGAAATTGCTATTAAACAAAGAATCGGAAAGTTGCCGGAATTAACTATTGAAATTGAGGAATTAATAGAGCAGTTAATAAAAGATAATTTCCAGATCTTACCCATAAAAAACGAACACATCGCAGCTTACAATAAAATCCCACTTTTTGAATACCATCGTGACCCATTTGACAGATTACTGATTGCTACTTCATTTTCTGAAAAAATACCTCTTATTTCTTCCGATAAAAACTTGGAATTGTATAAAGATTTAGTAGAAATTATTTCAAATTAAATTTGTTTTTGCCTCTCGGATGAAACTCTCTCAAGGTTTGAGATAAATATTCGCGGTCAAGATGCGTATAAATTTCGGTTGTTGTGATGGATTCATGTCCCAACATGGCCTGAACCGCCCTTAAATCGGCACCACCTTCGACCAGATGCGTTGCAAAACTATGCCTCAAAGTATGAGGAGAAATGTTTTTGTGCACGCCAGCTCTTTCGGCTAAATCTTTAATAATTAAAAATATCATAACTCTTGTAAGTGCTTTTCCTCTGCGATTAAGAAAAACAAAGTCCTGAAATTCGGCTTCAATCTTTAGCTGACTCCGGTTTTCATTTATATAAAGTTTAATGGCAGTTGCCGAGGCATTTCCCAGTGGTACCAGACGCATTTTGTTTCCTTTTCCGGTGATACGAAGAAATCCTTCTTTAAAATAACAATCACTGATTTTGAGATTTACCAACTCGCTTACCCTCAAACCACTGCCGTAAAACGTTTCTATTATGGCTTTATTTCTGTGTCCCTCAGGCAGGCTCAGATCAATGCAACTAATCATTTTTTCTATTTCATGAAAATGAAGCGTTTCGGGTAATTTTCTAACGATTTTTGGACTGGAAATCAAATATGTAGGGTCGGTTTCAATCTGCTTTTCCAGTAATAAATATTCGAAAAATGCCTTCAGGCCACTTAAAATCCTCGATTGGCTGTTGGCAGCTAAGCCAATTTCATTGAGAAATGCCAAGAAGCTCTGAATCTGCGATTGAGTTGTGCTTTTTAAGTCCTGATTGTCAGGCAAAAAGCCTTTAAGTTTTTGAATATCATGTTCATACGATTCCAGCGAGTTGACCGAAAGTCCCCGTTCGAGTTTCAGATAATTCCTGAAATTTCGTATGAGTTTATCATTCATTTTTTCATCATTTTTTCTATTTCATCAACTTCCAACGGAATGCCCTCCATCAAGTCAATATTTCCGTTTTCAGTAATCAAAATATCATTTTCAAGTCTGATTCCCAGGTTTTCTTCAGGTATATAAATACCAGGCTCACAAGTCAGTACCATATTTGGAGCCAGGGGTATCTCCCTGTCACCCACATCATGCACATCTAAGCCCAGATGATGACAAACGCCATGAGGAAAGTATTTTAAGAGGATTTTCGGATTGTTTTTTAATTCGTTTTTAGTGCAAATTTTTAGTTTAACGAGCTCATTGCCAATCAGATGCTGTGTTTCTTTTTTTAGATTCTGGATGGTGTTTCCGGAAACCATCTGTTTTCTTATTTTATAAAAAACTTCCAAAACAGACTCATAAACCTCTCTTTGTCGCTCTGAAAATTTTCCTGAAACCGGTAAAACCCGGGTCATATCTCCTTTATAATTGCCATATTCTGCACCAAAATCCAATAGAACCGTATCTCCGGCTTTACAAGATTCATTATTGGATACATAATGCAACACACAAGCATTTTTACCAGAAGCAACTATCGGCTCGAAAGCATGATGCCTGCTTTTGTTTTTTAGAAATATATAGCTCAAATCGGCTTCAATTTCATATTCCATTTTTCCCGGAATAAGGTTTTGTGCAGCATATTGCAGCCCCTTTCCGGTAATTTTTATGGCTTTTCTTATTAGCTCAATTTCCTCAGATTCTTTTATTTGCCGGGCATTGTTAAGTGATTCACTTATATTTTTGGTATTAATTCCTGTGAATTTTCTTTTAACTTGTGTTAATAAATACTTTTCTTTTGACCTGAATGCCGTGCCTTTTCCCTGCGAGATGTCCTGATGAAAACAAACTGTTGTTTTACCTTTTAGTATTTCCTCCAAGACACTCCAAAACTCTGTCGCCCATTTTACATTTTCAATTCCAGAAATCTCTGACGCCTCTTCCATGCTTAGTTTTTCTCCTTCCCAAACCTTGATTTTTTCATTGGTTTCTCTTACAAAAAGTATTTCTCGGTCTTTGTCTTTTTGAGCAAATGGGTTGATTATCAAATAACAATCTTCCTGATCGATTCCTGTAAGATAAAAAAAGTTGGAATTTTGGATAAACCCAAATACCCCGTCTGCATTTGATGGAAGCGGGTCATTGGATGTAAAAATGGCGATTTCGGAAGTACTTAAATGTACTTTTTTTCTATTTTTAATAAAAAGAGCCGGAGATATTTTTTCGTACCTCATTTATGGTTTTGAATGTTATTTTTGCAAAATAAACACAAAAAAGGCATTGACACGATTAACCCTGTTTTTATCATTTTTTTTATTTTCGGTTTGTGGGTTTTCTCAAAAAAACTACTGGGTTTATTTTGCCAAAAGAGATTTGACACAAAAAAATGTAGTTTCAGCAAAAACTTTGGAAAACAGGAGAAAATTAGGTTTAAATGAATTTCAGGAAACGGATTTCGGACCTTCGGACTCCATATTGAATATTTTGAAAGATAATCATTTGAAAATAAGGCAAGTCAGCAGATGGCTCAACGCCGCATCTGTTGAAATCGAAGACCCACAGCAAATTGCCAGCTTAAAAAAGTTAAATGATATCAAAGCCACAGTGCCATTGGGCAATAGTCTGTTTTATACAAATAATAAGTATCTGGGTGAAGACTGGTATATAACTTTTGCCATTAATCAAATGAATGGGCCGGCATTTTTAGATCAAAATCTTAACGGGCAGGGTGTTTCCATTGGTGTAATAGACGGTGGTTTTTTAAACGCTAATTCCGACAAAACACTTTCACATATATTTAAAAATCAACAGATTAAAGCCACAAAGGATTTTTATTTTCCTGATAAAAAAGATTTTTATGGGGAGAAAAAATCTGATCAGGAATTTCATGGAACCGCAGTAATGAGCTTTATTGGCGGGATAGACTTTGAACGAAAATTACAGATTGGGATGGCTCCCGCTGCCGATTTTTATTTGGCCCGAACCGAATCCTCCACCCGAGAGTCAAGAGTGGAAGAGGACAACTGGCTGGCTGCAGCGGAGTGGCTCGACAGTCTGGGTGTGAGGCTGGTCAATTCCTCGCTGGGTTATGCCCAGGGTTTTACCGATTCCAAAGAAAATTACCAGCCTGAGCAAATGGACGGCCAAACTTCCATAATTGCAAGGGCGGCTAAAATCGCCGCCGAACAAAAAGGGATGATTTTGGTCCTAAGTGCAGGAAATGAAGGGGAAAACAAAGCCTGGCAGGGGTATATATCTACTCCCGGCGATGTTGAACAAGCCATTAGTGTCGGTGCCAACGACCAAAATGGCTTGAAAATGAGTTACAGTTCAAAAGGAAGAGAAGATGTTAAATTCCTGAAGCCAGACCTAACCGCTTTTTCAGAATACGGTACCAGCTTTGCGGCTCCGTTGATTACAGGTTTTGTTGCGTGTATGTTGCAGAAAAACCCGGCTTTAAAATTGTCTGAAATAAAGGCAATGCTCAATGCTTCAGGTGCTTATGCCTTAGTGCCTAATAATTTTATAGGATCGGGTTTTCCGAAAGCCGATCTAGTATTGAAGCAGATGAAAGGCGAATTGCCGGAGCATAAAATTGAAGAACTTAATCTAAGAAAGGCCTTCGAATTGAAAGCAAAAAAAGGAGACAGTCTGGTGATTTTTCATAAAAAAGACAAAAGAAATGTGCTATCTCAGGAATTTAGGCTTGTTAAGGAGTCAAAGGTGAAAATTAAAAAGCCACATGAAGCACTTTACAGCACTATCAATCACAATGGAAAGATTTACAAAGTAAAGTGGAAAAATTAATTTTTAGGCCTCAAAATCAGCACTCCTGAGTGTTTTTTTACCCTTTGCAAATATTGATTTAAGGTTTCTTCCGAGATAATCACTTTTTTCTTTTCAAGTGAGGCATGCAAAAGCTTGAGTTTACCGTTTTGCCAAACCGCAAATCCTTCATGGTTTACATCCAGACCGGCCACTGTTGAGGTAAAAGCAATGATGTCTCCGTCTTTTATGAGGGAAACATAATTACTAAAGTTGTCTTTCGGAACGTAAAAAAATGGTATTTTCGAAATATTCTGTTCCACAACTGTAAGTTTTAAAATATTTTCAGCCGATGAAAGTGCGGGATACAATTTGCTATTTTGGCTCATAAAATCAATTTTTTTATTGAGTTTTACTCCAAATATCGGTGACAGATCCTGTAGGTATCCATACCTTTCAGCTTGTTTTGCCCATTCAAAGAAATAGTGAATTCTGGAAGTATATCCATCAATTTTACCATTTCTGTATCTTAGTTTTTGAAGCATTTTCATGTAGTTTTCCTCGGTTTTCTGCCCTGATTTTTTCGTTAGAGCCAGTGCCAGCACGTTTTCTACCAGGGTATAACAATCAAATCCATCGAGTTTACAGACCAGTTTTTCCTCAGGACCTTCAAGGGTACCTGCCAGATATGGAGTGCCAAGAAAATTTTGAGAAATATCTATAATGTCCTGAGCAACAGTGCCTTTTGAGGGTTGTTTAAGAATTTCTTCGGGCGTAAAACTCTGTGAAAAAATTCTGGGAGTTAACAAAAAAATACCCGAAAGGGTTAAAACAATTATTCTATTTTTCATATTTTTCAAAATCAAGCATCAGATAATTGGTGCATTTCGCAACAGATTTTCTTCTAACGAAATAAATGTCTCGGTTCGTTGAATTCCCTGCACTTTTTGGATTTTATCATGTAAAACCTCCCTTAAGTGTGCGGTATCACGACACATTAATTTCACAAAAATACTATAATTTCCGGTTGTGTAGTTTATACTCACTATTTCCGGTATCTCAGCCAATTGTGCTGCCGCCCTATCGTATTGCTCACTTTTTTCCAGGTAAATCCCCAAAAATGCCGATATATCCCAACCGAGTTTTTTTACGTCAATTTTTATTCCTGAGCCGGTTATGACTTTTTGATTTTCCAGCTTTTTAACTCTGGTGTGCACTGCCCCCTGCGACAAAAACACCTTTTCACCGATTTCAGCATACGACATTTTAGCATCTTCTGACAGAAGCCTCAAAATTTTGAGGTCTATTTCATCAAATTGTTCTTTAAGCATCTGAATATTTTTTAGTACTCAATACAAATTTCATAAATTTTCTAAATAATATTTAGCTTTTTTAAAAAAATGTTAAATGAAAACTAAAAAATAGATATTTTTTATAAATAATTTTTATCAATTAAAAATTTGGACTTAACTTTGCATTGTTCTTTTGAGAAACGATAAAGTTCTGATAAATACTGTAGGATGACGAAACTGGCAGCCGTGCCCTCCTGTCTCGGGGGTGGTGAGTTCAGGATAAACAGAGAGTAAAGCCGGACGGGTTTTTTCCAATGTCGACTGGGGTTGACCACCAAAAATTTTGCTCTTCAGCTAACTGCATCGTGGGCGGTTCGACTCCCCCTCCTACAGCGATAATAGGCATGAGAAGAAAAACTTAAAAAATATTTTTTTCATGCCTATTTTTTTGCATATTTGTATTGAAAAAAATTAAATAAGAAAGATATTATTTGGTTTTTAGTTTGTTGATGAAGTGTAATTGCGACACACAATCTCGTTTTGTAGATTGTGTGTTTTGTTTTATTGGAAGTTTCGTTCCTATATTTGGGTAAAAAAATACCCTGATGGAGAAGGAAGTTCTGATTTCTAACGATGCTGTCGTTGCCGGCATTTTATTTTTAATATTACTTGTTGTATTCAAAGCTGCACGATTTCCTTATCCAATTCTTCAAAAGTTTTTTACCTTTTTTCCTCCGATATTGCTGTGTTATTTTTTACCCGGCCTTCTAAATACTTTAGGTGTTTTTTCCGGAGAGAAGTCGCAGGTTTATCCATTTGTTTCCAAATATTTGTTGCCTGCCACGCTTTTTTTATTTACCATCAGTCTTGACATCGATATGCTCAAGAAACTCGGATGGAAAGCTCTTGTGGTGTTTTTGAGTGGTACGCTTGGGGTGATTGTGGGTGGTCCCCTGGCTGTGAAAATTGTCCACATAATCAAACCCGAGGTATTTATGATGGGTACAGAAAACGAAGTATGGAGAGGTCTGGGAACAATTGCCGGCAGCTGGATTGGTGGTGGGGCAAACCAAACGGCCCTGAAAGAGATTTTGCAACCTTCGGCATATGTGTTTTCTCAAAGCGTAGCCGTAGATGTATTAGTAGCAGAGGCCTGGCTGGCGGTTTTACTGGTTGGCGTTGCCAATGCTCCAAAAGTCAACAAATGGCTTAAAGCCGACGCCAGTATTGTTGAAGACATGAAAAATAAAGTCGCAGACCTTACCAGACAAAACGAAAAGATTCCATCATACTATGATTTTCTGAAGATCTTTGGCATTTCTATAATATTTACTGGTTTGTCTTATTTTTTAGCTGACCTAATTACTCCCTGGGTAAAAGGCAACCACCCGGAATGGTCAAAGTTTAGCCTTACCTCAACATTTTTTTGGGTAGTATTTTTGATTACTGTTTTCGGAATCATAAGTTCCAGAACTAAAATCAGGCAGTTGGAGTATGTCGGAGCTTCAAAAATCGCTTCATTGATGCTATATTTATTGGTTGCTTCCATCGGTATGCAGATGGACCTGCTTGCCATTGCAGACAATTTGTGGCTTTTTCTGGTGGGGATTATCTGGATTTTGACTCATGTTATTTTTGTAGTGCTGGCTAGCAAATTTGTAAAAGCCCCTTATTTTATGCTTGCAGTGGGTTCGCAGGCAAACATCGGTGGGGCGGCTTCGGCTTCGGTGGTTGCAGGAGCATTTCATCCTACTTTAGTACCCATAGGTGTTATTTTTTCAGTCTTGGGATATGCCATCGGTACTTATGGTGGCTATTTGACAGCACTTTTGATGCACTGGGTATTGTCTTAATTGGCTTGGTTTTTGATTATTCTGTTGTACCGTTTGATAATTAAACTTACGGCTACAAATGACCTGGAGATTATTAGTAAAATATGCAATGGGGCTTACCCTGATTTTGGGTAAAGGGATAGCTGTGGGGCAATCTTCCAGAAAACTGATATATTCCATGGAAATCGGTGGATATTATTCCACCAACAATAAAATCCCTTTTTGGTTAAGAAGCAATCAATTTGGTGCCATTCCCGGTGTATCCAATACTTTATTATTTCGGCAAAATCTTTATTCAAAGCAGGATACCTCTAAAAAACGATTTATTCCATCTTATGGTTTTGACATGGCTATTGTGACGGGTGGTCAGGCCAAAGTCGTGATTCCTGAGGCATTTTATAGCCTGAAATACAAAAAATGGAATTTGCTTTTGGGTAGAAAAAAGCAGGTTCATGGTTTTATGGATTCTACATTGAGTAGTGGTTCTATTACCTGGTCAGGCAATTCGCTTCCTATTCCTGAGGTTCAGATCGGTATTCCGGAATATACTAAATTTTTATCTAAAAGAATTTATCTAAAAGGTCATTTTTCGCATGGATGGTTTGGAAATCAAACTACTGTAAAGCGGTATTATTTGCATCAAAAAAGCCTTTATGTCAGATTTGGAAAGCCTGAATCCAAAATTAAACTTTATGGCGGAATGCTGCATAATGCTCAATGGGGGGGAATACCTAAATACAAGATACCACCTTCAGATCCCAGATATGTAAACGGCAAATTTCCTTCAGATTGGTACACTTATCTCAATATTTTGGTTCCCGTTACCAATCCTGCTCCCGATTCTGCTTATGCTGATTTTGACCTGGAGAATCGTTTTGGTAATCACATAGGTCAGATTGATATGGGAGGAGAAATAAATTTAGAAAAATATAAATGGCTGATTTATAAACAATTGATTTTTGAAACCGGCCAGACCTTCAGTAGTTTAACCAATCTTGATGATGGGCTCTATGGAGTTTCCTTACAAATCAAAGAACCTGAGGCAAAGATCAATCGGGTAGTGGTTGAATTTCTTCATACCACCAACCAGGGAATTTACCGTTCGGGTTTTTTGCGGTTGATTGGTTTTTATGGAAGACATTATGGAAGAAATCAGAATTTTTATTTTAATCACATGCAATACTTGGATGGCTGGTCTTATAATGACCTCACCATCGGGACCCCTCTAATGATCCCAAATCCGGAGATTCGTAATGAAAAAAGTATAGGAGGGGATTCGAAATTTACTAATAATAACAGGTTAAAAGTGGGCTATTTTGGGCTTAATTCAAAGATAAATTCAGTACTGTTGGAGACCAGGTTTTCTTATGGCCGAAACTTTGGTTCTCCATTCAACAATTTTGGATCTGCTGACCAGATGTCATTTGGTATAAAAGCTCAGATTCCGGCTCCCTACTGGTCTGGAACAATTAATTTAGGTGTAGGTATTGAGCAGGGTGATCTCATCTATGACAACTATGGTTTTTTTGCTTCTTTTAAGAAAGTCTGGAAATGAAATTTTGAAGATTTCAGTATTATCTTGACCAAGTTCATGTTTTTATTACTTCAAACGGACTAAATTTGAATTTTAAGTTTTAAAAATTCTTTTTTATTAAAAAATTAGTTCAAATATCAATCATTGGGTTCCTGTTAGTTTATCTATTGGGAATGAGTTTTTTTGAATATTATGTATTCGAAAATTCTAAAAACGCTGATAGTGAGATATTTTATAATCTTAAAGGTAATACACTTGAAATTAAGTTTCCTTTTCAAATGCCTTATTTGGCGGAAGCCCGATTCTATGAGCATAAGGGATATCTGGCGGTTTTTGAAGGTGAAATTTACCGTTCCAAATCGAAAATATTTTCAAATGATACGCTCACTACAGTATTTGAGAAAGAAGAAATAACTGGAAAGGGAGTTTTTGAACTTATCAATCAGGTATATGAAAACTTTGGTCATAAGGATACTCCTCTCAACCATTTAAATGATTTTTTGAAGAATCTCTGCAAATTATACCATAATCAAAACGTCGGATTTTTGACTTTTTTCTGGAATTCTAAACTTGAGAAATCTATTTTTCATTACCTGGATTTTTATGAAAGCTCACCAGTCAAAAATTACTCTCCTCCTCCGATTTTCTTAAGCTAAAAATTTATTGATCAGTATTTTACCTTTTAAAAGCGGTATGATTTATTTCATATTTCCCGCCTTTGGTTTAAATATTGTTTCTTATTTTATTACAATAACGCATATCCTGTAATTTGATTTTTTTCAAATCATATTAAGGGTATTTGAATAAAATTTAATCTAAAATAGTATCCCGGAATTGTCGCTTATTTCTAAGATGTCAATTCAATATTTCAATCGAAAAATAATTAAATTAACAATGAAAAGACTAATATATTTTTTAGGATTTTTAGCTTTCTCAAATACAGTTTTAGGTCAGGTAAAAAATGATACATCTTTGTTTTTAAGCCCATTGAACGTTCATGAGCAAAGGGGCCAATACAATATGCAAAGCCTTCCCAATATTCAGGGCACCTATATTTTTTCCGGGAAAAAAACAGAAAAAATTGAAATCCAGGGTCTTGATGCGAGTATTGCAGATAAAAATCCAAGGCAGATTTTCTCAAAAATCCCCGGAATTTTTATCTACGATATGGATGGTACCGGTAACCAGATCAATATTTCGGCACGTGGCCTTGACCCGCATCGGGGCTGGGAGTTTAACATAAGAAAAGATGGGGTAATTACTAACACCGACCTTTATGGTTATCCGGCTAGTCATTTTTCGCTGCCAATGGAGGCTGTTCAAAACATAGAGCTGGTGCGAGGTACGGGTTCTTTACAATATGGCTCACAGTTTGGCGGAATGCTCAATTATATTTCGAAAGAGCCAACTACCGAAAAGAAAATTCAATATCAGACAACCAATACCATCGGGTCGTTTGGATTGATGAGTACTTACCACGAGATTCAGGGTAAGTTAGGGAAATTCAGGTATTTTATTTATGCCAACAAACGCTCTTTGAAAGGGTATCGGGAGTCATCGGCCTCAGATTCTGATGCAGAATCGATTAAATTGATTTACAAGCCTGGTGAGCGATTCTCCGCTAAACTCGATGTGTCACATTCCAACTATGTGATTCAGCTGGCCGGGCCATTGTCTGATGCCATGTTTGAGAAAGACCCCACAATGGCTATTAGAAACAGGAATTACTACCAACCCAATATTTACATTCCATCTTTGACTTTAAACTGGAAGATTTCTGAAACTTCTCAGATTTCATGGCTTACCTCGGCAGTTTATGGTCAACGAAACAGTGTGATGTTTGACAAACCTTCTAATGTGGTTGATGCTATCGACCCAGTTACGCTGCAATATGCTAAGCGTCAGGTAGATATTGATAATTACCATTCTCATAATTCTGAGTTGAGATACTTGAAAAATTATACATTGGGCAAAGTGGAAGGCAATTTGTCGGCAGGAGTTCAGGTTTTTTGGAATGATTTACATCGCAGACAGCAAGGAGTAGGTACTGCAGCTTCTGACTATGATTTGAGCATAGAAGGTAAGTTTGGCCGAGATCTCAATTTGATTAGCAAAAACGTTGCACTTTTTGTTGAAAACCAATTCAAATTCGGTAAAAAAGTAAGCCTAAGCCCGGGATTTAGAGTCGAAAACGGGTTTTCAGAGTTTGAGGGATATCTGAAATATGCCGAGCTGGTGCCTTTCAGAATGAACCATAAGTTTCCGCTTTTTGGCATAAATGGACAGATTGAAATTAATCAAAACTCGAATATCTATGGCGGATGGTCGCAAGCTTACAGGCCGATTGTATTCAAAGATTTGATACCGGGATCAATTTATGAAAAAACAGACCCCAATATTCAGGATTCAAAAGGCTGGAATACCGAACTGGGCTACAGAATACAAAATGATAACTGGAAAATCGACCTCAATTATTTTGGTTTAATGTACCGAAAACGCTCAGGAACCATCGCCTATGAAGAGGCCGGTACAGCCTTTAATATTTTGAGAACCAATATTGGGGATTCATATTCCAATGGTCTGGAGTCACTCATTGAATATAAAGTTAAGACAGGAAAAAGCACCAACATTACCGTATTTACTTCTACAGCCTATATTGATGCCCGGTATATCAATGGCAATATAAAAGTGGGTGACAAAAACGTGGACATAAAAGGGAATAAAGTGGAAAGTACGCCTCCGGTCATCAGTCGGAACGGCTTCACGCTTCGCCACAAAAAATACAGCGGGACGGTGCTCTACAGCTACACCGCCAAAAGCTATGCCGATGCCCTGAATACCGAAATGCCCTCTGCTACCGGTTCGGTAGGTCTTGTACCTGGTTATGGATTATTAGATTTTAATCAGACATTTAGAGTAGGAGCCAACATGGTATTGAAGCTCAATGCCAACAATATTTTTGATAAGCAATATTTCACCAAGCGACCGCAGTTTTACCCCGGTCCGGGAATATGGCCATCAGATGGAAGAAACTTCAACTTCTCAGTAAGTTTTGGGGTTTAGTAAACAGGAAACGGAGCTGCGAGGCTCCGTTTTTTTTATTCTTACTATAAAATGTCTGAACTTTGATTTTTAGGATTCATTTGATTACGAAAATTATTGGTAGTATTTTTTTTCTAAAATTCACCCAAAGTTTAGTTTCAAAATCCCTAAAAAATTAAATATACCACGGTTCAGACATTATTCCCGCTCATATATATGCAGGGTGTTTTTCGAATCTAGTGCGTATATTTTATTGCCTGATACAATAGGTTGACCCGGTTTAAAATATGCCCCCTCTTTTCTGGCATCGGCATAGGTATAATGATCCTCGATTTTTAAGGATTGGGTATTGAAAATTCCAATTACACTTTGAAAACCTCCCAATTGGTCATCAAATGCCCTGAAACCAATTTTATTACCCTCTATTGAGGAAGATTGAAGACCGTTGATTCCTTTTTCTTGTGCCATTTCTCTGATATTCAGAGCTGTAATTTTTCCTGTTTGGGTGTCGAAGGACAAATAATCATCAAGTATGGCGTGTACGAAGGTTTCCCCATCGTTGAAAACCCAATTTGTGTTTAATCCCGATCCAAGAAAATGCGTTTCACCATTGATTTCGTATTGGTCGGTTTCGAAAAGTAAATGTCCTGTGTTGACATAAAGGCCAATAATCTTTTCGAGTTTGGCATTCACTTTATTACCATTCGGAATTTCAACGAAACGGCTATAGCCACATACCACCACCAAAGTCTGCCCAAATACCCCCAATATTTTGCTCACTTTCTCTGCCCCCAGTCCGGTTATAGCATATTGCCAGAGAGTGGTTTCGGTCAGATGGTTGTAGAATGTAATTGAATTGAAATTTTCATCTCCTGACTCAAAAAGAACCAGGTATTTATTGTTACTGAACAAAATTTTTAGTTTTGAGTCGTTTATTATGGTTTTTTCTTTTTGCTTAAGCAAAATGTTATACTTAATAATTTTGCTCGAAAAATCTTCTATTTTGAATTCATAACATATATAAATACTTTCGTTCATCGAATTGAAAAAAGGTGAGATATATTCTAAGTCAAATAATTTGGATGAATTTAGATCTTCACAATAAGTGTTTAATTTACCTTTTTCACCAAAGAAAAAGTTTTTTTTACTATCAATATATGCAAGTGTTTCAACATTACTTTTTATCAATTTATTATTCAAGAATACTTCCCCAGTAATTGACAAATACAAAAGACCATTTTCCAAAATAGAAAATTGGTTAACACAAATAATTCTGGAATTAATTTTCATTTGATATCGATAAAATTAAAGAGTATTGAGTTTGTTGAATTAACTTTATTCTGGAAGTCTGAAAACTTGATTTTTTTATTTTATATAAAATTAAAGTTTTGTTTTTAAATCTCAAAAATCATGATAATCTTATAAACCACGGTTCAGACATTATTCCCGGTCATATATATGCAGGGTGTTTTGATTATCCAGTACATAAAATTTCTCTTTGGTGGCCTTTACTTTTTGAGGGCCTATGCTTATGGGTCTGCCATTTTCTGAAAGGATTACATCCAAAAACTCCAGTTGGTCGGTTTTACGATTGAAAATTCCGGCTCCGGAATACATCCCATAGCCAGGTACTGAGGTTCTGAAATAGATATACTCTTCGTCGGCATCGCAGATATCAAAAGCATAGGCATCCATCTTGTATTTGCCAAATGATAGTGGGGACTTGAAAATATTTATCCATTTGAGAATATTGCCTGAAGAGCCTTCGAATTCAGAATAGACACCTCCCTCAAATAATATCAGTTTGCCTGTTATAGTATCAGCATATATACATGAAAGCTTTACAGGATGAACTTTGCCATGTAGTTCTGCCGCAAATATCTCCTCGTGCTTCCAAAGCAACTGGCATGACTGAACATCAAGGCCAAGAAGCATATAGGTGTATTCGCGTATTTGCCCGACCACCACCAAAGTCTGCCCAAATACCCCCAATATTTTGCTCACTTTCTCTGCCCCCAGGTCGGTTATAGCATATTGCCAGAGGGTGGTTTCGGTGGGGAGGTGGAAGGAGTGAATAATTTGATTTTCATCTATATAATAGTAGCTATTTTCTATTAAATCTCCATTCCAACTTGAAAATTCTTTTCTTGAAGTATAAGTGATTTTTTTTTGAATTAAGTCATATTGGCTAATGAAATAATATGTACTGTCATTGCTTGTTTTTGTAACTAGCACTTTATTTCTATAGTTACTTTTAAAAACAATGTTAAAATCTAATAATTCATAAAAAATTTTAACTAAATCAAAAATAAAAGTTTGAGAAGGGTTTACAGGAATTATTAAAAAATCACCGTCAGCAAACATTGATGCACCATCAAATTTGAATTCATTAAATTCAAGCTCATTATTAAGTGATTTAATAACTCTGTCCTTGTTTGCTAAAAAAACGTTATTTTTAGTAACACAATAATTTGTTACATATTGAATTCTTTTGATTTTCATTTTACTGCTATGAATGAATATAGTATTGATTCTGTGTCATTTATTAAGGTTTTAAAGAAAGTTAAAGCATCATTTTCATTTCTTGTTCCAAATAATTTCCCAGCCCCCCTAAACCCTGTATTATTCCAAAAAGTATCGAAGAGTGGGTAAATATCTGAACTTTGATATTTAGGATTCATTTGAGTACGCATAATAGTCTGAACTTTGATTTTTAGGATTTAATTGATTACGGTGATTATGGGCTGATTTTTTATTTTATATAAAATTAAAGTTTTGTTTTTAAATCTCAAAAATCATCATAATCTTATAAATCATAGTTTAGACTTTGAATTTTTTGTTTTGTAATCGTTTAAAAAACAGGCTTCTTTCACCAAAATTAATCAATAAACCGACTTCGAGATTATAGGCCTCCAGATAATTGATAGCTTGAGCATAATGCACATCTTCGAGTTGCGTAATGGCTTTTAATTCAACAGAAATAACCTCCTCAACCAGAAAGTCGACTCGACGTGTTCCTAAATGTTGATTACGGTAATAAATGGGCATTTCAAATTCTCTGCGAAAAGCGATGCCCTCTAACCTCATCTCAATTTCCAGAGCTCTTTGGTATATTACCTCTTGAAATCCGTTCCCCAATGTGCTGTGTACTCTCATAGCACAACCTATTATTTTTGAGGTTTGGTCTGCGTATTTATATTTAGTTTTTTCTTCCATGTTATGTTAAATTTATATCATCATCAAAATCCCAAAAAACAAATAAACCACGGTTCAGACATTATTCCCGGTCATATATATGCAGGGTGTTTTGATTATCCAGTACATAAAATTTCTCTTTGGTGGCCTTTACTTTTTGAGGGCCTATGCTTATGGGTCTGCCATTTTCTGAAAGGATTACATCCAAAAATTCCAGTTGGTCGGTTTTACGATTGAAAATTCCGGCTCCTGAATACATCCCATAGCCAGGCACTGAGGTTCTGAAATAGATATACTCTTCGTCGGCATCGCAGATATCAAAAGCATAGGCATCCATCTTGTATTTGCCAAATGATAGTGGAGACTTGAAAATATTTATCCATTTGAGAATATTGCCTGAAGAGCCTTCGAATTCAGAATAGACACCTGCCTCAAATAAAATTACCTTGCCTGTTCCAGAATCAGCATATATACATGAAAGCTTTACGGGATGAACTTTGCCATGTAGTTCTGCCGCAAATATCTCCTCGTGCTTCCAAAGCACCTGGCCTGACTGAACATCAAGGCCAAGAAGCATATAGGTGTATTCGCGTATATAGCCCACTACCACCAAAGTCTGCCCAAATACCCCCAATATTTTGCTCACTTTCTCTGCCCCCAGGTCGGCTATAGCATATTGCCAGAGGGTGGTTTCGGTGGGGAGGTGGAAGTTGCCAATATCTGATTGATTCTTGGTTTTATAAAAAATGTAAGGTAAGCATACTTTGTGATGGATTGATTTTGAATTAATATTGTTTATTTTCTTAATTTTTTGATCAAGCAAATTGTAATTAAAATATTCATAGGTTTTTGTTAGCCTATCATAGTTTAAACCTAAAAATGCTTGATTTTCAAAGCAAATTTCTGCATCAATTGGATAGTTATGTTTTATTAATTCATTTTTTTGATTAAGCTGAATAGAAACCAAATTTTCATTTTCCTGTTTATGAAAAAACGCAAATTCATTTTTAACACCGAAACTTTCGATATCAATTAATTTTAATTTCCCATCTTGAAAAATATTTTTGTTTTGTAAAAAAATTAATGAATTTCCAAAAACAAAAAAGCTTTGTATATCTTTTTCTTTTAAAATATTTTTCATTTTATACTAATAAATTGATATATCAACGAATTAATGTCATTAACTAAACCTTCGAACTCGTCTTTTGCGGCCTCTTTTTGGGTATCTAATTTATTTTCAAACACCGTCCCTCTCAGCTCCGTATTATTCCAAAAAGTATCGAAGAGTGGGAAAATGTCTGAGCTTTGATATTTAGGATTCATTTGATTATGCATAATAGTCTGAACTTTGATTTTTATGATTTAATTGATTACGGTGATTATGGGCTGATTTTTTTATTTTATATAAATTTAAAGTTTTGTTTTTAAATCTCAAAAATCATCATAATCTAATAAATCATAATTTAGACTTTGAATTTTTTATTTTGTAATCGTTTAAAAAACAGGCTTCTCTCCCTTAAAATCATCAATACTCATACCACTCCTTCCACCAGGTTTGGAGCGAGCGTCGGATCTCGTTTTCACGGGCATTGTTGCCTGGTTCGTATATTTTTTTGCCTTTGAGCTCGTCGGGCAGAAAGTTTTGCTTGGCAAAATTTCCGGCATATTCGTGCGAATATTTATAGTTTTTGCCGTATCCAATCTCTTTCATGAGCTTGGTGGGGGCATTTCTTAAGTCCACAGGTACCGGCAAATGGGCAGTTTGCTCAGCCAATGCAATGGCGTTGTCAATGGCTACGTATGAGGCATTGGATTTGGGCGAAGTGGCCAGATATACCGCAGTTTGTGAAAGTATTATCCGCCCTTCAGGATACCCGATTTTCATGATGGCATCCATGCAGCTGTTTGCCACCATCATGGCGGTAGGGTTGGCAAGGCCGATGTCTTCCGAGGCCATAATCAACATCCGACGTGCAATAAACTTCGGGTCTTCGCCTGCCACAATCATGCGGGCCATCCAATACAATGCCGCATTGGGGTCAGAGCCTCTGAGCGACTTGATAAAAGCCGATATAATGTCATAGTGCTGCTCCCCTGACTTGTCGTAGCGAGCCAGGTTTTTCTGTACTACTTGCTCTACCAACTCATTTTCAATCGTTACTTCAGCTTGCCCTACTTGTGCATTGACCACCAGTTCGAGCAGATTGAGCAGTTTTCGGCCATCGCCGCCGCTGATTCTGAAAAGCGAGTCGGTACTCGAAATTTTCACATTTTTACTATGCAGCCATTCGTCTTTTTCCAGGGCTCTATTAAGTAAGGCCATCAGTTCTTTTTCTCCGAAAGCCTCCAGAATATATACCTGACAGCGTGAAAGTAATGCCGAATTAACCTCAAAAGAGGGATTTTCGGTGGTGGCACCTATCAGAGTTACTTTGCCTTTTTCAACCGCACCCAGCAGTGCATCTTGTTGCGATTTGTTAAAACGATGAATCTCATCAATAAACAAGATAGGAGGAAACAAGCCGGAAGGCTTATTGATAATTTCCCTGAGATCTTTCACCCCGGCGTTGATGGCACTCAGGCTGTGAAACTGCCGCTTGGTAATTTCGGCCAACATGAGTGAAAGCGTGGTTTTACCCACTCCCGGCGGTCCCCAAAGGATCATGGAAGGCAAAAGACCGGCTTCCAGGGCTATTCTGAGAGCTTTGCCTCTGCCCAGAATGTGTTCCTGACCTATGTAGTCATCCAGGGTGCGTGGTCGGAGACGTTCGGCTAGGGGTACGAAATTATCCAAAATATTTTTTGTTTTTTTAAGATAGTAAAATTGATTAAACCTTTCTGCTTTTCAAAATCCTTTACCTAGAATTCTAATTATTTTATCAATGATTCCGTAATTTTGATTTTTCAACCAATTTTAAAAAATGAATTATAGAATTTTAGGAAAAACTGGGGCAAAGGTATCCGAAATCGGGCTGGGCACCTGGCAGGTAGGAGGTAAGTGGGGGAGCGATTTTGATCACAAACTGGCCCAAAAAATACTTAATGAGGCTGCGGAACAGGGTATCAATTTCATAGATACCGCCGATGTGTACAGCGACGGAGAATCAGAAATAACCATCGGGAAATTTTTAAAATCGCATAAAGGGAAGTTTTTTATAGCCACCAAATGTGGCAGGCAGATAAATCCACATGTAAATGAGGGTTACACGCCTGTTGCACTGAGAAAATATGTGGAAGATAGCCTGAAACGGCTCCAATTGGAGACTTTGGATTTGATTCAGTTGCATTGTCCGCCTACACAAGTGTTTTATCGCCCTGAGATTTTCGGAGAATTTGAAAAACTAAAATCTGAGGGCAAGATTCAGAATTTGGGTATAAGTGTTGAAAAAATCGAGGAAGCACTGAAAGGCATTGAATATGAAAATGTTACAACGGTTCAGATTATTTTCAATATGTTTCGTCAGCGACCATCTGAATTATTTTTTGAGCAGGCAAAAAAGAAAAATATTGGAGTGATAGTAAGAGTTCCTTTGGCGAGTGGGATGCTTTCGGGTAAATATTCTAAAGAAACAAAATTTGAAGCTGGCGACCACCGTAACTTTAACCGTAATGGCGAGGCTTTCGACAAAGGAGAGACCTTTTCAGGCGTAGATTATGAAACCGGATTGGCAGCCGTGGAGGAATTAAAGGCTCTTTTTGGCCCAAAAGCAGTTTTAGCACAAAAGGCCTTGAAATGGATTCTGATGTTTGATGAAGTGAGCACGGTGATTCCCGGAGCATCGCGGCCTGAGCAAATCACTGAGAACCTGAAATCGCTGAATGAGCCGGCACTTTCAGCCGAAGAATTGACGATTGTTAAGGAAATTTATAAGAAATATTTTAACCAAACCGTCCACCATTGGTGGTAAAATTACAATTATGTATTTAGCAGACGAACAACGTTACGACAAAATAAACTATCGCCGCTGCGGGAAAAGTGGGCTGAAACTGCCTGAAATTTCTCTGGGTTTGTGGCACAATTTCGGCGGAGTCGATACTTTTGAAAACTATCGTGCAATACTCAGGACTGCCTTTGATCACGGTGTTACACATTTTGACCTTGCCAATAATTATGGTCCGCCTCCGGGTTCTGCTGAGGAAAATTTCGGGGTTTTACTAAAAAAAGATTTTCTACCCTACAGAGATGAACTGATTATCTCTTCAAAAGCCGGCTACAACATGTGGCCCGGACCTTATGGTGAATGGGGTTCACGTAAGTATCTGATTGCCAGTTGTGATCAGAGCCTTAAACGTACAGGGTTGGAGTATTTTGATATTTTCTATTCCCATCGACCAGACCCTGAAACTCCGCTGGAAGAAACCATGGGAGCATTGGATACACTGGTAAAACAAGGTAAGGCACTTTATGTAGGTCTTTCCAATTATGATGCAGAGCAGACCCGTGCGGCATTGGCTATTTTGAAAGATTTAGGCACGCCATGCCTGATACATCAGCCCAAATATTCTATGCTGGTACGTGACCCCGAAGAAGGTCTCCTTGATGTATTGGAAGAAAATGGGGTAGGGTGTATTCCGTTTTCACCACTGGCTCAGGGGCTTTTGACTGATAAATATCTTCATGGCATTCCTGATGATTCGAGAGCGGGAAAAGTAACAGGTTTTTTGCAAAAAGACAGAGTTACGCCGGAAATAATCTCTCAGGTTTCAGCTCTCAATGAGATTGCGAAAGAAAGAGGACAAAGTTTGGCACAAATGGCCCTTGCCTGGTTGCTCAAAGACCATAGAATCACCACGGTGTTGATTGGAGCTAGTAGAGTGAGTCAGCTTTTAGATTCATTAAAAGCTGTTGAAAATCAGAAGTTTGATGAAGAAGAGTTAAAGAAAATTGAAGAGATTTTAACTCATTGAGCTTTTTTTTTTATTTATTCAACCATAAAAAATGAAAATTACAAAAATTCTGGCATTGGCTTTTATGCCTTTGTTTTCTTTTGGGCAAAAAGAAAAACTTAAAGAAGTTTATGCCGGTGCCTTCAAAATGGGTACTGCGGTAAATCATGCCATAGTATCGGGCAAAGACAAGGTTTCGCAGGAAATTGTGCTGAGCCAGTTTAATACTATTACTCCCGAAAACGTAATGAAAGCAGAAGTGGTCAATCCCAGGCCGGGAGCTTTTGATTTTTCTCAGGCCGATGCTTTTGTAGATTTTGGCCTAAAAAATAAGATGTTTATTGTGGGTCATACGCTCATTTGGCATAATCAGACCCCAGATTGGTTTTTTAAAAATGAAAACGGCTCATTGAAATCTCAGGACGAAGTTAAGGAAAGATTGAAAGAGCACATCAAAGTGGTGGCTGGCCGCTACGCAGGAAAAGTAAATGCCTGGGATGTGGTCAATGAGGTGATTGATGATGATGGATCTTACCGTCCAACCCTTTGGGTCAATGGGATAGGGAGTGGCGATGAAATGGTCAAACTGGCATTTAAATACGCTGCCGAATTTGCTCCTAATACTGAATTATATTACAATGATTTTAATGCCTGGAGACCCGCGAAAGTGAAAGGGATAGTGAGAATGGTAAAAATGCTTCAGGCAGCCGGTATCAGAATTGACGGTGTGGGCATTCAGGGTCACTGGGGGTTAAATTATCCGAAAAACCAATATATAGAAGAGGCCATTGATGCTTATGCTGCATGCGGAATAAAGGTCATGATTACGGAATTGGACGTTGATGTACTGCCAGTTACCAAAGAAGGGCAGATTATCGGGCAGGGTTTTATGCATAAACAGTTTCAGAATGAAGAATTTAAGACTTTTCTAGATCCTTATCGGGAAGGTTTACCAGAAGATATCAACCAAAAACTGGCTGACCGTTATGCTGAATTATTCAGGATTTTTTACAAAAAAAGAGATAAGCTCGACAGGGTTACGGTATGGGGCGTAAAAGATGAGATGTCATGGAAAAACGACTATCCTATTCCGGGTAGGATAAATTATCCATTACTATGGGATAGGCAAGGAAAAGCAAAAAAGGCGTTCTCTGAAATTATTAGTCTTTCAATTAAAAAGTAATTAATAAAGAAAGCCAACCCTTCCGGATTGGCTTTTTTATTATTTCTTAGGCTTAGGTGCGATAATCACATTAAGCCTTTTACCTTCTAATTTTGGCGGAGCTTCTGGTTTACCCAGATCTTCGAGTGATTTTACAAATCGCTCCAAAAGTTGGAATCCCTGCTCTTTAAACACAATCTGACGACCGATAAACTGCACATAAGCCTTCACTTTTGAGTTTTCTTTAAGGAAGTTCTCTGCATGTTTAAGTTTGAAATCAAAGTCATGGTCATCGGTTTGAGGACCAAATCTTATTTCCTTTATTACAGTTTTAACCTGTTTTGCTTTAAGTTCTTTTTGCTTCTTTTTTTGCTCGTATTTGAATTTAGAATAATCTACAATTCTACAAACTGGTGGAACTGAGTTGGGAACAATTTCAACCAAATCCAGATTCAGAGTATGTGCTAATTCTACAGCTTTTGAATAAGGATATACACCCACTTCAATATTTTCACCTACCAATCGCACTTCAGCTACGCCTCTGATTTTCTCGTTAATTCTGTGCTCGTCCTCTTTTCTAACCGGTGGACGGTACGGCCTCTTCATGTTTTTTGCCATTAACTCTTTTTAATGTGATATTCGTGGTTATTCGAATTTGCCCCAAATTTATTATTTACTTTTCAATTATTCCCAAATTTGGGTATATTTTTATTGATTTCATTTTTAGCGTATTGTATAAACTCTTCAATTGTAAAAGTTCCTACATCGCCTTCACCTTTTTTCCTAACAGAAACCTTGCCATCTTGTGCCTCTTTTTCTCCGATAATCAACATTAGAGGTACTTTTGCCACCTCAGCATCTCTGATTTTCCTTCCGATTTTCTCAGCTCTCAAATCAATAAAGCCTCTGATGTCATTTTCCTGAAGGGTAAGAAAGACCTCATTTGAAAATTCTTCATATTTTTCAGAAATAGGCAATACAGCGATTTGTTCAGGCGACAGCCAAAATGGGAAGTTACCCGCGGTGTTTTCAATCAAAATCGCTATGAAACGCTCCATAGAACCAAAAGGTGCCCGGTGGATCATCACTGGTCTATGTTTTTGATTATCAGCACCTACATATTCCAAATCAAATCTTTTCGGTAAATTGTAATCTACCTGTATGGTTCCTAATTGCCACTTACGACCCAGGGCATCTTTGACCATGAAGTCTAGTTTTGGTCCGTAGAAGGCTGCCTCGCCATATTCTACCACGGTTTTAAGGCCTTTTTCGTCAGCTGCTTTTTGTATCGCCGTTTCGGCTTTATTCCAGTCTTCGTCAGAGCCAATATATTTTGAGCGATCTTCGCGTGACCGCAAAGAAACCTGAGCACTAAAGTCCTCAAATCCAAGCGATTTGAAAACATATAATACCAGATCAATTACTTTTTTGAATTCATCTTCTACCTGATCGTTGGTACAGAAAAGGTGGGCATCGTCCTGTGTAAAGCCTCTTACACGGGTTAAACCATGCAACTCACCGCTTTGTTCATACCTATAAACTGTACCAAACTCAGCCAAACGCATCGGCAAATCTCGGTAACTGCGGGGTCTGGCTTTAAAAATCTCGCAGTGGTGAGGGCAGTTCATGGGTTTCAGCATAAACTCTTCACCTTCCTCAGGAGTTTTTATCGGCTGAAAAGAATCTTCTCCGTATTTCTCCCAGTGTCCTGAGGTTTCATATAACTGTTTGCTACCAATATGTGGAGTCACAACAGGCAAATATCCTGCTTTTAGCTGGGCTTTTTTCAGGAAGTTTTCAAGTCTTTCTCTCAGCATGGCACCTTTGGGCAACCACAAAGGCAAGCCTTTTCCTACTTTTTCAGAAAAAGTAAATATATCCAGTTCGGCACCCAATTTCCTATGGTCACGTCTTTTGGCTTCTTCCAGTAGGGTCAAATATTCCTCAAGTTCTTTGGCTTTTGGAAATGTTACACCATAAACGCGGGTGAGCATTTTGTTATTTTGATCTCCTTTGAAAAAGGCGGCAGCCGCATTAGTGATTTTTGCAGCTTTGATAAATCCGGTATTGGGAATATGTGGCCCGCGACATAAATCAGTAAAATTGCCCTGTTTGTAAAGGGTAATATTGCCATCTTCCAATCCTTCCAAAAGGTCAAGTTTATATTCATCTCCTTTTTCTTTGAAATATTTCAGGGCATCAGCTTTCGAAATCGGAATCCTCACATAATCATTTTTCTGACGTGCGAGTTCGATCATTTTGTCTTCTATAGTCTTAAAGTCGTCAGAAGAAATGGGCTTTCCGTTGGTATCAACATCATAGTAGAAGCCATTTTCAACCGGAGGACCCACCCAAAATTTTACTCCAGGATATAATGCTTCCAGGGCCTCTGCCATTAGGTGAGCTGATGAATGCCAAAAAGTAGATTTTCCTTCAGTATCATTCCACGTAAGCAGCTGCAATGTGCAATCTGCCTCTATTGTGGTGTTAAGATCCACCACTTTTCCATCTATTTTTGCTGCAAGAACGTTTCTTGCCAATCCTTCACTTATCGAAAGTGCCACATCCATAGGAGTAGTCTTTCCTTCAAAACTTTTAATGCTACCGTCAGGTAATGTAATGTTTATCATTGTCTTAATGTCTGGTGGTATCTCTACCCAAATTCAATTGACTGCGTTTTTGTATTTTTTCTATTGTTCCGATATTATCGTCAAATATTCTTCTGTTAGCTTCGGGTTCTTCCTGAGTCTTGTTTTTTGATGACCTTGTGTTTGATTTGTAAGTTTCGTTGTAATCATAATATCGGTTTTCCTGAGCATCAAGAATATATGTCAGACGATCTACTTCGCTACTGATATTTATATTCTCCGGATTTTTATCTTTTATTTTTTCCAGATAGCTTTTTGCTTCTGCATATTTTTTCTGAACTTCATAACATCCGGCAGCTTTCAAAAAGGCTTTGGTTTGTTCAGGCTGGGCTTTTCCCCATTTATCATAAACCAAAAATGCTGCCGCATAATTCTTTTTCCGGAAATAGATATCACCCACTTTTTCCAATACATCGTACCTTCCCGGTTCAAGCATCAAAAACCTTTTATACACTTTTGTGGCACTGTCAAGAGCACCAACATTTTCAAGAATCTGAGCCTTATTAAAAACCAATTCTCTCGAATCCGGGAATTTTTTAAGGGCCATTTCATTATAAACCAGAGCTGAGTCCGGCATTTTTGCTGCATTATATGTTTTTATCAGATAGTCGTAGGCATCAATTCGATGTGGAGTAAGTGACAAAGCTCTCTTAAAATTGTTAATAGCCGTAAGTGTATCAGCCTGTCGGGCATAATATTTACCTTTTACTAAAAACAAATCAGAGTTATAAGGGTAAGCATTTTCTGCTTTCCTCATATAATGCTGAGACTTTGAAAACTGCTTTTCCTTTAGATATAAATCGGCCAGAAGAATATACAAATCGGGAGAATCAAATTTTTGTGACTCTGCCAACTGGGCATTTTTCAGTGCCGAAGGCAATTCGAGTTTACTTTCAAATTTTGCTTTATAATATAAATATAGACCTGAGTTAGGATCTAGTTTTTCGGCACGGGTAATATCAACCAGTCCGTCTTTATAATTTTGAATATTGTAATGCAGCAACGCCCTTTTATAATAATTTACAGGATCGCTGGGATTGTTTTTTATGGCATCAGAAAGAATACTCAGTGCAGCCAGATGTTCATTGTTGTTTGCCTGATTTGTCTTCTTTAACGGAATATTGAATTCATCTCTTGAATGATCAGAACAGGCTGTCATAAGCAAAAGAATGAAAAATACATATCCGGCAAATCGAAACATTAAACATTGAAATTTAATAAAGTGCAAAATTCCGAATTTTTATTCAAAACCGAAAGAAATGCAGCTAAACTTTAGGCTGATTTGCAAATGTTTATTTACCCGATGCAATTTTTGTGAGATAAATAGTTTTTCTGATTTGAGTAAAAGCCGCAGAAGTTTTCTTTTTTTTCTTTTTTAATGTTCCGGTTGGCTCTGTGGGTTTCAGTTGTAATACTTCTATTTTACTTTTTGAGCCATCTGCAATAAAATATTCATTGTACCAATGCCTTACCTCATTATAAGCAGGAAGGAAGGATATGTTTTTTTGGGTGGCTTGTTCATCAGATAGCTTGTAAATGATGGGTTTTGTGCCGATATTCAGATTACTTGTTGAAAGATTTCCTTTTAAGCACCAGGCAACTGAGCCTTTGGTATTATAGCTGAGCGATTGCTTGAGTTGTGGATTTATTTGATTTAAATCGTAACGATTTTGGTTAATTATCTGGCCGGAAGGGCTGATATTAAGTACAATACCTGAAAGATATCGAAATCCAGCAAAAACTGTTGCCGACTGTGTTCTGGAATTGGTCCGACCAAAAATGGAATTGTTGTTATTATTGTAATCGTCAATCTGCCGGGAAATATTTTTGGTTTCAGTTTTATAAAACACACCACCAAGTCTATAACCTTCGTCTGATTCTATGGTTTTATGTGGCAAAAATCCAAATTCTTTTATGATTTTCGAAAGGTCATTTTTCGAAAATTCAGGCTGGCCGCTCAATAATTTTTGAAAAGAATAAATATGCTCGACTATTAATGTTTTTTTATTGTTTAAAGCACTAAAGAACAAGCCTTTATCTCCGGAAATATTTTGATAGGTCCCACTTATTCCTATCAGTTTATCCTCTTTCAGAATCATTTGGCCTGTTAGTGGAAAATTTCCGGCATTCTGTTCTACCGAAATTTGATTAAGCATAACTGCGGAAGAATCAAATTGGGCCAGAGCCAGCTTAGTGCTTTTTACATATTCTCCTTTTTTACGTTTAACATTAGCGTATCCTAAAGTTTTTACGGTCCAAAGTGTTGTAAATTTTGTTCCTGTTGAGTCAGGAATAATTTCCTGGAGAAATGCTTTTCCTTCTATTCCAGTTTTGTAAAGTTTGCCTTCATCAGTTAAAAATTTATAAACATAGAAAGCAGCATGATTTTCGGTAGCCCCGGCCAATATGATTTTATCGTCAAAAATGACATAATCCTGGTCATCAAAATATTCTCTTAATTCAAAACCTTTAGTAGAAAATGTGCCGTCGGCGAGGTTAAATATAAAAACCTGATAATACATTCCATTGGTTTCTCTAAATAAAAATGTGACTTTCTGAGCATCAAAAGTATAGGCTGTAGGAGCTCTTTCCACATCCAGAAAAATTTCTTTTTCCCAATTTTTTTTAAGATTTTCGTCAAAAAACAAAACCTTGGCTTTAGTTTGATCCGTTTTTATAAAAAACAAAGCACCTTTATTACCCATAGGTACAAGCGTATGCCATGTGGGTTTGCCAACTACTTCAAATTCAATATTTTGCATGAGTTGGCTGTAAAGTTGACCTGGAAATGCAAAAAGCAAAATTAAAAATAGCCTCATTTTTTAATAGGAATTTTCTGAATAAAACACATTTGTTTGTAGCCCAATTTGTTATCGCTGTCTTTTTGTACTCCCCAATTTAGAAAATAGTTGTCGTACCAATGCTCCAGATTTTCAAATTCAGATTTTTTAGATTTTGTGCCTAAATTAAGACTGGTTTTGTCGTATTCTTTAAAGAGGCTTTTGGATCCGGTGTTGTCAAATTCGGTTACATAAAATTTATCATCAGAAACATAATAAACGATTGGATTTACGGCAGCCATACTCACTTTGGAGTGATTTTTTAATTGGTAATACCTTACATTTTTATAAAGCATAGAATTGTCCCAATTGATTTTTCCGTCAGAATTTAATGAGATTACCGTTCCTTCAAGATATTTGAATCCATCAAAAACTTGCGTACTTCTGTTTCTATACCCCCAAAATGCCGGACTATTCATCCAATAATAATTGCTGAGATACTGTCTTCCCCAAAGGCCAGAAGGGTAAAAAGTGCTTCCGCCATAATATGGGCTGCTCAGAGAATTATTCCTGAATTCGGGCATATAAACTTCGGCCGAAATCAATAAGTTTTCACCATCAGGTATGACCTCGTTTATTTGTAATCTATAGTTAAAAATGTATTCGTTTCCTTTGTCTTTTTTCTTTTCTACTTGCTTCTTCAACCTTTCTTGTTGTTTTTCTGATAGAAAGGCAAAAATATTTTTAAAGTTTTCGAAACTGTAATACTTTATTTTATTGGAATTATTAAGGTCAGCAACATAAATTCCTTGTGAGCTTTTTATGCCATCAAGATTGGTTCCTCCAAAGCCATAATTTCCTAATATCAATTTCTGGCTGGAGTTTTGAAAATACTTGACACTGAGGAATTCATATTTTTCAGTATTTGGAATTACTGTAGTATTTGTAATCTTTCCTGAAAAGTTAAATTCTCTTATGATTGCCTGGCTCTTTTTCCTATTTTTATTAAGAAAGGTAACCACAATTTTATCTTCAAATGTATCGATAGACTGTATCTGGGCTTCCCCTTTCAGGTTGGCTGTAACATATTTGGGAATATTTGAACCTTCTTCCATAAATATCAGGAAAGGTTCTGTTTTTACACTACCGCCCAAAACTATTCCCTTTTCACTAGCTTTAAAATGAGCCAGTTCAAAATTGGCAACCGTTTTTATATTGATTTTTTGGATGGCCGCAAATGAAGCAGAAATTTTTAATACGCTGAAATTTTCACTGTTACGCTGGTCAAGTAGAAGATACAAAAACCTGCCGTCGTAGTATTCTTCCATAAAACTTTCTTTTGAAAGCAATTCCGAGTCAACATCCCAAACTATATTAAGGTCTTTATCAATGCGTTTTATTTTTAACAAACCGTTGCTGGCTTTGTCAAGTACTACCATTCCATCTTCGTGGAGGTTGATTACCCTGATCTGGTTATTAGAGCCACTAATTCCCACTTGCAACATTTCTTGTGCAGAAGAGACAAAGAACCCAAACAACAAAAATAACAAAATTCTAATTTTCATTTGCCAATAACATTATCCTGTCAAATTCCTCAGCTCTTACCGGCACAACCGATAATCTCGATAGTTTAACTATTGCCATACCTGACAATATTGGGTCAGATTTTATGGTTTTCAAAGTGACAGTTTTTGGGAGCTTTTCTACAGGTACCAGATCAACTACCACCCACCTTGGATCCTCTGAAGTTGGATCTGGGTAACTTTCCTTTGCTACTTTGGCCAAACCTACTATTTCTAATCCCTCATTGGAGTGATAAAAAAGCACCAGATCATTGACTTTCATCGCTGCCAGATTGTTGCGGGCCGCATAATTTCTGACACCGTCCCACATATCACCTCCTTTACTAACGAACTTGTCCCAGGAAAATTTAAAAGGTTCTGATTTTACTAACCAATAGTTCATGTTTTTTAATTTTTTTATAATTCTATTTCAACTTCTTCTGCATTGAGGAAATCTACCTGCCATGTGTGATCAGCCATCAAAAATACTTTTGCCAGAAAGCGTATATAGGGCATTTTTCTACCCCATTCCTCAGGAGCCACCATTGATAATACATCACTTCCATCGGTTTTTTCGTATAAATAATAATGATGGTTAATGATAGGCTCAAAGCTCATTTGAGCATCATATATCCGTTCAGAAACTTCAATGCGGTCGTTGATTTCCTGAGCTTGCCGACCCAGAAGTTCTATTTGTCTGATGATTTTATTGAGTTGATCCTGAGTTTGTTGCCGCATGGCCATCTGGGCTTTTCCTTTTACTTTGCCCATGTCCTCGGGTTTAATTACGGCACTGCCTGCTGTATGGGCATAGCCAATCAAACCAGGATTTTTTGAAACATTTTTGTTTTCTATTGAGTCGGTCACAATGATTTTTTTGTGATAATTAAAAAAAATAGAATCTTTTTAGATTTTACTGTCATTCCAAAAACATAATGATTCTAAAAATGTTTTTTGAGATGTAAAAATAAAGATATTCGATTAAAAATATTATTTTTGGCAAGTATTAAAAGTTTTGTTTTTTGAAAGAAATGTGCTTTCCTGAAACCAAAATTTTCTTTATAAGAATAAAAATACCTGAATTTATAAAAAATAAAACCTTAAATTTTTACATAGAACAATGGATAAAAGTGCAGGAACAATTGACAGAAAAGACTTTCTCAAACAAGTCGGTGTGGGTTTTGGAGCGATTGTGTTGATGAATTGTCTTCAGAGTTGTGGTGAAACTGAAATTCCTGATCCAAATCCGGGTGGAAATTCGGGAAAGGTAGATTTCAGTATTGATATCTCCGCTACTGCCAATAAAGCATTGCAAACCAAAGGTGGGTTTTTAGTGGTTTCAGACCAGAAAGTTATTATTGCACGTACCCTGGCTGACAATTGGATCGCTGTTTCATCTGTTTGTACACACGAGTCAACGACTGTAAAGTATATTTCGGGTTCGTCGATTTTTCAATGTCCCAATCATGGGTCAGAATTCAAAGAAAACGGAGCCGTAAGTAAAGGTCCTGCTGCTAGTGCACTTAAAAAATATAATGTTACTTTTACAGCCAATACCAATACTCTTCGTGTTTTTGAATAAGCCATGTTATATATTACAAAAGAAGGAGAAATTGTAAATACCGACCCAACCAATAGCTATTTTGATAAAGTCAACGATTTATTAAATCAGTGGTCGTCGGGTAGAGAAGTATTTGAGTTGAAAACCTCAGGCTCAACGGGTAGGCCTAAAGAGATTTTGGTCAAAAGAAGCCAAATTGAGGCCTCTATTGATCTCTCGCGTAAAGCTCTGAAAATCAATCAGGATGATTTGTTTTTTTGTTGCCTCAATGTCAATTATATTGCTGGCATGATGATGGTGCTCAGAGCGGCACATATCGGTTGTGATATGATTGTAGTGGAGCCTACATCCAATCCTTTTGATTCCATGGGGAAAATGGAGTATCTGATTACGAAAAATCATGGAAAAAACTTTTTTTCCTTTGTGCCGCTTCAACTGCAGACGATTCTTGAGTCAGATCAGGGTATGAAGATTCTGAAAACTGCAAAAGTTATCATTGCCGGAGGTGCCGCATTAAATAAATCATTGCGGGATAAAATATTTGAACTAAAACTCCCTGTTTTTGAGACCTATGGCATGACCGAAACCATCAGCCATATTGCTTTAAAGAATGTGGGTCAAGGGCAAGATTATTTTAAAATCCTGGAAGATGTAAGTATTGAAACCAATACCAATAATTGCCTCAGAATTCTTTCTCCAACTACTGAAAACGAGTGGGTGCAGACCAACGACGTTATTGAAATAGTTGGGAAAGGATGTTTTGTGTTGAAAGGAAGAGCTGACAATATTATAAACAGTGGAGGTCTAAAAATTCAGTTAGAGGAGATTGAAAGAAAACTAGCTGATCATTTTCAGTGGCCCAATCGCTATTTTTGTTATGGAAAAGCTGATGAAAAACTTGGACAAAAACTGGTATTAGTGATAGAAAGCCATGAAAAAATTGTGGATTTGACTGATTTGACTCCTGTTTTTAGTAAATTTGAGGTTCCGAAAGAAATATTTTTTGTGAAAAACTTTGTCGAAACTGCCTCGGCAAAAGTAGATAAAATCAGAACCATCAATGAATTTGTATCGTATTAGATTTCAGACCTCAGAGCTACAACCCCCACCTTATGCCCATGCAATTGAATTGAAACTGGAGCTTTCCAGGGAGAAGATCAAATACGAGTTTGAATTATCTTATCTTGACAGAGACCAACTTACTGAATCAGAGATACTGGAAGAAGGTTTTTCTCTGGACGAATCGGTGCATTTGAGAGGAGCTTTAGGTACCAATTGGGTCGATTTTCTTCAAAATTTGTTAAAAAAGACCGAAAAAACTTTCCCGACAGAGATTGAGGAATCGCAGGATTATTGGGAGGTAATGCATGAAAATGAGGCTTTTTACCCCAAAAATTCCGGTTTGTGGAAGTGCTTTGTTGAAGAATTCCATCAGGCAGCTTTGGAACAAAATTCACTTGAACGTCCTTTGGAGGTTCAGGTATGGAGAGTGGAACCTGCTCAAACTACAAAGTATAGATTTTTGGGTAGCTTTGAGAAAAGAGAATTTAAACTCACAGCCAACAACAAAGTTGTCAATAATTTTGATTTCGGTAAGCTCAATAATTTTCTGAAAGACTATTATTCAGGTGATTTTATTTTCGAAAAAGCATTTGAATCTACTCCAAAAAAAGCCGGTTTACATGTAGAATATGGTGATGGAATGTGGTTTTTGCTTGGCGAAGCTTTGTTGGTGAAACCGTCAAAAATTATTTCCTGGATTGAAAGTCATCCATAAAATCAATCTCGGTTTTTAGATCATCTATTTTTCTTCTTATTCCTTCCAAAGATGGATTAGGTTGTGGAAGGTTTTTTGAAAAATAAGCCTCAATTTTCCAGATTTCCTTGACATCAACAGCGGATATTTCAAGGCTTGGTATTCCTGATTTATCACTGCTAACCAGATATACTCCCTTGAAATTGAGTTGATTATAGATTCTTCTGTAAATAAAACCATGATTTTTGGTCACCAAAAGGTAATTTTGACCTTCCTGAAAATAATATTTATCAGAAAGTTTTTCACAAATCAAAATACAATTTTCGAGCAAAAAATCAAGAGGTGCATCAAAGGCCGTCAGGTTAGATTTTGACAAAAACGGAAGCTGTAAATTAGGCAAACCATCTGAAAATTGTCCAAAATCAGGATTCAGAATATATTTTTCAAAAAGTACAGATTTGATATAAGGAATGCCCTTTCTTTCTTCTTTTGGTTTTTCAAAATCTTCAAATCCAAATGTAGTATTATTGATATTGACTTTTGAAGGTCTGGTTTCGGTTATTTCCTTTGAAAAAAATAGGGTTCCTTCCTCATCCCTCATCTGATTGTTTTTGATTTCATTTTCAAACGAAACGTTTATCAAATCGTCGAGACTCACTCTGAAAACTTTTGAAAGCTTCAAGAGGTTATTGGCCGGAGGTATAGCACGGCCTTCTTCGTAAGCACCTATCAGGGAGCGTTTTACGCCCAGCAATTCTGCGAACTTTTCCTGGGTAAGGCCCATTTTTGTTCTAAGAATTCTGATATTTTCGTTTACGAGTTCCATTGAATAAATTTAAAAATCAAATTTAATGATTTCGCAGGATATTTTAATCCAAAGTTTCGATTACAAGATTGTGATTGGTATAAATACAGATGTCAGCAGCTATATTGAGTCCTTCAGTTACCATTTCATAAGCCGAAAGATGTGAAGCGTGTTTTTTCAAAGCCACCGCCGCCGACTGGGCATACATACTCCCAGAACCTATTGCAGCTATCTGATTATCAGGCTCTAATACATCACCGGTTCCTGAAATAATCAACAACTCCTCTTTGTTGGCAACTATCATCATGGCTTCCAGTCGACGCAAATAGCGGTCAGTACGCCATTCTTTGGCCAATTCAATGGCTGCTCGTTTCATGTTTCCGCCAAAGGAGTTGATTTTCTCTTCAAATTTTTCAATTAAAGTAAAAGCATCTGCGGTACTTCCTGCAAACCCGGCTAAAATCTTGCCGCCCGCCAGCTTTCTCACTTTTTTTACATTTGATTTGGCGACAGTATTGCCCATTGTTGCCTGTCCATCGGCACCCAGGGCGATTTTACCCTCGTGAATAATACCAAGTACGGTTGTTGATCTGATTTTTTCCATTTGGTAAAATTAAGCTGAAAACTCTGATGGAAAAATATTAGTAAGATAAAAACTTGTTTTTTTGTCCTTACTATAAATTCAGAGAATTGCAATTGAACAGTTTTTATACTCAGTTAACTAATTTTAGCACATCTTTTTTTGTTGAAGTGATTGCATTTTTAGTTTTTTTCTTAAAACAAATAAATTAATCATTTTTTATCAAACCCGAATAAAAGAGGTAATATTTGTGTTAAAGTTTATTATTTTCTCATATCCAAACAAATAATTATATTTTAACGATTGAGGTGCGTGTTTTTTATCTTATATAGAAATGCTGGATCTCCTTTATTTTATTAATTTCAATATATGTCATGCTTTTTAACTCAATCAGTTTCCTAATATTTTTTCTAATTGTCTTTATTCTATATTGGTTTGTGTTTAATAAAAAACTAAACCACCAAAATATATTTTTACTTGTTTCCAGCTATTTTTTTTACGGATATTGGGACTATAGGTTTTTGTTTTTGTTAATGTTCTCTACTTTACTTGATTTTTATTCAGGTTTGAAGATTGCAGAGTCAAAAACCAAAAAAATGAAGAAAACTTGGCTTTGGATTAGTATTGGCATTAATTTGGGATTTTTGGGATTGTTTAAATACTTCAATTTTTTTGTAGGCTCATTTTCTGAATTAATGTCAAGCGGAGGTGTTAATATGCACTTTGATACGCTCAATTTTATTCTTCCGGTTGGCATTTCTTTTTACACTTTTCATGGATTATCGTATGTTATTGACATTTATAATGATAAAATCAGACCGGAACGTAGCTTTGTAGAATATGCAGTTTTTGTCAGCTTTTTTCCGCTGTTAGTAGCGGGTCCAATAGAAAGGGCAACTCATTTACTTCCTCAAATCCAAAAGAAACGATTTTTTGATTATTCAAAAGCAATTGACGGCTCCAAACAAATATTATGGGGACTATTCAAGAAAATAGTAATAGCAGATAACGCAGCTTATTATTCCAATCTGTTTTTTAATTCACCCGAAGACTTTAATGGTAGCTCTCTTTATCTGGGAGCATTGTTTTTTTCATTTCAGATTTACGGCGATTTTTCTGGTTATTCTGATGTAGCCTTAGGTACCGCCAGGCTTTTTGGAATTGAATTATTAAGAAATTTTTCATTTCCTTACTTCTCCAGAGATATTGCGGAGTTTTGGAGAAGATGGCATATTTCCTTGTCTTCCTGGTTTAGAGATTATCTTTACATTCCATTGGGGGAAGCAAGGTTGGAACTATTTTTAAGATAAGAAATACTTTTATAATTTTTGTGGTGAGCGGTTTTTGGCATGGAGCCAACTGGACCTTTTTGGTTTGGGGACTAATTCATGCCATTTATTTTTTACCCCTACTGGTTACCCAAAACAATAGAAAAAATCTTGAGATTGTAGCTCAGGGTAGAACTCTCCCAAATTTCACTGAAATTTTTCAGATGTTTTTCACATTTCAGCTAGTTTTAATAGCCTGGGTGTTTTTTAGAGCCAACAGCCTGAATCAAGCTTTTTTAATATTATCCAAAATATTTTCAATTGAAATATTCTCTAATCCAGAATTTCCAGGAGTTAGAAAAGCAATTTTCGTATTGGGTTTGATTTTATTTATGCTGGTAATAGAATGGATGAGTAGGGAAGGCCAATATGGTATCCAAAAATTTGGGATAAGATTTAAACCATTTGTTAGGTATATTTTTTATTATTTTTTAATTACAATGATATTCTTTTTCGGTGGAAGCCAGCAGGAATTTATCTATTTTCAATTTTGAAAAGATCTTTATGAGCCAAAAAATTGGTTTTCTTTTAAGGACAACCCTTTAGCTTTTGAAACCTTTATTTTTTTGGATAAGGTATATTTACTTTTAAAATATGAGAGAAATCTAATTCTGAATTATATAATTATTAAAACAAAATCAAATTTATGTTTCAATATTTAAAAAAAATGTGGTATTTTTTTTTACCAATTTTTTTATTGTTTGGCCTTGCCATTATTTTATATTTAAAATCTGATCCATTTTTTGATTTTTCTTCATCGAAAAAGTTTCGATGGGTTTATAGTTACCAGCGGCTTAATGATATATCAACAAAAAACCTTTTATCAACCAAAATAAACTATAATTCTTTTATTTTAGGAAGTAGTCGTAGCTGTGGTGTATATGGCTGCTATCTAGAAACGAAAATACCTGATTCAAAATTTTTTCATTTTGCCGATTGGGTTGAGAATATTGGAGGTGTTTTGGCAAAGTTGCAATTTTTGGACTCCCAAGGCTACCAATTGAAAAATATTATTATTTACCTGGATACCGATAAAACCTTTGAAGGGGAGGGTAGCTTGACTACTGAAGATCATTATGAAGTTACCAAACAATCCAAAGTTGCCTACAAGTTCGCTCATTTTGTAAGTTTTTTTTCTTTTTTTAATCTCGAGAAGTTTAAGATTTTGACTGGAAAAGGTGAGGAGTCAGGTTACTATGTAAATCAGCCTCTTGATACTTTAACAAATGATTACAATCATATCTGTAGTGCAGATGTTATCAAAAATTATGGTTTTGCTCAAAACGATGAAGTTTTTAGAAATAAAATAGATTCTTTAAAATCTAGCGGTTTTTTATACTCCAGACCAGTAATTGTGGCTTATAATAAACCTCAAATCTCTGTTGAGGAAGAAGAGAGGATTAAAAAAATTATTGAGGTATTAAAAAAACATAATTCCAATTATTATATAGTAATCACTCCGCTTTTTGACCAAAGAAAGTTCAATTCTGAGGATTTGAAAATTTTAAAAAAATATTTTGGGAAAAGGTTATTTGATTTCTCAGGTAAAAATTCTATCACAGAAAATATCTATAACTATCCAGATAGATTACATTTTCAAAATTATATCTCAAAACAAATAATTGACTCAGTTTTGAACGATCAAAGAAACAAATGAAAATTTGTTCTAATTTTTGATTTCTTTGCTAAGTCTAAATGGAGGTCACAAATTCTTTTGTAAAAAAAATCCTTTCGCGGGGAAAGGATTTTTTTTCTAAACGAGTAATTTATAAGGCTGCTCCAGAAGTTCTTTCAATGTAACTAAATATGCCGCTCCACTTGCTCCATCCACTACACGATGGTCACAGGTCAGAGTCACTTTCATGATGTTGGTGGCATAAAACTGTCCGTTTTTCACTGCTACAGTTTCTTTAATACCTCCAACGGAAAGTATACAGGATTCATTTTTTGGATTATTGATGATCGAAGTGAAAGAATCGATACCAAACATTCCCAAATTGCTTACTGTAAAGGTATTACCTTCCCAATCAGCAGGCTGAAGTTTGCCATTTTTTGCTTTTCCTCCCAAATCTTTGGTTGTGGCAGCTAATACTGAAAGTGGAAGGGAGTCAGCAAATCTGATTACAGGCACTATCAGTCCTTCAGGGATTGCTACCGCCATTCCAATATGTACATGGGCATTGCGACGGATGTGGTCGCCCCTCCATGATGAATTTACGTTTGGATGTTTTTTCAAGGCCACGCCACAGGCTTTCAATACCATATCATTGAATGAAATCTTAACCGGAGAAGCCTCATTCATCACTATACGGGCTTCAATGGCTTTATCCATATTGATTTCCATCGTAAGCTGGAAGTCAACTGCCGTTGATTGTGACTCGGCGAGACTACGGGCAATGGCTTTACGCATCTGAGTCAAAGCAATTTCTTCATAACTTTCTACTCCTGCGGCAACTGATGCAACTGGAGATGAAGCAGATGAAGCGGCTGGTTTGGCTGATGGTACAAAATTGTCCACGTCAGATTTTACTATTCTTCCACCTTCACCTGAACCGGCAACTGCTGAAAGATCAATACCTTTTTCTTTGGCCAGGCTTTTTGCGAGTGGAGATGCAAGTATTCTTCCTGAATTATTTGATACTGGTGCCGTGGCGGCTTCTTTAGCCGGAGCAGGGCCTGATTCAGCTTTCGAAACTTCCTTAGGTGAAGCAACCGGAGTGGCAGGTGCAGAAGCTTTTACAGGAGCAGGTGAGCTATGTGCTTTCAAAAGGGTCTCAAAATCAGCACCTTTTTCTCCAATAATCGCAATTACTGAATTAACAGCAGCAGCTTTTCCTTCTTTCACGCCCTGATATAGTAAAATGCCATCTTCGTAGGCTTCTACTTCCATTGTGGCCTTATCGGTTTCGATTTCAGCCAGCATATCACCTGATTTTACAGTATCACCTACTTTTTTGAGCCATTTGTGTACAACTCCCTCGGTCATGGTATCACTCAAAAGTGGCATGGTTACCAGTTTTGCATTGATATTTGAAGTGTCAATACTTTCAGCGGCAGGTGCTGTTTCTGTAACTTGAGCTACAGGAGCCGGTGAAGCCTCTGTTTTTGCCGGAGCAGAACCTCCACTAATCAACGAACTATAATCTTCACCCGGAGCACCGATAACCGCAATCACGGCATCAATGGCTACAGCTTGTCCTTTTTCTACTCCGATATATAGAATGGTACCCTCATTGTAAGATTCCATGTCCATGGTAGCTTTGTCAGTTTCAACTTCAGCAAGAATGTCGCCTGATTTTACTACATCGCCCACCTTCACATGCCATGCGGCTATTACGCCTTCTTCCATGGTATCACTCATCTTGGGCATTCTAATTACCTCTGCCATATATATTTGTTTTTGCTTAGAATTAAATGGAATTCAAAATTAATCTAATACTCTTAATTTATTAAATTTTATCAAAAAAAACTTCCTTTTTCAAATCAGTTTTTAACCGAAAAATACCAAATCAATTGATTTTTAATACCGCCATAAATGCTTCCTGTGGTACCTCAACCGAACCAATCTGACGCATACGCTTCTTACCTTTTTTCTGTTTTTCCAATAGTTTTCTTTTCCGGCTGATATCACCACCGTAACATTTGGCAGTTACGTCTTTACGCATGGCTTTCACGGTTTCACGTGCAATGATTTTAGCTCCAATTGCCGCCTGGATTGCGATTTCAAACTGCTGACGAGGTAAAAGTTCTTTGAGTTTTTCACAAAGTTTCTTGCCCCATTCATAGGCTTTGTCGCGGTGAACTATTGCCGAAAGAGCATCCACAGGATCACCATTTAACAACACATCAAGTTTTACCAAATTGGATTCCCGATAACCGGCCAATGAATAATCTAATGATGCGTAACCTCTTGATATGGTTTTTAATCTATCGAAAAAGTCAAATACAACCTCAGAAAGTGGCATGTCAAAAGTGAGCTCAACACGTGTTGCAGTCAAATAAACCTGATTTTTTACGATGCCACGTTTGTCCATACACAATTTCATAATTGGCCCTACATAGTCAGAAGCAGTGATTATCTGAGCATTGATATAGGGTTCTTCGATGGAGTTTATCACATTGGGGTCAGGCATTTCAGAAGGTGCCGACACATGTATCACCTCATTTCGCTTGGTATTAACAATAAACCTTACCGATGGTACGGTGGTGATCACCGTCATGTCAAATTCCCGCTCCAGCCTTTCCTGCACAATCTCCATGTGAAGCATACCCAGGAAGCCGCAACGGAATCCAAAGCCCAAAGCGGCAGAAGTTTCAGGTTCCCAAATCAAAGAGGCATCGTTGAGCTGGAGTTTTTCCATCGATTCTCTCAATTCCTCAAACTCAGTGGTGTCAACAGGATAAATACCCGCAAAAACCATAGGTTTTACTTCTTCAAAACCTTTGATGATATCTTTCGAAGGGCGATCCACATGCGTGATGGTATCTCCAACCTTTACCTCTTTGGCAATTTTTATTCCTGATATAAGATAGCCTACATCCCCACATTCAATCACATCTTTGGGTAGTTTTTTCAGCTTAAGGCTACCGATTTCGTCAGCTACATATTCTTTGTCGGTGGCCACAAATTTCACTTTGTCACCTTTTCTGATACTTCCGTTTTTTACCCTGAAAATTACCTCAATACCTCTATAAGAATTGAAAACTGAGTCAAAAATCAATCCCTGCAATTCGCCGTTGGGATTACCCTGTGGTGCAGGAATACGGGTAATGATGGCATGTAGAATGTCGTCAATTCCCAGCCCTTCTTTTGCCGAAGCCAGCACGATTGTATCAGGATCGATACCAATCAAATCAACGATCTGGTCTTTTACTTCCTCTATCATTGCACCCGGAAGGTCGATTTTATTGATAATTGGGATGATTTCCAAATCATGATCCAAAGCCAAAAAGAGGTTGCTGATAGTCTGAGCTTCAATGCCCTGGGCGGCGTCTACAATCAAAAGAGCCCCTTCACAAGCTGCAATAGAGCGGGAAACTTCATAGCTAAAGTCCACATGGCCCGGGGTGTCGATGAGGTTAAGCGTATATTTTTCGCCTTCATGTATATAGTCCATCTGAATCGCGTGCGACTTGATGGTAATACCACGCTCACGCTCCAAATCCATGTCGTCGAGCAACTGAGCCTGCATTTCTCTGGCTGTTACTGTGCCAGTAAACTCAAGCAGACGGTCGGCCAAAGTACTTTTTCCGTGGTCTATGTGGGCGATAATACAGAAATTCCGAATGTTTTTCACTAAATATTGACAGTAATAATGTAAATACAGATTTTCAATTCAAATTGTTTGAAGACCAAAAAGCGATTCATGCCTTCAAACCACAAAATTAGCTAAAATAGGCGGAATATTAAAGGTAGGAGGGAAGAATAGATTTGGGGAAGATTGAAATGCAGCTTTTGATTTATTATTTTCAGTTCTAAATGAATGATGATTTGGAGAAAATCCAAAAAATCAGTCTTTGGAGTAAAATTGATTTACAAATATAACATTTAGCTGATTATTTTTTTCTTTGGTGGTTTTTTAAGGATTACTAATATTTCTAAGCATTTAATTACGCTATTTTTAGAAAAAATGTATTTCAAAAACATTCACATTTCTACAACAAACATCAAAAAAAAATTGTCAGGCCAAAACCCGACAATTTTTACAAAAACAATCTAAAAAACTTAATCTATCCTCACTTTCCGGCTTACACCGTCTTCTCCCTGTGCGATCATCACAAAATAAACACCTTTCGAGCCTTTGTCAAGTTTGATTTGACCTACGTATTCGCCTTTAAATTTCTTTTCTTCTTCTTTTGCAACTACCTTACCGTTGAGGTCAAGCACTGTGATTTTCACATCGCCTTCGTTAGGAGCAAAAAACCTGATATTCAACACATTGGTTTGAGGCTTATTGGTAAATACATCCACAGCTTTAATGGTTGCAGGGCCAAACTCTTTTAAAATTCTATCGTCATATTCGTAAATTTTAGCACCTTTCAACTTGTAAGGAATATCAGCCAGTTTGTTGTGTAATCTATCCATTTCAAAATTAAATTCTCTCATATTGTCATCAAAAGTGTAGAATCTCTTCCTTTTTCCCGGAAAATTGCCTTCTTCCTGCCATTCAAAATCACGGTCATCATCAATTTTGAAATCGAAATTTTCACCTTTTCCATCTTCTCTTTTTCTGATAATGATTTTTGTGTTTTTACCTTCTTCCCCATTGATCAAAGTATCCAGATTCTCATCTAAAATAATACTCTCTGACTTCCCGTTAGCATCAATTTCCTTTTCTGTGATTTCAACTTTTCCATCAATTTTTTTCTCAATTCTGATTCTTTTTTTTCCGGGAGTATCACTGTCGGTAACATCAACTTTCATCTCTTTTTTTACCTCTTTGTTTTGAGCTGAAACTGTAAACATAGCTAAAATCCCAATGGCCAATACAAGTATTTTTTTCATATTATTTTATTTAAATTTTCCTTAAAGACTAAAATCCAATACTAAGGTTGCATTTATTCCTTTCAAAATCTTATTTTTACTTCTTAAAAAAAGTTAAAATGTGTTATCACAATTCGATTAACACCGATACTCAAAATCTGGAACGAAAATATAAAAAGCGGCTGAAAGATCAGGCGGTATTTAAACCCATTTTCCATGCCTCAGCCTTTGAGTTTTTAGCATGGCCAATTATAACCAATCAAAGCGAGAGTATAGAAATGATGAATTGGGGATTAATCCCAAGCTGGATTTCGGGTACTGCTGCTGCCACAGGAATAAAGTCTAAAACATTAAATGCCAGAATCGAAACTTCTCAGGAAAAAGCTTCTTTTAGAAATGCCCGGCCATGTATTGTGCCTTCAACAGGCTTTTTCGAATGGCAATCTATTGGCAAAGAAAAAATTCCATATTTTATCTATTTGCCTGAAAATCAAATATTTTCTATGGCCGGCATCTTTGATACCTGGGTCAATGATTCGGGAATTCCGGTCTCAACGTTTAGTATTTTGACGACTGAAGCCAACCCATTGATGGAAAAGATTCATAACACAAAAAAAAGAATGCCTGTGATTTTGGATCCCAAAATGGAAAATCTTTGGTTAACATCAAAGCTGGAATTCGAAAATCTCAAAAAGCCTTTTTCGGATAAAAAAATGGCTGCCCATGTGATTGGAAATACGATAAACACTAAATTGCATAATACAAAAGATGTAAGTTTACCTCAAATAAAAGAAATCAGCGAGCAACTTAATCTGTTTTAAAAGATGATAGTAAGAATCGTAAAAATGAAGTTTAAAGAAGAAAAACTGGATGAGTTTTTCGAATATCTAAAAAAAAACCAACACCGCATCAAAGCGTTTGAAGGATGTGAAATGGTGGAAATCTTACAGGACAAAAACAATCCAGGTATAGTGATGACGCACAGCCATTGGGTAGATGAGTCATTTTTGGAAAAATACAGGGTTTCTGATGTTTTTAAGGAGATTTGGGGAAATACCAAAATACATTTTGCCGACAAGCCCGAGGCATGGACTTTGCAGAGTCTTGAGAGACTAACCTGAGTATTTGAGCGTTTTAATCAATGACTTTCAATAGAAAAATATGAAACTGAAGTTAATAATATTGCTTTTACTATTTTTTGGAATAGAAAACAGTACTTTTCCCAAATCAAACTTTTCTCCGGAAGAAAACCAGAGAATTGAAAGAAAGAGAAAAAATGGGCAATACAAAAAGAAAAAACACCTGCTCAAAAAGCTTATTATGGGTAAAAGGTATTGTGATTGTCCAAAAAATTAAAAAGGTATTTTCCAAAAAATT